>CANBVO010000022.1 GCA_947372915.1 Actinomycetota bacterium | reverse complement strand
CCTAGTTCTTCGGCGCGCTCTTGCAAGATGTTGAGCAAGCGCTTACGGCCAATTCCGCAGAATCCATGACCGCCAGAGATAAAATTCTTGCCATTGATGCGGACATCAATATCGTCCCAGTGGTTGAACGAGCCCAAGATGCTGCGCGCCGTTGGTTCATCGGCGCGGACAAAGTTTCCAAGCGTGGAGTCCGAGAACACAACGCCCCAACCGAAGGTGTCATAAGGACGGTTTCGCTCGATGACTGTGATTTCATGAGAAGGATCTTGCTTCTTCATGAGGATGCCGAAATAGAGACCGGCTGCTCCGCCACCAATGGAAACAATCTTCATGTACTGCCCCTTAACTCAACTCCATTCGACGGTATGTCGAATATTTGACTATCGTCAACAATAAACCATCCCGCTAGGGTTACGCTAGTGCTTGTTTAAATTTCGAATTGAGGGAGAATTCCGTCATGGCTACTACTCGTTTTGCTGGCAAGACGGTACTCATCACTGGTGGAGCGGGAGGACTGGGCGCAGCTATGGCGACCACTGTCGCTGCCCAAGGTGGAGCAGTTGCCATCCTTGATACCAACCAGGATGCAATCAATACCCTCGTCGCCAAACTCACCGCCTCGGGTGCCAAGGCTGATGGCCGAGTGGTTGATGTACGTGATGGGGCGGCGGTCACATCCGCAGTCGATGCGCTCGCAGAAGCGCTAGGTGGAATACATATTCTCATTGCAGCGGCTGGTGGGTCACTCGGAACCCCGCGCGATATGGATCAGATTTCAGATGCAGATTTAGATTTAGTAATTGATGTAAATGTAAAAGGAACCTACTACTGCGCTCGCGCAGTCATCCCACACATGAAGAAAAACCAGGGCGGCGCCATCGTCACTTTCTCATCTATCGGTGGACGCAGTGCCAGCCCGGTAACCGGTATTCCATATGCCGCCTCCAAAGCAGCCATTTTGGGATTGACTCGTCGCCTCGCTAAAGAGGTTGGCGAATTTGGCATTCGTGTAAATGCAATCGCGCCAGGATTATTTCTCACCGATCGCCTCGCCGGAATGTTTGAAGCAATGAGCGAGCACGACCGTAAAGAGGTTCTCGATGGAATTCCATTGGGTCGCATGCCCGAACTCCGTGAATGTGTTGATCCAGTGCTCTTCCTAGCCAGTGATGAATCTTCATATATAACTGGGACCGTGCTGGACGTTAACGGTGGGCGGTTGATGCCAAATTAATTGGCGTTGTTACTAGCACGTTAAGTTCTGATTCCTTATATAACAAATTGATATAAAACTATTCTGGCTAAGCGTAATTAGTGGGGATTTAACAGTTTTCCTCTCGACGACCCCAATCTGGATATATGACCAATCCTTGACGAACGGCACACGCACGCGTGAGAATAACCCCTTACTTATCAGGCCCTCGGGTCTGTGGGTCCACGAACAGGAGAGCTCATGGCCATCACTACTAGAAATCTTCCAGGCCTTGAAGGCATGGACCATGTTGGTATGACTGTTCCACACCTCGATGATGCTGTTGCTTTCTATTGCACACTTCTTGGTGGTAAAGAAATTTTTCGCCTCGGACCCTTTGATGCACGCGACTTCGACAATGTAGATGGAAAAGATTGGGCCGAAGCACATGTCAATGTCGCTGATGGTCGATTCACACTTGCCATGTTGGAATACGGCAACGGAAGTCGGTTAGAACTATTTCAATACGATCGTCCAACAGAACGCCCTGCAACTCCGCCCAAGAACAATTTCCTTGGTGGCCACCACATCGCATTTAAAGTTAAAGATCTTGATGCAGTGCTTGACCTCAAGAGCGAATACTCACTTCGTTTTATGGCCGGCCCTATTGAAATCAACGAAGGCCCCGCAGCAGGTCAACGAATTATTTATGTTCTGGATCCTTGGGATAACCAGCTCGAGCTCGTTGAATACGATCGGAAATAATTAGTACATGACAAATCGCGTTTCGATGCTTGGCATCACTAAACACTTTGATGCCGTGAAGGCTTTGCAAGGTGCAAGCCTTGAACTTCATGCTGGGGAGGTCCATACCCTTGCCGGCGAAAACGGTTCTGGAAAATCCACGCTGCTTAAAATCTTGGCCGGAGTAATCCAACCAGATGACGGCAAAATTGCAGTTGATGGTTCCGAATTAACTTTCAATGGCGTCCGCGATGCAATGGCGCAGGGCATCACTATGGTGAGCCAAGAACTCAGCTTGGTGCCACACCTGTCAATCGCAGAAAATGTTTTCCTTGGACACAACCAAACTCGCGGCAAGTTTGGAATTGATTGGCACGATACCGAAAAGCGCGCAGTTGAAGTCTTAAAGCGCCTCAATCTCAATGTAAATCCGAAGGATGAAGTAGCAAGCATTCCTCAACACGAGCAGCAACTCATTGAAATCGCTCGCGCAATTGCATCTGATACTCGTGTACTTCTTTTGGACGAACCAACATCATCGCTCGCACCTAATGAAGTGGCAGCGCTCTTTCGAGTAGTTAGCCAGCTTCGCGATGAAGGCACAGCGATTGTCATGATTTCGCACCGTATGTCAGAAATGCTTGAAATCTCAGACCGCTTTACCGTCCTTCGCGATAGTAAGTTCATTGATACCAGCCCTCGCGCAGGCGTCAATGAAGATTGGCTGATTGAGCGCATGGTTCTCAATAAGCCGAAAAAGGCCATTCACATGGAGAAGAAGAACACCACTCCAGAACTAGTTCTCGAAGTAAAGAACATGACCGATCGCAACGGCGCTTTCCAAAATATCTCCTTCAATCTTTTTAAAGGAGAAATCGTTGGACTGGCAGGACTTGCCGGTGCTGGTCGAACCGAACTTGTAGAAGCAATCGTTGGTTTACATCCACGCCAAGCCGGTGATGTTGTCGTGCTTGGGGAAACTATTGCTCACTCCACACGTGCAACCATGAATGCTGGTGTTGTTCTCGTTCCGGATGATCGCCGCGAGAAATCCACAATTCGCGATATGTCTATCCGCGACAACCTCCTGCTCTCGATTCATGGACGCCCACAAAAGCCGCGCTCAAAGAAGCAAGAAGAGAAGATTGTTGCTGATTGGGTCGCTAAATTTAAGATCAAGATGTCGAGCCCATATGCACCTATCAGCTCGCTCTCCGGTGGTAACCAACAAAAAGTTGTTATCGCTCGCTGCCTTGAGACCAAGCCAAAAGTGTTGATATTGGATGAAGCAACCCGCGGAATCGACCTCGGCGCTAAGGCTGAGATTTATCAAATCTTGCGCGAACTTGCAGCAGAAGGCCTAGCTATTCTCTGCGTATCTTCCGAACTTTCTGAAATCTTTGAGATTTCAGACCGGGTACTGGTGATGCACGCCGGTGACCTCACAGCAGATCTAGACCGCAGTAATATCGAGGAGTCAGATGTTGTCTCCGCAGCGACAGGAGCGAAAAAATGAGCCGTGGATTTAAGTTGCCTCGACTAAGCAGCATGCCTGCCTGGTTTGGAGTTCTCGTTCTCGAGATTCTCTTAATCATCGGCATGGCAATCACCCAACCTGTCTTCTTCTCTGCCTCTAACCTCAGCAACATCGTCCGCTCGTCCGCAATTCCGATTATTCTCGGAATTGGAATGACATTTACCATTCTTACTGCAGGCATTGATCTCTCAGTTGGCTCAGTTCTCGCATTCACTGGAATTTTGCTCTCTGGCTTTATTACACATATGCCACGAGTTTCAGCCGTACTTCTCTCTATTGTTATTACAACAATTGTCGTCGGCGGAATTAACGGTCTCCTGATTGGAAAATTAGGGCTCAACTCATTCGTCGTCACCCTCGGAACTCTTGGAATTTTTCGTGGTATCGCCTACCTGGTGACTAATGGAACTACTCGAAGCATGGATACTGGCAAGCTCATCAACACTTTGGGAGACGGAAACTTTGGCCCAGTCCCTGGTCCGTTGCTTGTAGTGATAGTTGTGGCTGGTCTATCAATTTGGGCACTTCGTTCAACCTATTTCGGTCGCGATGTTTACGCAGTTGGTGGCAATGAGTTTGCTGCTCGATTAGCCGGTATTTTCACCTCTCGGGTCAAAATGACCGTATATTTCATCTCCGCACTTCTCGCAGCACTTGCCGGCATCATGCAAGTTGGTCGTCTGCAATCAGCAGCTCCAACAGCAGGTGCAGGTATCGAACTCGCAGTTGTCGCCGGCGTTTTGCTCGGTGGTACTCGCCTCAGCGGTGGCGTAGGAAGCATCACAGGAACAGTCATCGGACTGCTCTTCCTACAGACCGTACAGAATTCCCTGACCATTCAGGGAGTCTCCTCATACTGGCAGCAAGTTGTTACCGGTGTTTTATTAGGAGCAGCAGTTCTCTTCGATCGCTTTAGAGCTAATTACTCTGGTCGGAGAAAATCTAGAGAGGAAAGTAATGTCACTAAAGAATAAGAAGGTAGTTCTCCTACCTCTACTCGCAGTTGCTGCTCTTGTACTTACAAGCACAGCCCCTGCAAAGGCAGCGACATCAAATGGATTGGTTGGCTTCAGCTACCCAATTCAAGCCAACACATACTTGGCAGCAATTGGTGGAGCAGCAGAGAAGACTCTTAAGAAGTCTGGCTACACCATGCTCGGTATCGATGCACAGCTCGATGGCAACAAGCAGATCTCAGATGTAGAAACAATGATCACCAAGGGCGTTAAGGCCATGATCATTTATCCACTCGATTCCAAGGGTCTCAAGCCATCACTTGATAAGGCTGCTGCAAAGGGCATCAAGGTCATCACCATGAACTACTCAACTGATGATTCAACCAAGGCTCCACCATCACCAGCACTCGCACAGGTACAAGATGCATTCACATCACAAGCTCTTGCAAATGATCGCGTTGCATACCTAAAGAAGGTTCTTCCAGCAGGCGGAAACGTTCTTTACGTTGGTCTTGGATTCCCAGTAGCAGCGCTCGAGAAGCACGCTGAACTCTTCAAGGCAACACTTGCAGCTAAGGGACCAAAGTTCACTTACCTCGGTCGCGTCGACAACCCATCAGATAACTCTGAAGGTGGCCGCACCGCAACTGATGCAGCTCTTATCAAGTACCCAAAGGTTGATGCAATCGTTGCTTACAACGATCCAACAGCTCTCGGTGCATATGCAGCTGTAAAGGCAGCTGGCAAGGCAGGAAAGATCAAGGTTATTGGTCTTCAAATGCAGCCAGAAGCTGTTACATCTATCAAGAACAATGAGATCAACGGTTCATGGGATTACAACCCAGTTTCATCTGGACAATCACTTGCAAACCTCACCATCTCAATCTTGAAGGATCGTCCAAAGGCTCAATGGAATAAGACAATCCAGACTAAGGCTGATTTCTACGACAACTCAACCATCGCACAATTCGTGCCATGGGCGACTCGTCTAGCCAACCTTAAGTAATAGTTAAAGAGAAAGGCCCGGACTCATTGAGTCCGGGCCTTTTTTCATGCAATTATTTATTCTCGAAACTGCTTGAAATCAGGCAGGCGCTTTTCAGTAAATGCTTTGCCGCCCTCTTTCGCTTCATCCGTCTTGGTGTAGAGATCCAATACATCGAAGGCGAGTGATTGAATTCCAACAATGTGGTCGGAATCAGCATTAAATGAATGCTTGAGCGCCTTCAAGGCAGTAGGTGAAAGATCGCAAACCTTAAGCGCCCATTCCATAGCAGCGTTCATCAATTCTTCTGGTGCAACAACTTTATTTACAAGTCCCCAACGTTCAGCTGTTGCTGGGTCGTATTGCTCGCATAAGAACCAAATTTCGCGCGCACGCTTCTCGCCAACAACGCGAGCAAGGTAGGCAGTACCAAAGCCAGCATCGAATGAACCTACCCGCGGACCAACCTGACCAAACTTGGCATTAGTTGACGCAATGGATAGATCGCAGAGCACGTGGAGTACGTGTCCGCCGCCAATAGCAAAGCCGTTTACAGCTGCGATGACGGGCTTAGGGATGGCTCGAATAATCTTGTGGAGGGCTTCGACTTCAAACATTCCGGTCTCGGTCTCGCCGTAATTTCCTTTTTCAGCGCGCTCTTTCTGATCTCCACCAGTACAAAATGCCTTCTCGCCAGAACCGGTAAGAATGACTGCGCCTACTTTTGGATCAACCCACGCACTCTTAAAGCCAGCGAGTAGCTCATCGACAGTGCGACCGCGCATCGCGTTATAGCGATCAGGGCGATTGATGGTCAGAATCGCTACTCCGCGATCAATTGTGTAAATAACGTCAGTGAAATCCTTCGGTGAAATCATGGGATTACCTTATCTTTACGCTTCAACTTCAATGGCCACGGCGACGCCTAGGCCCACGCCAATACATGCCGCAGCAATTCCAATACCGCCACCGCGGCGCTTGAGTTCACGGGCACATTCAATAATCACGCGGGATGCAGAAGCTCCTACCGGGTGGCCAATCGCAATGGCGCCACCATTGACGTTGACTCGATCGTGGCTGATCTCGGGCATCTCGTGAAGGACGGTAAGAACCATCGCAGCGAAGGCCTCATTGATTTCCCAAATCACAATTTCGTTTGCTTTGCGGTCAATCTTCTTAAGCACCTTATTAATGGCATCAATGGGAGCCAAGGTAAAGAGATCTGGCTCTGTGGCAACGATCTGGGCTGCCAAAATCTTTCCGATGGGTTCAAGTCCTAATTCATAGGCATTGCGCGGTGTTGTGAGAAGCGCTGCAACTGCGCCATCGTTGATCGGCGATGAGTTTCCGGCCGTAACCGAGCCGTTCTCGGAGAATGCTGACTTGAGCCCGCCCAGAATTTCTAACGAACTATCAGGGCGAATAGATTCATCGCGGGTCAAGCCGGCAAATGGCGCGACCCAATCATTATGAATTCCACGATCCCAAGCCGCGGCCGCAAGTTGGTGTGAACGCAATGACCATTCATCTTGTTGAAGGCGAGTGATTCCTAATTTTTCTGCAACAACTTCCGCCGATCCACCCAAGCTGCGAACCCAATGCGCCGGAAATTCTGGATTAGTCATACGCCAACCCACGGTGCTCTGGTGATAGACCGGATCAGTTGGTTGCTCTTTGCTCGTCCGCTCAACAATCCATGGCGCACGACTCATCACTTCAACTCCGCCGGAAATAATAAATTGTGCATCGCCGCTTCTGATGGCGCGTGAACCTTGAATAAATGCTTCCGCACCAGAACCGCAGAGCCGGTTAAGAGTGACGCCAGGGATTGTTCTGGGAAATCCTGCAAGAAGAGCGCCCATCCGCGCAACGTTGCGGTTATCTTCGCCGGCGCCATTGGAGTCACCCATGATGACATCGTCAATCTTGGTGAGGTCTAGGGAAGGAGTGCGGGCGGCTAGTGTCTTAAGAGTGAAGCCAAGGAGATCATCGGGGCGGGTCTTGGAGAGAGCGCCAAAATAGCGACCAAAAGGGGTGCGTACCGCGTTTGCGATGATTACTTCCGGGGTTGTCATATGTCGTATTATTGTCTATCGTTAGAAAAACGCACCATACATTTTTGCCCCTTTTTCCGAGCGAATTAGCCTTCGAGATGGAGTGAGCCGTTTATGACCACTCCGTTACGCATCCTTATTACTGGAGCCGGCCGAGGAATCGGTCGTTCGATTTCAGAGAAGCTGCTGGCGCAAGGCCATCGCGTCGCAATCTGCGCTCGCACCCAATCCGACCTGGATTCCTTGTCAGCGCCCTATCCAGAAACCTCGCTTGCTATAGCGGCTGACGTTCTCGCTGAAGGTATTTCTGAATCAGTAATTGCAAAAGTATCCGGGAAGTGGGGCGGCATTGATGTATTGATACTCAATGCGGGAGATGCGGTAAGTGTCCCGATTGAAAAAACATCAGATTCGGTCTGGAGCCATATGCTCGATCTAAATCTGACTGCACCATTTAAATTTATTCGTGCGGCAATCCCCGCTATGAAATCGCAAAACTCGGGCAACATCATTGTTGTCGCTAGCAAGGCTGGATTAATCGGTGAACCAAATGTTGCTGCATACACCGCGGCAAAGCATGGAGTTGTGGGTCTCGTTCGAGCCGCCGCAAGCGAACTTAACAAGTACGGAATTACCGTCAACGCCGTCTGTCCTGATTTTGTTGATACCCCGATGATTGCTCGCTCGCTAGAAATAGCAGCTGAACGAACTGGTAAGAACGTGGAAGAGATGCGAACCGCACTGGAATCCAAACTTCCTGGGCACCGACTTCTCACCCCGGATGAAGTTGCTGATGCTGTTATTACATTTGTAGGCAATAAAGAGACCAACGGAGTAACTCAACTGCTTGAAGGGGGACACTAACGTGGCCATTACTAAGTTCAATCCCGAGGAGCTCGCTCCGCCAATTGGTTTTTCCCATGCAGTCCTTGGCGAGGGAAAGTTCATTTACCTTGCCGGACAGACCTCTCTCAATAAAGAGAATGTCATTGTCGGAGAAAACGTGGTCGAACAATTTGAAAAGGCCCTAACAAGTTTGCTCACCGCCCTCAAAGCAGCTGGTGGTACGCCAGAGAATTTAGTAAAAATCACGATCTTCTCCGTCGATCCAGTTGATTACCGCACCAACTCCCGAGAAATCGGAAAGATCTGGCAACGTTTGATTGGTAAAAACTTTCCGGCGATGACGTTGGTCGGCGTAGTTCGCTTATGGGATGACGCCGCGCTCTTGGAGATTGAAGGAGTCGCCTGCATCTAATGAGCACTCTCTCGGCCTTATGGAACGCCAACTCTGTCGCGGTTATTGGTGCGACCGAACGTGTTGGCGCTATGGGGCGTGCTCCCATCGAATACCTCAAGCGTTATGGCTATTCCGGAAAAATTTTTCCAGTTAACCCCAAGGGCGGAACCATTCTTGATCTCCCTGCCTTCACCAAAATTACTGAAATTAAAGATGCAATTGATTTAGCGCTCGTGATGGTTCCCGCGGCTTCAGTAAAAGAGGCGGTCGCGGATTGCGCCGCCGCCGGAGTCAAAGTTGTCATCGTTATGTCTTCTGGATTCGCAGAGGCGGATGAAGCCGGCGCAGTTGCGCAAAATGAATTAGTTGCAATCGCAAAGAACGCTGGGATGCGATTAGTCGGCCCCAATTGCATCGGTGCGATAGGTGGCGCAAAAGGACTTGTTGCATCTTTCTCGCCAGTCTTTGCATCTCCTTCAACAAATGTTGAAGCCGGAAATATTGCCCTAGTCAGTCAATCTGGTGCTTTGGGCTATGGAATGTATTCACTCGGCATGGAACGTGGCCTTCCTATCGGCACCGTTATAACAACCGGCAACGAAGGCGATGTGACTGCCATCGAGGTGGCAACTGCACTTGCCGCCGACCCTGCAGTTTCGGCAATTTTGCTCTACACCGAATCGTTATCCGATATTGATGCGCTTCGTGAGATTTCACAGAAGAAGCCAACTGCAATTCTTAAAGTGGGTCGCTCTGCTGCAGGCGCTGCCGCAGCAGCTTCGCACACTGGTGCGCTTGCAACCGAAGATAAGGTTATTGATGCTGCCATCAAATCAACTTCGGCTGTACGCGTCGATGATGTCGAACAACTTCTCGATGCCGGCTCTATTTTTGCTTCAGGTGCAAAATCTTTAGGCAAGCGCGTTGCAATTATTACAACATCCGGCGGTAGCGGAATCTTGGCCACTGATGCGATTGAAGCGAATGGACTTGAGCTCGCTCAATTCGCCGAAGCGACGCTAACAGAATTGGCAGGCATTGTTCCCTCCTACGGAAATATCACTAACCCAGTGGACGTTACAGCGGCCGTTATGTCATCGCCTGATCTCTTTGAAAAGTGCCTAGAGGTTCTTGCGCGAGATCCAGGAGTCGATTCCATCGTTGCTTGCTTTGCGGTGTTAGTTGGTTCTGATGTAGAACGAATCGCCAATGCGCTTGGAGATCTTCGTTCTATTCGTGAATTGCCCATTGTTGTTGCGCGCACTGGTTCGCAAGATTTAGCCCCAGAAGCAAGCGTCCTCTTCAAGCAGAAGAGCTTGCCAGTATTTCCTACTCCTGATCGCGCCGTGGCTGCACTTCGTATCTTGGAAGAATCCAATCGACGCACAAAAAAGATTGCGGCACCAGCATCGGCTAAGCACGGAATCCCAACCGCGCAAGCATCAGAAGTTGAACTCAAAGCAATCTGGTCTGCTGCTGGAGTTCCGGTTCCCCTCTCTGAAGTTGTCGATTCTAAAGATCAGGTGCTGGCCGCAATTGCCAAAGTCGGCGGGCGATCTGTGATGAAGGCAATTGTTCCGGGCCTCTTGCACAAGAGCGAGGCAGGCGGAGTCGCCCTTGATATCACCGATGTAAATGGCCTTGAAACTTTTGAACGACTTTCACAATTACAAGGCAAGGGTCAACATAATTCTGTTCTTGTTGAAACATTTGTTCCCAAAGGCATTGAAGCACTAGTTGGAGTTACATCCAGCTCGCTCGGAAAAGTACTCACCATTGGGGTCGGTGGAATTCTTACCGAAATCATCTCTGATGTTTCAGTTCGTCTCTTGCCGGTTAATGAAGAAGTAATTCTTGAGATGATTAATGAGACTCGACTACAGGCACTCTTTGCTGGCCCTCGTGGCAGCGCACCGAGCGATATCAAAACCTTTATTTCTACCGTTATGAAAATAACTGAAGTTGTGTCCGCTTGGCCTGATGGATCTGAACTCGATATCAATCCATTAACTGTTTTACCTCAGGGTGCTTATGTACTAGATAGCGCATATTCAACTGGAACTACTACTGAAGGGATCCACCACTAAATGGACGTCGGAACACTTGTAGCTCGTGCTACCAACACCTATCGCGACCGCATCGCTGTTGAAAGTGAAGAAGGCAGCCGCACATTCGGTGAAATCGGTGGCCGTATCTTTCAGCTAGCACGTGGACTTAAAGCGCTAGGCCTCCAAGAGGAAGATCGTGTTCTCGACCTTCAGTTCAATCAAATGTCTTACATTGAAAGTGATTTGGGAATCTCATCTGCTGGCTTATGCCGCGTCGCTCTGAATTACCGTTTGCACCCAAATGACTGGGTCCGCATCACCAAGGATTGCGGCGCCAAAGTTTTGATTATGGATCACAAGTTCTGGGAAGAATCTGCACCAGTTCGCGAACTCGTCGACACCATTATTTTGATTCACGGTAACGAGCCCGGCACTACTAATTATGAAGATTTCCTTGCTGCGCAATCCACCGAGCCATTACTTCTCTCGGTCCATCCAGATACCTTGGTTTCTCTTAACTATTCCAGCGGAACCACGGGCAATCCCAAGGGTGCGATCCGTACTCACCGCAACCGCTTTGCTAGCCTCAATAACATCGTGACCGATATCTTGAAGCGCACTCCTGATGAGACTGATTGCTGGATTCATGCTGGCCCAGTCACGCATACCAGCGGCCTATTTGTGCTTCCTTATTTCACCTTCGGCGCAAAGCAAATCATCATGTCCAAGTACGACCCTGATGTATTTGTTGATGCGATTCAAAACCGTGGCGCGAATGCGACAGCTCTTGTTCCAACCATGGTCGCTCGCCTGCTGGCAATGCCGGATATGAGTTTAGAAAAGATGAAGAACCTACGCATGCTTGGTTATGCCGGTGCACCAATGGCTCCAGAGCAAATCAAACAGTGCTACGAAACAATTACTCCAAATATGGTCCAGTACTACGGACTTGTTGAAGCGATTCCACCGGTCACCGTGCTGAGCGCAGAAGATCATAAGAATGGTATTTATTCGACCCCAGAACTTCTCACTAGCGCTGGCAAGCCATGTGTTGGCGTAGAGATTCTGATTGTTGATGAAGAAAACAACCCAGTTGCTACTGGTGAAATCGGTGAAGTTATTACTCGTGGCGATCATGTCATGCGCGGATATTGGGGCGCTGCCGGAATGGATGCAACAGTTACTAAAGCGGTTCGCGACGGGTGGTTGCATACCGGAGACCTTGGCAAACTAGATGCCGACAATCGTCTCTACCTGGTTGACCGTAAGGGTGACATGATTATTTCTGGCGGTTACAACATCTATCCTCGTGAAATTGAAGATGTGGTCGCAGAAGTAGAAGAAGTTCTCGAAGTCGCAGTCGTCGGTATCAAGGATGTCGAATGGGGGCAACGCGTTGTCACTCTCGTCACCTTGAAGCCAGGTGTGACTATTTCTGAAGCGGATCTTTCTGAGAAGGTAATGGCGCACTGCAAATCCCGTATGGCCTCATATAAGAAGCCAAAGGAAGTTCGAGTTGTTGCCGAATTCCCTCTAAACTCAACCGGGAAGATTGCTAAGAAAGTTATTCGCCAAGAGTTAGAAGCAGAGAGTAAATAAGCATGAGCCCAGTTCAACCAGAACAACCAGGTCAATATCCATATACCCGTGGCATTAATCCAGACCCAGGTGTTTGGACGATGGGGCAGTACGGTGGCTTTGGTACTCCTGCCGAAACGAACGAGCGCTTCAAGATGCTGCTCGAGCAAGGTTTAACTGGCTTTAGCGTTGCACTCGATTTGCCTACCCAACTTGGCTTGGATTCTGATGATCCGCTTTCGCTTGGCGAAGTTGGTCGCGTGGGCGTAGCTATCGATAGCTTAGAAGATATTGAAATATTGATGGATGGCATTCCACTCGAGAAAATCACGCAAGTGCGCACCACTGCCAACTCCATCGGATATATCTGGGCGGCCATGTTTATCGCGCTAGCAGAACAACGCGATATGGATCCCAATAAGTTTGGAATGTTTATCCAAAACGATGTGCTCAAGGAATACATTGCACGTGGCACGCAAATTTTCCCAGCAGAAGCAGGGCTAAAGCTTTCTACTGACGTTATCGAATATATCGCAACTAAAGTTCCGCGCTGGGTCTCACTCGCGATGAGTGGTTATCACATCCGCGAATCCGGTTCGGATGCAATTCAAGAGGTTGCATTTACCTTTGCCAATGCTCGCGAATATATGGATGCCGCGATTGCCCGCGGAGTCTCCGTTGATCAAATCGCAGCGACGCTCTTTACCTTCCTTACTTCTAATATTGAATTCTTACCCGAGGTCGCAAAGTTCCGTGCAGCTCGCCGCACCTGGGCGCGTTTGATTCGCGAAAAGTACAACCCGCAAGACACCAATTCCGAGAAGCTTCGCATCTTCGCATTCACCGCGGGATCATCCTTAACTGCGCAACAATCCATGAACAACGTGGTTCGAACAGCAGTAGAAATGCTTGCCGCTGCTCTTGGCGGAATTCAGACCATGCACGTATCGGCATTCGATGAAGCCCTTGGCGTACCTACTGAAGAAGCAGCAATGCTTGCTCTTCGTACTCAACAAGTAATTGCATTTGAAACCGGAGTACTCAAGACCGCTGATCCACTCGCTGGTTCATACGAAATTGAGCGCTTAACGGATGAGCTTGCCGAGAAAATGTGGGCGATGCTCGAGGATATTGAGAAGCGCGGTGGCGCACTTGCTTGTATTAACAATGGTTGGTTCTCCACTGAGTTATCGGACAAAGCTTACGAATTTGCGATGTCGATTGATTCTGGCGAACGAAAGCTAGTTGGCGTAAATATTTTCAAGGCAGATACGCCGCCATATGCACCCTTTGAAATCAACCCAGAGTCGGAAAAGGGCCAGGTAAAGGCACTTCAAGCACTACGCGCTAAGCGCGATAACGCGCTAGTGGAGAAGACATTGGCTGAACTTCACACTGTTGCAAAGTCAGGCGAGAACATCATGGAGGCCTGTATTGCTGCGGTTAAGGCTTATGCGACCGTCGGCGAAATCGTCAACGAATTGCGCAAGGTTTACGGAAAGTGGCAACCTACAAGAACTTTTTAAGTTCGTTAGTTAATAGTAAGAAGGTATCGTGCCTTGGATCTATTAACTCAAAGTGGCCAGTCTCCTCAAGCTCGATATAACCCACTTGGTCATGTGATGCCATGAAAGTACGCGATTGCGAAACTGGAACCCGAATATCTTCGACGCCATGAATAATGGTGATGGGTTTTGTTGCCGGATTAGATTGCGGATTAAGGTCTAAGCGATCGTTTGCCGGTACGCCCAGAAATTCTCTTACTGCGCCATCGTCATAATTTTCGCTATCACCCGTAACTAAATCGCTAACAGGTGCAAGTGCGAGAACGGCGCGAACGCTCTCGTGACTTTGGGCGAGAAGAGCTAAATGCCCACCAGCAGAGTGCCCGATCACGGTGCAATCGCCAATGGCATCGAGTGCATGCTTAATGTCAGCTAGCGTCGCATCGGGATTACCTGGAATGCGGCGATATTCAATCAGGTGAGTTCTCCACCCTTGTTCTGCCAAAGCTTGTGCAAGTGGGCGAAGATGTACGCGGTCATACTCTGGACGCCAATACCCACCATGAATCAGCGCTACATCACCGATAGTTGGGATTGGAGTTTTAAAGAGTTCGATAACTTGATCCGGACCGGGACCGTACGCAGTAATGGAATTGCCGGTGCGGCCTACCAAGTCAAAGACAGAACGATCTTCTTCGCTCATCCTTGGTTCTTCAATCGAAAGCGTTGTAGCTTTCCGGTCGTCGTCTTAGGTAGATGTTCGACGAAATTAATGCGGCGAGGATATTTATAGGGTGCAATCTTGGCCTTTACCCAATCCTGCATCTCCTTTATCAACGCTTCATTGCCAGTGATTCCAGCATTGAGAACTACATAAGCCACAACTAGCGTTCCGCGCTCAGGATCATCCTCACCGACAACGGCTACTTCAGAGACGGCAAGATGAGTCAGAAGTGCATTTTCAACCTCAGGTGCAGCA
>CANBVO010000021.1 GCA_947372915.1 Actinomycetota bacterium | reverse complement strand
CGGACCCCAATCGAGATTGAAGTTGGATTCGAGACAATGCTTGGCGGACGCGGTGGAACTCTAGTTCGCGGGCGCATTGATGCGATTTATCCAGTTCTCGATGCACAAGGAGAAGAAACTGGGTCCTTTGAAGTTGTCGATTGGAAGACTGGCCGCGAGAAGAGCGGAGAAGATTTAGAGACCGCAGCTATTCAGCTTGCGATGTACCGCTTGGCCTATTCCAAACTCAAGCAGATTCCACTCGAAAGAATCAGTGCCGCCTTCTATTACGTTGGCAGCAACACCACGGTTCGTCCGGCAGACTTATTGAAAGAGGCGCAATTAATTGCTCTTATTGAGCAATTTCCCCTTACGCATTAAAAGCGTACCAGCCTGCTCACGCACTCAGAGCAAGACGATTAATTAACATCCGCTGCTAGCGGGAGATGGTCGCTAAAGCCAGATGGTGGCAATTCGACCTCAGTTGCTCCCACCTGCTCTTTCTTTCGATTCTTGAGCGACAAGATGTAATCAAACTTCACCGAGGGTTTCCAGGATGGGTAGCTCTTCTGGTTATGGAGTGAGCGCCACTCTGAAAGTGCCCGTGGCCGTATTGGAATATTAAACGGCAGATTGAGATCTCCCATAAGGATGATGTGATCTGAATTTTTGCCAATTTCTTTCAACCATCTCTTGACGCGAAATAATTGCCAGAGATTGACGAGTGGCACAAAAGATAAGTGAGTAACCGCAACGGTATAACCGTTTTCAAGCTGCGCAGCTAAAGCGATACGTGGCTCATCTCGAACATATAAGAATCGAATTGTTTTCCCGTTTTTGCCGCCCGGAACTGCCAGTGGCAAACCAACCCACGATCTACCTAAAGAAAGTGTCTGCCATTGTTTAACTGGGATTTGAGAAATCAATCCAATTCCATACGATGCCTGCCCGTCATTGGGATTGATGACTTCCTCATCCTTACGAAGCTTTCGCCACTTAAATCCTGGGGTACCGATTACGGTTCGGGCGTATGCAAAGTGATATGAATTCCTCTCGCCTGAATTTATCTGACCCGATTGCGCCCTGCCTGAATCTAATTGATTCATGTGTTGAGCAATTTTTGCAATTTGAGAATGCAAGCCAGATCGCTCTTGCGAATCATCAATTTCTTGTAGCCCAATAATTTCAAATCCCGATGACGAAATGAATTGAGCAATCTCTGAAAGGTGCTGATTGCTCTCGCTCTCCGATAAGGAGGAGAAGGGGTTCTCGGAAGTAGGCGGAATAGGCTGACCGTGGAGCAGATTCCAGGTCGCAATACGCATGTGCGCACAGTAACGCCCGTCTAGTAAGTTGCGGGTATGAATGCGGCCATATCGAATCTCGCTCTGCCTATGGCCCGAGCCGCAATCGATCGCGCCGGCGAACTACGCCTAGATTCTGAGAAATTAGCCCAACTATGGGAGACCGGGGCAATCCTTCATTTCTCTAGCAATCGTTTTGATGTAACCAAATCCGAGTCAGAGAGCGCTCAGAGCGACTCTTCAATCGGAGATTCTTATTCCTTAACATTTTTCGCCGCCGAACAAATCGCAGCAAAATTAGCTTCCGGAGATTTTTCTACCGGAGAGAAGTTCTTTCTTGGCTTTGATGGAACCACTGCCTACTTTGCTTGGTGCACTGAAGATGCCGCAATAGCTGCAGTCAAAGCAGAAGCGAAGAAGCAAGGCGTGCCTGCGGATAAATTAATTGCCGAACTCCCGCCGAAAGAAAACTTTAAAACTCTTCGCGAAATTGGCGATGATTTAAGCGATGCCGAAATGGGGCTAGCTGTTCACGCCCAAGCGTTAGCAAATTGGCACCACACCCATCAATTCTGTTCTCGCTGCGGTGCAACTACGACTTCTGCTCAAGGTGGCTCACTTCGTAAATGCGATAAAGATGCCACCGAACATTATCCGCGTACAGATCCCGCCATCATCGTTTTAGTAAAAGATAAAGATGATCGCATCTTGCTGGGTCGCCAAAAGATTTGGCCAGAACATCGCTTCTCGAACTTCGCTGGTTTTGTCGAACCCGGTGAATCATTTGAAAATTGTGTAGCGCGTGAGGTCGGCGAAGAGGCCGGCGTCAGCGTCGATGATGTTATTTATTTAGGTTCGCAGCCGTGGCCATTTCCAGCCTCAATCATGATCGCATTCCACGCCATCACTAATAACCCAGAGGCAGCACGCCCGGATGGCCAAGAGATTGAAGAGGTTCGTTGGTATTCGCGCGCATCGATGAAGCAAGAGATACTAAATAAAACGCTGCTTCTCCCACCGGGCATGAGCGTCTCTCGCCGCATGCTGGAAGCTTGGTACTGCGCTGATGGGAGCGATATCGCTGACCTCACTGGCGGAGAGCGCTGGAGCTCGTAATGACCACTCCTGATTCAAACGCTGGTGCACAAGGAAAGTCTGCAAGAAATTCACCGCCCTTCAATTCACAAGCCGCTTCGGGTCGCCCACTTTCGATGGAAGAGATTCTCGAGGGTTTAGATCCAGAACAGACCGAAGTGGTGAAAGCAATTCGTGGTCCGGTCTGCGTCATCGCCGGGGCGGGAACAGGTAAGACTCGAGTTATTACTCACCGCATCGCATATGCGATTGCAGCCGGTGTGACCGACGCAAATAAAACGCTAGCTCTCACATTTACTGCGCGAGCTGCGGGGGAGATGCGAGCACGACTGCGCACACTCGGAATCCCCAACGCAACAGCGCGAACATTTCACTCTGCTGCGCTAAAACAACTGATGTATTTCTGGCCGTATTCCTTTGGTGGCTCGTTTCCCTCACTCTTAACGGTGAAATCAGGATTTATCTCGGAAGCAATCTCGCGCGCAGATACTGCACTTGCTCCGCAAACTTCCACACTGCGCGAAGTTGCTGGCGAAATTGAATGGGCAAAGGTTTTAGAAATCGGTCCAGAGGATTATGTGGAGTCAGCTCTTGGGCAAGGTCGATCTATCCGCGTGCAGAACAGCAAGAGTGATAAGCAAAACTTAGAAGAGGTCTCGAAGATTTACGCTTCTTATGAGACCTTAAAGCGGGAAGAGCGCGCCATCGATTTTGAAGATGTCTTACTTTTAACGGTAGGGATGCTGGAAGAAGATCGGGATGTGCGCGAACGTATTCGTGATCAATACCGTTACTTCACGATCGATGAATATCAGGATGTCTCACCGTTGCAGCAGCGCCTACTCAATCTCTGGCTCGGCAATCGAGAAGAGATTTGTGTAGTGGGAGATGCCGCCCAGACGATTTATTCATTTGCCGGCGCTAGCTCTGCCTTTCTTCTTAATTTCACGAAGAAATATCCAAATGCTGAAGTTATTCGCCTCTCCCGTGGATATCGCTCCACCCCAGAAATCATTGGCACCGCAAATGCCATCTTGCGCCAAGGCGGAATGTTGGGGAGCTCTGATCATCAACTCTCATCCATGAATGACCACGGGGTAGCGCCGATTATCGAACGTTCAGATTCAGTGGCATCAGAAGCTGCTAGCGTGGTGGAGAAGATAACTGCCATTAAGCAATCGCATACCGCTGCCGGAACACCAGAATCCCAACAGCCTACTATCGCTATTTTGACTCGCACCAATAGTCAGTTAGAAGCATTTGAACAAGCGCTCAAGAAATCAAATATTGATTCGCTTGTAAAAAGTTCGGATCGTTTCTTTGAGCGGGTTGATGTGAAAGATGCAATGCGCGTTATTCGCCAGGCATCAGTCTTGCCGGCTGAAGATGGCGATTGGTATTCGGAATTAGAATCCATCTTGCGACCATTTGGTGCTGCCGATTATGTACAGGCATTTTTACGTCTTGCGAAAACCATGAAAGAAGATGGCGCTCCCACGATGCGCACTTTTCTTCGCGAACTCGAAGATCGCGCTGAACAGAACAATCCACCCACTTTGCCGGGCGTTGTGCTCGCCACCCTCCATGCGGCCAAAGGCCTGGAGTGGGATCACGTCTTTCTTGCTGGCGTATCTGAAGGCTTCCTGCCCATGGGCAGCGATACCAATGAAGAACGTCGCCTCTTTTACGTGGGCCTCACGCGTGCTCGCCACCAAGTTCATATCTCGTACGCAGGCAGTCCCAGCCCATTCCTCGAGGGGTTACTCGCTCGTTCCTAAAGGGGCCAAATTAATTAACTTGCACGCCCGCCACCGCCCCAGTTACCCTTCTCGCATGTCATTAACAGATCGCTCAAGCAACGCTCTCGTAGCGTCTACTTGGCGTTCGGCCACATCAGTGGTGGCATCTGTGACATCAGCTGCTCATTCACATAAGTCATACCCAGCCCATTTTGCTGCTGCGCCTGCATTTAATTATGCAACCCCCGCAACCACAGCCAATAAGGCCAAGTATGTGAAGAGCGGAACCTGGAGCACTATCGGATAACCGATACGAAAAGCCCCAGGGCCGCAAATCCTTCACCGGATGAGCGGCCCTTTTGCTTTTCCGGGACAAATCCAAATAACCAAATAACTAAATCAACCAACTAACCGAGATACGAGAAAGAAATAGAGAAAAGGATGGTGAGAGCTATGTCAGTTCTCCTCAGTGAACTATTAGTACCAGGATGGGCCCAAGGCGATGACGCGATGATTGGCGTGAGCGATATTGCTAACGCAGATTTCAACTTGCCCTGCCACACAGCAGATCCCGATACCTTTTTCGCCGACGAAAGCGCCACCATCACTTATGCCAAGTCTCTCTGCGGTGGTTGTCCTATGAAGGCGCAATGTTTAGAAGGTGCGTTATCACGTGGCGAACCTGCTGGCGTCTGGGGCGGTGAATTATTCGATAATGGTCAGGTAATTGCAGCACGTCGCACTGTCGGTCGACCACGACTTGTTCGCAGCGTCGAAATCGTCGAGCTCGCAACCGAGCTCAATGAGTCACTTCGCGCCGTTGATCAAGCTGCTAGTCAACGAGAGGAGTTGGCGAGCTAATCGAACGCACGATGAAAATTGCGTTAAACGTTAATCCCAGTGCACCCACATTCGTGGGAGCGGTTCCAGTATCGGCGAACCGGGGCACTGGGATTTCGTGCATCGTAGCGAAGTGAGTGCGCAATCAACTGACTGCTTCCGGTAGCTGCGAATTCGCAGAGCTCGAGTACAACTATTCCTGCAATTAGTGCAGCTTGTGCGCCTGGAATCTGTGCGGCAGGTTCCAGAGATTTCATTAATTCGATATCGCGATATACCGGATTTTCAGCAGCTTTCTCGAGCGCTACACAATGCAGGCAAGCAGTCGTACCAGGAATCACCAACGGTCCCACTTCAAGAAAAGTTTCATCCAGATCGGCAATTGCAAGGTGGGGGACAGCCTCACTCATCCACCGTTGCGAAAAATCAGCTGGCACAGTTTCGGTCGAGATTATGAAATGTGGCGTCTGCGGAATCGCGAGATTTTCCTTATAAAACAGGGCTGAACTCTTTCGGATTGCCTTCACTGTTTCAGCAAATTCTTCGCCTATTTCACTTGTTCGGAGGTTTAAACCGCATACATCCGACGCTTTCACTCGTTTCACTGGGTGCAAGCTCGCACTAGGGCTGATACTCGAGCGTGCACCAGAATTCGCACCAGAATTCGCACCAGAATTCTCGCCATAGCTCGCATCCGAATTCTCGCTAGACAATACCTCTGCCGGCTTTACTGAGCTTTGCAACCTGATTCCTCTACGCCGGGAGATCATTTTGCAATTACTAAAACCACTGGCAAGTAAGAGTGAGTAGATAGTGAGCGCTAACGGATTTTCGCCAAAGATTAAAATGGAAAAATCCTCTCGCCGCCTGATTTCATCATCAGGATTTTCTGGCGAGCGCCATCTCGCAATATTTTCCTGGCTCGCTATTCGATCTGCGATATGCAGACTCTGCGCATCGCTTAACTTTTGATATCGGGGATGGATGGAAGTTAAGAGTTCGGAGAGAGTGATTAAATTTTCAGCTATCAGCGGAGTTAATAATTCTTGTATCAGCGCGATACTCACTTGAAACTTCTGAGAATATTGATGAATCGATAGTTGGACTCGGCGCAGATCAAGGAGCAGCGCTCGGAGTTCTGGTTGAGATTGGAGATGTAGCCAGATTCCCCGATGCGTCGCCCCCACGTAAATTTCATCCGAGTGATCAACGCTCTCCAAAATGAAGATGCCCGGCTGCAGACGAGGAATGAGTTGACTCAGATCAGATTCGAATAATTCGAGATTTTTATTGTCCGGGAGAGATTTCACCGACTGCTTGGGTTTTGATCGCATCTGCCAAGAGTTCGCGATTTCTTCTTCAAGCCGAAGGGCGAGGATGAAACTGTGGATGTTTCGGAGAAAAGAGAGACGCCCTGCAAGAAGTTAATCTCGCAGGGCGTCTTTCTTAATTCTTTACGGGTATTACGAGTTAGGTATT
Organism: Actinomycetota bacterium; assembly: GCA_947372915.1. Classification (GTDB taxonomy): domain Bacteria; phylum Actinomycetota; class Actinomycetes; order Nanopelagicales; family Nanopelagicaceae; genus AAA044-D11. The sequence continues at coordinate 8,955 of CANBVO010000021.1, read as the reverse complement.
AAGCCTTACCCAAAATGCGGTTGACCTTTGTGCCACACACTGGGCAGATGCCCTGTGCCATGCGGCGGCCTGAATCAGAGACCTTTACGTGTCCTTCGAAGGCACGCTTCTCTTTGCACTTAACGCAGTAAGCCTCACCCTTGTATTCCTCAGCCATGATGACCCTCCTATCGCCGTACTCTCAGGCGCACAGATTCTCTGTGACCCGTCGTACGTATGAGAGCACGATACCCCGCGTGAGCGTGCGTAGCAGGGAAATCCACATGGATTTGAGCGTGTCCACGCTTATTCTGAGGGGGTAAAACGGGCGATTAAAGCGGCACAATCTCCTCGCCTACCGCTTGGGCGGCTATTCCTGCCTCATACCCTTCCAAAAAGGACTCGGCCCGGTCTTTATCGGGCATGCGATCGAGCAAGGCGTAGAAATCATCGCCATGGCCGGGAATCCGCAGGTGGATGAGCTCATGGAGCAGGACAAAGCGGATGACATAGTCGGGCGCAGCCTCAAGGCGGCTGGAGATGCGGATAGTTCGATCTACCGTCGTACAAGAGCCCCAGCGCTCGCGCATCGGCTTCCAGGCCACAGAGGCGGGACGCTCGGTAAATTCAGGGAGGTAGGCGCCTAAGAGCTCGGCGCTCATATGGACGAGCTCCTCATCGCTCTTGCGAGATTTAGCCTCGCGCTTGAGGACCAGGGCAATCATCTCAGGAATGAGTTCGAGCTCTTGTTTGCGGGAGACCTTGGCAGGAATATGGATCTCGATAATGCCATTTGTCCGAAAAGCCTGAATGCTCCGCTTTCTGCGGGTACTGCGGATGACTCGAAATTCAGGCAAGTGGGAGAGGCCCGAGAAAGTCTCAGACTTTTTGAGGGAGAGCGATGGCGCTTTCTTGCCAGCAGGAATGGGGGTTCGAGATAAGGCGCTATCTGGGTTCATGGGCGGCAAGATATCTGCGAAGAGATCTTCTTGAATAAAGTTATCCACCGAATCTCCTCCTTATCCACCTAAACCATCAGGGTTATCAACAAGTTATCAACATTTGGTGATGAAGTGAGGCACTTACTTACTGATTGCGCTCGCCAACTTCATCTCCGTAGTGCATCTTAGAAGCGGCGAGTTTCGAAATCCGGCAAGGCGCGAGGAATTCTGGCTACAACTTCAGTTGCGCTTCGGACTTCTCCCAAAATTTTTTTCATCTCGCTCCTTCATCGACGCAATTTGAGATTAATGGAGAAAAAATCAGGGCCGCAGAGCAGATCGAGTGAAAAAGCTAAATGAGAACTTCAGAGTTTTCCAAAAAAGTGGGCGAAAGTAGCCACCGAACTCCTACAAGTTTGGCTGCAAAAAATCAACTCAAATTCCTTCGAACTTGAGCGTGCACTCAGTTGATTCTCATCTATGCATGTCGTAAGTTTCGGGGCACGAGGTCCTCAGATAACCGTTCTTTATTTGCAAGGGGAAGGCAAATAACGAATCGTGCGCCTGGGGATCTCGCTTTTTTATGCCGCAAAATATTTCAAGATAAATAGTCTGGCTTTCAACCAAAAATAGTCTGGCTTTCAACTAAATCGGAACGATTAAATTAAATTAAATGAGCCCCGACAAGTCATCGGGCACAGTGGTGCTCTCTAAGAATTTCTTCGCATCATAAATTTCGTCACCAGTCGGAAGTAAAGCGGAATCTTCCCAACGACCATCGCGCAATTCTGCGCCGCCAATTTCTTTTACATCGGCCCAGAATTTTGTGCACTCACGAGTTTTTCGTGGCGAAACTTCAAGACCAAAGAGAGTGGCGAAGAGTTGTTGCGTAGGCGCTGACGTTGCACGACGGCGACGTAGCGTTTCTGAAAGCGCAGCAAAGGATGGAAGCAGGAGTGAACCAGCTTCAGTAGTGACATGATCAATCCAGCCTTCAATCAGTGCGAGCGCGATTTCTAACTTAGCGAGCGCTAGCTCTTGAGCAGGGCTTTGTTCTGGCTTAAATAAGCCTTGATTAATAGCTATTTGGATTGATTGCGGATTATTAATATCAAGTTCGCCAGTGTTCATCGCAGACTCTGCTTGCTCCTGCATCGTGTTGATATCAATCCGTATTCCGCTGGCATAAGTTGCAACTGCGTCATAGATGTATTGCGAGAGCCATGGTGTGTGAGCAAAGAGGCGAGCGGCTGCAGCTTCGCGGAGTGCTAAAAAGATTCGCACTTCATCGTCAGGTAAATCGAGGCCATCGGCCCAACCAATCGCATTCTGCGGGATCAGATGGGAGTTAAAGCTCTTAAAGAGTGGAATGGCCACATCATTGGAGCCAGTAACGCTGAGGGCGAGCGCGCCCACGGAGTTACCTAGCTGTGTTGCAAAGAGTGAACCCATGACCGAGCGCAGAATCGGAAGCATCGCCGCAAGCTGAGGGGGAGTTCCGGTTGCGCCATCTTCGGAAGCGCCTTCACTGAAACCTTCCGAATCACTTTGTTCGACGATTGATGTGAGCGCAGCTGCCATTCCATTAGCGAGTGGTTCCACTAACTTCTGCCATCCTTCAACTGATGCATCGAGCCATTCGCGCCGACTCCAGGCCGAGGATGGGTGGCGAGTGAGCGCTGGAAAAATGGTTGCGTTATTGAGCCAGAGATCCGCGAGGTCTAACGCAGCTGAAGATTGTTGGAGGTCAACAGTCCCGACCGGAAGTTGGGATTGCGCCGCAATAAATTGGCGACCGATATCGCGAATGGTTTCTAGAGAAACTAAAGAGCCTGAAGTATTTGTCTGACCGGTCATGGGATTAAATCCAAGGACGCTACTCATTTGAGCGAAGAGAGTTTGCGGATTAATTCCCATGCTCTGGAATTGCGCCATCATCGCTTCCATATTTTCGGGAGTGATATTTGCTGGGTCAAAATTAAAGGTGGTGGAACCGTCGGGATTGAGGAAACCTGGCTTTATATTTTCAGATGGGTTTTCATTAGGGTTCTTGGAACCATTGGGATTTTGAGAATCGTCGCCGTTTTCCTCGCCATCGAGCGGGCCAAAGCCAAAACGTGGAACCATGAGATTCTCCCTTCTCGTTAGTTCTTCCTAATACTTCTCAAACCTTCTTAAACCTTCTTGATCTTTATTAAACCTGCTTGATCCACCCCAGCCACTTCTTTCGCGCAGTACCTAAGTTAACCCCTTGCCCGCAAAATAGCTTCCCCAAATTTCATAGTAATTCTGTGACTTTCCTCGGAGGAGTCGACAGGTCAGCAGAGTGCGACCGGGCTGGGTAGGCTTGCCGCATGTTCACTACCCTTGGCACCCATCTTGCGGCGCAGACCGTTCAGATTGCTGCCGGGAATAATGTGGCCTTCGCCGCCTTGATCTGGTGGGTTATCCCCGGTGCTGCAATTGTGGGAGCGATTGCGTATGTAGTCTGGGTATCAAAGTTCAAAGATAAGTTTTCCAACGAGACCAATCGCTCGGTCAATAGCTTTAGCCGCTTCCAAAATAGTTTTAGAGACGAGCCACCTGCTTCAAAGGATGGCCTTGCACCGAAGGATGGCCCCGCGGCCTCGTGATTCGGTGAGCGCTCCTCGTTATCTCAAGCGCCCCACTCTCTTTCTAGTGGTGGCAATCGTCGTCATCGCCCAGTTCATCCCGCTGCCGTACGTCATCATGCAGCCTGGCCCCGCCTTCGATTTATTGGCCCACAACATTGGCTTCGCGCTCGACACCACAACCGCAACTCAAGCTGCACCAGCCTCTCCTGCCGATCTCCTTCCCAACCGCACCGTTCCCGGCACTCTCTACGCCCTCACCGTTTATGTCTCGAGCCCTGATGCGCACATCACCGCGCCTATCGTTATTGCTAATTGGATTGATGGCCATGCAGCGGTATTACCGCGAGATTTTATTTATCCCAAGAATGAAAATACTGCGACCATTACTGCCAAGAGCACAAAGCAGATGGCCACATCCGAAAGCGTCGCGAAGAGCGCTGCAATCAAATACATTAATAAATTAGATCCAACTCTTGCTGCACAACTTCGCAAGAACAAGGTCACCTTCGCACTTAAAGAAACTGGTGGTCCCAGTGCAGGCCTTGGTTTCGCACTCGCACTTGTTGCAAAAGTTGAAAATCCACAGCTCATCAATTCTCGAAAAATTGCAGTCACCGGAACCATCGATGAGAGCGGCACTGTTGGTGCAATCGGTGGCATCGATCAAAAACTCATCAGTGCATCCGCTAAAGGTGCCACCATCGCATTGATCCCTGCCGATAATTGCGCCGACCTCACCGCCCTCCCCGCCCACGTGCAAATCGTTCCCATTCATTCGCTATCGGAAGCCGTCGATTTCCTAGCTGGCAGATTGAGCAAAGTTCCGCACTGTTAGTCGAGTAAGTCATTCGGGAATAAGAGCGAGCCGCTCAGAGAGATATGAGAAACGTTTCTCTTTCTTTTACGTTTCGAGAAGCTGCTCTGTGCGCGAGCGGTACATATGGTGCGCAAGCCGTAAGTAAGAATCAGCTTTCCCAGAAGTCAGAGGGAAGTGAGCCGCTCAGAGAGATGTGAGAAACGTTGCTCTTTCTTTTACGTTTCAAGTAGCTGCTCTGTGCGCGAGCGGTACCTATAGTGCGCGAGTGGCTGCAGGCGCGCGAGTGGCGTCTCAATAGAGTTTGGGTAGGCTTGCCCGCATGAGTTCATTCCAATTCCCAGGCGGCCGCTTCAATAACGCTGGAGGCAACAATCCTCCACAACTTCCTCGCAAATTCGGCCCCTTCGCCTGGACCGTTGGAACCCTCTTCGTCTTAGGCATCATCCTGATTTCACTCAGCGGCGTCTACGCCGACCTCCTCTGGTTTAAATCCGTGAACTTCAGCAAGGTCTGGTTCACCGTCTTGCAGACGAAAGCACTTCTCTTTGTTGGCTTTGGCCTCATCACCTCTTTGATAATTACCATCAACGTTTATCTGGCTTATCGCACACGTCCAATTTATGTTCCCACATCAGTGGAGGCCGAGAACCTCGATCGCTATCGCAGCCAAATCGAACCCGTACGTCGTTATGTCTTGATTGCTATTGGTCTTGCACTTTTTTACTTCGCCGGAAGTTCTGGTTCAAAGTTATGGACCCAATGGTTGGAATTTAAAAATGCCACTCCATTTGGAACTAAGGATCCACAGTTTCATTTAGATATCTCCTTCTTTGCCTTTAAGTTGCCGTTCTATCAAGCACTCATCGGTTGGGCAATTTCTACAATTATTATTTCGATTATCGCCGCAGCTGCAGTTCACTATCTCTATGGCGGCATCCGCCCAGCAGTTCAAGAAGATCGCACAACGGTCGCTGCCCGAGTTCAACTTTCAGTCCTTCTCGGCGTACTTGTTTTGATTAAGGCACTTGCCTATTGGTTCGACCGTTACGCTCTTGCACTCAAAGAGGGCAAACTCATTACCGGTCTTGCATATACCGATGTCAACGCCGTACTTCCCGCAAAAGCGATTTTGGCTGGCATCGCAGTCATCTGTGCGCTTCTTTTCTTTGCCAACATCGTTCGCCGCTCATGGATTCTTCCTGCAGCGGGCGTCTCGCTTATGCTCATTGCTTCACTTCTTATCGCCGGTGTCTATCCCAGCGTTATCCAGCAATTCACCGTGAAGCCAAGCGAATCCTCTAAAGAAGAGCCTTATATTCAACGCAATATCAACGCCACTCGCGATGCCTACGGCCTCTCTGGAATTACCGTCAAGGATTACAACGCAACTATTGCAACGAGTGCGGGCCAGCTCAGCAAAGATGCATCCACAATTTCCAATATCCGCTTGATGGATCCCAATGTCCTGCCAGCGACTTTCCGCCAGCTCCAACAAATCAAGCCGTATTACTCATTCGCCGATTCACTCGATGTGGATCGCTATACCGTCAATGGTAAGCAGCGCGATGCAGTCGTTGCAGTACGCGAGCTCAACATCAATGGCAATCCATCTCGTAACTGGATTAACGACCACTTGGTTTATACCCACGGCTTTGGATTTGTTGCTGCATACGGCAACACCGTTGACGCCGATGGCAAGCCAAGTTTTGAAGTCGGCAATATTCCTCCCACTAGTGGCTTAGGTGATTTCCAACCACGTGTTTACTTTGGTGAGAATGTTCCGGATTACTCCATCGTCGGCGGCGCAAAGGCGAGCAAGGCAGCCGAACTCGATTATCCAGATGACAAATCTGCCAATGGTCAGAAGAACTACACCTACACCGGCAAGGGTGGAGTGCCGATGGGCAATCTCTTCTCGCGCCTGCTCTTCGCTATTAAATATAAAGAGCAACGCATCATTCTCTCGAACCTGGTCAATGCGGATTCTAAGATTCTCTACAACCGCAATCCAACTGAACGCGTAGCCAAAGTTGCGCCATGGTTGACTCTCGATGGAAACGTTTATCCTGCAATCGTCGATGGCAAGATCACCTGGATTCTCGATGGTTACACCACAAGTGCTGGCTACCCATATTCCAAGAAGACCAATATCGCCGATGCAACCACTAACTCAGTGAGCAGCAGTGCAAAATCTGTTACCACTTTGCCTAATGCAAATGTCAATTACATCCGCAACTCAGTGAAGGCAACTGTCGATGCCTTCGATGGCACCGTCACTTTGTATGCATGGGATGCTAAGGATCCAGTTCTCTCCACGTGGAGCAAGGCATTTCCTGGCACCTTAAAGGCGAAGTCTGCGATGTCAGCTTCACTTCTCTCGCATGTGCGTTACCCAGAAGATCTCTTCGGCGTGCAGCGCGATGTGCTCTCGACCTATCACGTAGCAACAGCCGGCGCTTTCTACGGCGGTCAAGATTTCTGGCGCGTACCTACCGACCCTTCCACTCTCGGTGGTAACTCACTCGCACAGCCTCCGTACTACACAACGATGCAATTGCCGGGCGAGAAGAAGGCTTCCTTCTCTCTCACTACCTCTTTTGTTCCTCGTGGAAACCGTCAGAACTTGACTGGTTTTGCAGTAGTTAATTCCGATAACGGTCCTGACTACGGAAAAATCACCGTTCTCCAATTGCCACGTTCCACCAATATCTCCGGTCCTTCTCAGGTGGCCTCCAACTTTGAAGCGAAGCCAGAAGTTGCAGCAGCGCTCTCGCTCTTGCGTCAGGGTGGATCAGATGTAGTGCTTGGCAATTTGCTCACACTTCCCGTCGGTGGTGGACTTCTCTACATTCAACCTGTCTATGTACGCGCGACTGCGAACTCTGCTGCCTACCCATTGCTCCAGAAAGTTCTCGTCTCCTTCGGTGATCAAATTGGATTCGATGCAACTCTTCAAGGTGCGCTCGATCAAGTATTCGGTGGCAACTCCGGAACAGTCACAAATTCCAATACCGGAACAACGACATCTACAGGTACAACAAATTCTGGAAGCTCACTCAAGTCAGCAATCGCAAGTGCACAAGCTGCATATAACGATGGACTTCGTGCGCAGAAGGCAGGCGATTGGGCTGCATACGGAAAGGCGCAAGATCGCTTGAAGTCTGCGCTTGCAGCTGTTGCCGCAGCCGCCAGCACCTCCAAGTAGTCAGCGCACAAGGATTAAGCGGGCTTGATATCTCGTTTTGGGTTATCAGCCGTATTCCTTTACTATTGCGCTAACCGACGCGGGGTGGAGCAGCTCGGTAGCTCGCTGGGCTCATAACCCAGAGGTCATAGGTTCAAATCCTGTCCCCGCTACCAAATCAAGAACTCTCGAACTCACCTTCGAGAGTTTTTTTATTGTCCTGCAAAAGCTTTGCAATCAACTGCGCTGCACATCACTTGCCTAATGCCAGTTTCAAGTTGGGAATAAAACTAATCACCGATAGGTTGACCATATAGTTGAAAATTCAACTAATGGCCGCAAGCGCAACTTTGTTCTCATGAGCGAACTATGTTCAAGGATTCAAAACCTCAGCGTTTGCAATGAATAGAGAGCAGAAAACATTGTCTTCACTACTCGCAATTGAAGTTAGCCCTGGCGGAGAGCACTCCGTTTCACGTCAGATCACTGCCGAATTCATCTCAACCTGGAAGGCCGCACATGCTGACGGAAATGTCATCGTCAAGGACCTTGCCGCAAACCCTGTGCCACACCTCGATGCTGAAGCGATCTTTGCTGGCTACACCCCAGAAGATTCTCGCTCCACTGGAATGGTGGCCAAGCATGCTTATCGCCACGAACTCATTAAGGAGATCACTGGCGTTGATGAGATTGTTATTTCAACACCGATGTGGAACTGGTCTGTACCTTCCGTTCTCAAGGCCTATATCGATCAAATAATTATTCCTGGAACACTTGATGGTTCCGGCGCAGATGGACTTAAGGGCAAGAAGGTTACTTTCGTTGTTGCTCAAGGTGGATCGTATGCAGAAGGCGCACCACGCCACGGCTGGGATTACGAAATCGGTTATCTCAAGCTCGTTGCAACCGCACTTGGCGCAACTGATGTTGAAGTAATTCTTGCAGAGCTCACACTTGCTGGACAGGTTCCAGGAATGGAAGCTCTTGTTCCCAAGAAGGAAGCATCCATTGCTGCAGCTCTCGAAGCTGCTCGCAAGCGCGCTGCCTAAACTTTCTTCACCTCAATCAGATCTATTCAACTAGCGATGCCGATTTAATCGCTAGGCAGTAACTAAGGGCTCCATTTCTCGCGTGAATGTGCGCAAGAGATGCGAGCCCTTTAGACTTAGACCCTCATGAAGATTCACTCACAACTGGTCAGAGATAGCGCAGAGGCAGTCACACTCGCCGCGCGTGGGACCGTGAGCGCAATCGAAGGTGCTTGGCTCGCTAATCGCGAAGCTCATATCGTTCTCACCGGTGGTCGCACCGGACTAGCTTTCGTTGAAGAATTAGATCAGATGCTGGCAGAGCTCGACCAGAAGTTTTCTGAATTAGACCACACCCAATCTCACTCCGCTTCATCTCTCTCCACCTCAT
>CANBVO010000020.1 GCA_947372915.1 Actinomycetota bacterium | reverse complement strand
TTGCTCTCCGCTTCTGCCGGAGAGAGTCCAATTGTGTCGAAAACCCGCTTCTGCATATTTCGGTCGTGGATACGAATCGATCCACCGCCGATTTCATTTCCATTAAGAACAATGTCGTATGCATATGCCAAAGCTTCACCTGGGCTCTTATCAAATGAATCCGCAAATTCTGGCTTAGGTCCAGTGAAGGGGTGGTGCACTGCAGTCCAGCCACTTGAAGTATCGGTGCTATCAATTCTTTCAAACATAGGTGCGTCGACTACCCAGAGAAATTCCCATGCGCTTTCATTAATCAAATTGCAACGCTTACCGATTTCTAATCGAACTGCGCCCAATAAATTGAGGGATGAAATCCGCTCACCTGCTGCAAAGAAGATTGCATCGCCGGGCTTAGCACCTACATGGCTGGCAATCCCTGCGCTCTCTTGCTCGGAGAGATTCTTGGCAACGGGCCCACCGAGCGATCCATCTTCGCCCACCAAAATATAGGCAAGTCCTTTTGCACCACGTGCCTTCGCCCAATCCTGCCAAGCATCTAGTTCGCGACGAGCCGAAGAAGCGCCACCAGGCATCACAACTGCGCCTACGTAATCCGCTTGGAACACTCGGAAGGTTGTTTCTGCGAAGAAATCCGCTGCATCTACAAGTTCGCTTGCAAAGCGCAAATCTGGCTTATCTGAACCAAAACGGCGCATCGCTTCCCAATAGGTCATGCGAGGAATAGGTAATGGAATCTCATAACCGATAACTTGCTTAAAAACGCGAGTGAGAATCTTTTCTGCAACTGCGAGTACATCCTCTTGATCCACGAAAGACATCTCGATATCGAGCTGAGTGAATTCGGGTTGGCGGTCTGCACGAAAATCTTCATCACGGAAACAACGAGCTATTTGGTAATACCGCTCCATACCCGCAACCATGAGTAATTGCTTAAAGAGTTGCGGTGATTGAGGAAGTGCATACCAGCTTCCTGGCTGCAAGCGGACTGGCACGAGGAAATCGCGCGCACCTTCTGGCGTCGAACGAGTTAAATACGGGGTTTCAATTTCAAGGAAATCTTCATCGTCCATGACGGTACGGATTGCGGATGTGACCTTAGAGCGCAGTCGAAGATTCTTCGATGGTCCTTCGCGTCGCAAATCTAAGTAACGATATTTAAGTCGAACTTCTTCACTGATATTGCTGACATCACCACTATCTACCGGGAACGGAAGTGGCGCCGCCTCGCTAAGCACAGTTAACGATTCAGTAATAATTTCAATATCGCCGGTAGGAATTGCCGAATTTGCATTTCCTTCCGGGCGAGCTGCCACCTGGCCAGTTAAGTGGATGCACCATTCTGCGCGGAGTGACCCTGCAAGTGCCTCGTCATGAATAACCGCTTGTACCGCGCCAGATGCATCGCGAAGATCGATAAAGGCAACTCCACCGTGATCACGGCGGCGCGCTACCCAACCGGCGAGAGTAACTGTTGAACCGACATCGCTTTTACGAAGTGAACCAGCATCATGAGTACGCAACATGGAGAAAGACCTATTTTCTTATCGACGCTTTAATTGATCTGCAAGAACAGTGAGGGGGCTAAGTGTAATCGACTCGGTTGCACCCGTTTTCATATCCTTTAAATTGGCCGAACCAGCTGAGATTTCATCATCTCCGATAACCATGCTAAACCGCGCACCACTCTTATCTGCTGCCTTCATTGCTCCCTTAAGGGCGCGATCTCCGTAAGCCATATCAGCGCGTACCCCAAGATTGCGCAATTCATTGAGTGCGCGAGCGACAAAGCGCTTCGTGGGTTCGTTCATGGCAATCAGAAAGAGGTCGAGCTCGGAAGGGCCAGCATCGGTAAGAATCCCCTCTGCCTCTGCCGCGAGTAGTACTCGATCTACGCCAATTCCAAAACCAATTCCAGAAAGATTTGCGCCGCCTAAATCTGACATCAAGCCGTCATATCTACCACCGCCGCCGATTCCCGATTGGGCGCCTAAATCTTGGTGGACAAATTCAAAGGTCGTACCGGTGTAGTAATCCAAACCTCGAACCATCTTTGGATTAATCACAAATGGAATATTCATTTCTCCCAGTAGTTCTTGCACTTGGACGAAGTGGCGTGCAGCTTCTGCATTGAGGTAATCCAAGAGAAGTGGTGCTGCTGCCATCGCTTCACGAACCTCATCGCGCTTATCATCAAAGAGTCGCAGCGGATTGATTGCAGCGCGCGCTTGAGTCGCTTCGTCAAGATTTAAGCCATCAATATATTTAACAAGGTCAACTCGATGACGCGCTCTGGATTCAGCATCTCCGAGTGAGGTGATATCCAAACGATAATTCTTTAGCCCCAATGCCATAAACGCACGATGCGCAATTGCAATCACTTCTACATCTAGCTCTGGGTCATTGGCTCCGATTGCTTCTACGCCTACTTGATAGAACTGACGATAGCGACCTGCCTGCGGACGTTCAGCGCGGAAGAATGCACCGGAATACCAGACTTTTACTGGTAACTGACCTTTATCTAAATTGTGTTCGATAACAGATCGCATGACGCCAGCCGTACCTTCTGGTCGTAGCGTTATTGAACGTCCACCACGATCTTCAAAGGTATACATCTCTTTAGAGACAACATCGGTTGATTCTCCTACACCGCGAATAAAGAGTTCGGTATCTTCAAAGACCGGTAGCTCCATCATGGAATATCCGGAAACTTTGGCGGCCGAGATTAAAGTATTTCGAACGAATTCAAAATTATCCGAGCGCGGTGGAAAATATTCACTCACACCTTTAGGGGCTTGAATTTTGCTCATCACTCCCCCTTCACACTTGGCGCATCAAGAAATGTGCGCTGTAAATACGGATTATTCTTACGTTCACGGGCAATTGTAGATTGCGGACCATGACCAGGGAGAACAATTACCTCATTCGATAATGGTAAAACTTTCTTTTCCAGCGATTTCTTCATATCGGCCGATGAGCCGGTGGGTAAATCCGTGCGTCCAATGGCGCCGGCAAAAAGGACGTCACCAGAGATGAGATGCTCGCCATCAACTAAAAACATCGCCGATCCAGCGGTATGACCAGGAGCGTGAATAACCTCAATCGAAAATCCAGCAATACTGAGTAAGAGGCCGTCGCTGATTTCGCGAACGTCGTGCGGCTCCTTAAATGAACTAATTCCCATCTCTTTCAGAATTGTCTCAATCGGGCCATCCTTCACCAAAATTTTAAAAGGGTCGCCCAGTGTCCTACGGTCAACGCTGTGAATGTAAGCCGGGATTCCGTATTTGTCCGAGAGCGGTTGAACAGTAAAGGTGTGGTCCAAATGGCCATGGGTAACAAGGGTTGCAATGGGTTTGAGGTTATGTCTATTGACGACTTCCTTGATCGGCTCGAGCAGATTCGGGATAGCCATACCTGGATCTACAATAAAACATTCGGAGTTCTTGCTCGGAGCAAAGATCCAACAATTAGTCCCGTAATACGGCGCGGCAATCGATTCGATAATCACGTACCGCTCCCTCACGCTCAAATGGGCTCGAATTTCGCTCTGCTCTGTGAACGATTTCTACTCCGCTAGAGGCTCAGGGTACCTTTAACCCTCTGAAAAGAAGGCTATTTGAAGCCATCCAACAGTTAAGTAGAACCACAACGAGTTCGCCACCTTGGTGAATGACGCGCAACGAAGGAGCACGTATGGACGCAACACCACATCTACCATCAGAGAACAATCCAATTTCCGCAGCATCTGCCCTCATTGGAGATCCATCTCAATTTGGTCGTGTTGGCGAGGACGGTCTCGTTTATGTCCGCACTCCTGAAGGCGAACGCTCAGTGGGTTCTTATCCCGGCAAAACTGCTGAGGAAGCACTTACCTACTTTGTTCGTAAATTTGAAGCCGCAGCAAGCGAAGTTGCCTTGCTCGCAGCCCGAATTAAGAATGGCGCACTAGTTCCATCTGATGCGCATGAGGCCGTCAACAAGCTTCGTGAGCAAATAAAGAATCTCAATGGCGTTGGCGACCTCGCCACCCTCGCTGCATCTGTCGATCAACTTCCTTCACTCATTGAAGATCACCGCGCCGCTTACCAAGAGCGCAAAGATCTTGAATCAGCAGTACGTGAAGCAAAGCGCGCTGCCACGCTGCTCGAAAAAGAGAAACTCGTGGCCGAAGCCGAATCGCTCGCACTCTCCGAAAGCTGGAAATCAACAAGTGAGCGTCTGAAGAAACTTATGGATGATTGGAAAGCAGCACCACGGCTCGATAAGACCACCGATACCGAACTATGGAAGCGATTCTCTGCCTCACGCAATAAGTTTGATAAACGTCGACGCACCCACTTCGCTTCGCTCGAAGGTGCCAACGCGGAAGTCGCTGCCAAGAAGGAAGCAATTGTCGCAGAAGCTGAAAAACTTGCCACAAGTAAAGAATGGCTCAACACAGCTCGTCGCTATAAGGAATTGATGGATGCTTGGAAAGCTTCTGGTCGAGGCAAACAGAACGTTGATGCGAAACTTTGGGCGCGCTTTAAAGCAGCTCAGGATCAATTCTTCGCCGCGAAGAATGAAGATATGGGTAAGCGAACTGAAACTATGGCAGCTAACCTAATCAAGCGCGAAGAACTCATCCCTCAGATTGAAGCCATTCTTCCGATCAGCGATCTACAAACTGCCAAGAAGACCTTCCGTGCTTTGATGGAGCAATGGAACAAGATTGGCATGACTGAACGCGCGAAGCGTGCCGCACTCGATGCCCGCGTCGAAAAGGTAGAAGCAGAGATTCACGCACTGAACGAAGAGTTCTCTCGCCGTACCGACCCAACTGCAATTGCTCGCGCTAATGATGTTGTTCAAGGATTGATTAAGGCAATCGCAGATTACGAAAGTGCTGCGGATAAAGCTGAGGCTGCGGGAAATGCGGCAAAGGCAAAAGTTGCTCGAGAAGCCGCTGCGGCTCGTAAGGTCTGGCTCGAAGAAGCCCAGAAAGGTCTCGCTGACTTTAAGGCTTAATCCTCAATTGTTGGTGGTGCGATAAACGTCGTACACACCCTCAATATTTCGAACTGCACTCAGCACCGCATCCAAGTGAGTGGCATCTGCCATCTCGAAGGTAAACCTCGAGAAGGCGGTCTGGTCCTTAGCGGTACTCACTGATGCACTAAGAATATTTACATGTTGATCAGACAAGGTCTTAGTCACATCCGAAAGCAAGCGCGAACGATCCAGCGCTTCCACCTGGATATTCACCAAGAAGAGCGTCTTTGCATTGCGATTCCAGGTCACCGAGACAATTCGATCGGGTTGATGGATGACGAGATCAGAGAGATTGATGCAATCTTTTCGGTGGACCGAGACGCCACTGCCCTTAGTAATAAACCCAATTATTTCATCGCCCGGCACCGGCGTGCAGCAACGTGCGAGCTTCACCATTACCTCGCCCGCTCCCTCGACTTCTACGCCAGAGGTATTGCGAGAACTTTGTTGTGAATGATGTGGTGAGAAGGTGCGACCAACCTCTTCCTCAACGAGGAGATCATCGCCTCCCATCTGAATAAGAAGTTTTTCAACAACCGCTTGCGCTGATATATGACCATTGCCGATGGCGGCATAGAGGGTTTCGATATCTGCATAGTGCAGATCGTGAGCTAATTCGAGAATGGCTTGACCTGCAAATATTTTGGTGAGCGGAAGCCCAACCTTGCGCATCTGCCGCGCTAACGACTCCCGGCCGGCATCAATCGCTTCTTCTTTGCGCTCTTTAGAGAACCACGCCTTGATCTTTGATCGAGCGCGAGGAGATTGTACAAAGTTCAGCCAATCTCGACTTGGTCCAGCTCCTTCATGTTTGTTAGTGACGATATCAACGACATCACCGTTGGCCAAAGTGGATTCCAACGGAACTAATTTTCCATTGACTTTGGCGCCTACGCACTTGTAGCCAACTTCGGTATGGACTGTGAATGCAAAATCGACTGGTGTGCTGCCGGCCGGAAGCGCTACGACCGTACCCTTGGGAGTAAAGACGAAAACCTCTGGTGTACGCAGGTCGTATCGCAAAGTATCGAGAAAATCTCCAACATCCTCAGTCTCTTGTTGCCACTCGTGAAGTTGCTTCAGCCAGGCCATGTCAGGAGTACTACCTTGGTTATCCCCCGCACTTTGCAACTTATATTTCCAATGCGCTGCAATTCCATATTCGGCGCGGGCATGCATATCAAAGGTGCGAATCTGAATCTCAACTGCCTTGCCATTAGGGCCAATAACTGTGGTGTGTAGAGATTGATAGAGATTGAATTTAGGCATCGCTATGTAATCTTTGAATCGACCGGGGACGGGACTCCAACGCGCGTGAATAGAGCCCAAAACGGCGTAACAATCTCGCACATCCTCCACCAGAATTCGAATACCAACGAGATCATAAATCTCACTGAACTCTCGGCCTCGGACCACCATTTTTTGATAAACCGAATAGAGATGCTTCTGTCGCCCGGATACCTTCGCAACAATCTCTTCTTCTTGAAGATCAGCTTGAACCAGTGCCACTACTTCATCAGTGAACTTTGCCCGCGAAGGCGAACGTTCTTGCACCAAGCGCTCAATCTCATCGTAAATCTTGGGCTCGACAGTCTTAAACGAAAGATCTTCCAGCTCCCATTTAATCGCGCTCATACCAAGCCGATGTGCCAAGGGGGCATAAATATCAAGCGTCTCGCGTGCCTTGCGTGCCGCGGACTCGGGTGAAACATATTTCCAGGTGCGAGCATTATGTAAGCGATCAGCAAGTTTGATAACGAGAACTCGAATATCTCGAGACATTGCAATGACCATCTTGCGGAGAGTTTCTGCTTGCGCGTCTGGTCCATAGGAGAGCTTGTCCAGCTTGGTCACGCCATCAACGAGACCAGCGATTTCAGGGCCGAAATCCTTTTTGAGTTGTTCCAGTGAATACTGCGTATCTTCGACCGTGTCATGAAGTAGCGCGGCGATAATCGTCGATTGGTCCAGCCCAATATCAGCCAAAATTTCAGCGACTGCAACTGGGTGAGTGATATATGGTTCGCCAGACTTGCGAAGCTGACCTTGATGCGCTTCTTCAGCAATCAGATATGCGCGTTCGATATCTGCGAGATTTACTTCAGAGTGATGCGCTAGAACTTTTTCAATCAAGGGTTCTAGGAGCGCTTTCATGCCCCTAGATTACCCGTTTTAAATAATTGAAATATTTAGCGGCGCTTGCGCTTTGGTTGATTGCGCGGACCGCGAGGGCGATCTGCTTTATCAGCATGAGACGTACTAGATATGCCAGAGAGTGAGGATTGAGATGCGCTCACCTCAACTGGAGTTAATCCGCCACGGGCGCTTACGCGCTTAGCTAACGCCTTCATAGCTGGCTCGCGCTCACGCAGTACGGCAAGAATTGGAGTCGCAATAAAGATCGATGAATACGTTCCCACTGCCAGGCCGATAAAGAGAGCAAGTGAAAGGTCCTTCAGCGTTCCAGCGCCCAGAAGTCCCGCTCCCACAAAGAGGATCGATCCGACCGGGAGCAATGCAATGAGCGAAGTATTAAATGAGCGGACTAAAGTTTGATTGACCGCCAGGTTTGCAGCTTGCGAATAGGTCAACTTTCCAACACTGGTGACAGCCTTAGTATTTTCGCGGACTTTATCGAAGACAACAACAGTGTCATAAAGCGAGTAACCAAGAATGGTTAAGAATCCAATCACCGTAGCAGGCGTTACATCAAAGCCTACGAGTGCATAGATTCCAACAGTAATAAAGACGTCGTGAATAACGGCGATGATTGCTGCAATTGCCATCTTAGGTTCAAAGGCCATCGCGAGGTAGATCATGACAACGATGAGGAAGCCAAAGAGACCATAGAGCGCCTTGCGAGTAATTTCCTTACCCCATGAAGGCCCAATGCTCTGGGTATCGATGTTATTAATATCCACATTGAACGTCTTCGCCAATGCATTTTGAAGGTCATTGGATTGGGCATTGGTGAGATCGCCAGTCTGGATGCGAATCTTGCCGGTACCGATTTTCTGAATAACAGTTTCGCCAGAATAACCTGTGCCCTTGACGGCGCTTTCAGCGGCAGCAACCGTTGGATTATTGGTGCTCACCATAAATGATGAACCACCCTTGAACTCAATACCAAGTTTGAGTCCTTGCAGGCCTAGCGCACCCGCAGAGAGAATGAGGAAGAGCGCTGATATTGCATACCAAGTACGGCGCTTGCCGATGAAGTCAAAAGAAGTTTCGCCGCGATAAAGGCGGCCACCAATTCCAGATACACGACTCATGACTTACGCCTCCTTGTTAACTACGACGCCCAAGCTCTTCTGGGAGAAACCAGAGAGCGAATGACCGTTCGCGAAGAATGGAACTCGAGCAAGCAGTGTGACGAGTGGCTTAGTGAAGAAGAATACGACGATTAAGTCCACCACTGTTGTTAAACCAAGTGTGAACGCGAACCCGCGAACACTTCCCACTGCGAAGAAGTAAAGCAAGATTGATGCAATGAGTGAGACGAAGTCGGCGACGATGACAGTATGTCGTGCGCGCGTCCAACCAGTCTCAACTGCAGTACGAAGTGATCGCCCATCGCGGACTTCATCGCGCAAGCGCTCGAAGTAGACGATAAACGAGTCAGCAGTGATACCAATGGAGACGATTGCTCCTGCAATACCTGCCAGTGTCAAGGTGAAGCCAATCCACTTTGCGAGTAGTAAGAAGCTGAGCAGCGTGATTACGCCCGCGACGAGAAGTGATCCCACCGAAACGAGTCCAAGACCTTTGTAATACATCAATGAGTAGAGAACAACAAGCAACAATCCGATGCCGCCTGCAAGCAAACCTGCGTGAAGCTGGCTAGCACCAAGGGTTGGTGACACTTGCTGAACTTCGCCGCGATCGAAAGCGAGTGGAAGTGCGCCGTACTTCAATACGTTCGCCAAATCGCTGGCCTCGGTTTGAGAAAAGCTTCCGGTGATCTGTGCACTTCCGGAGTTGATTGCCTCGTTGATGCGAGGAGCAGAAACCACGAGACCATCAAGAACAATTGCTGCTTGATTTTGTGGTGAAGCCAATTTAGTGACACGAGTAGTCATCGCACCAAATGCCTTTGTGCCATCACCATTGAAACTAAGAAGAACATACCAACCAGATGAACCTTGTTGATCGATTGCCGCTGAAGCTTTGGAAACCTGATTACCCAAAACTTCTGCTGGTGCTAACACATACTTTGATGCGCCATCGCGACTACATGCAACGATTGCCGCGTTCGGGGTATCTCCCCCGCCGCCTTGACGATTAGTTGCGAGTGAACAATCTAATTTTGCGTACGCCGCATTAAGTGCAGGCGTCACACCTGCAGGAAGAGTTGTTGCTGCTGCAGTCTTGGTATCGGATGCTGCTAGAAGCGAACCAGCATTTCCGGCTCCTTCTGCAAGAACTGGGCGGAAGCGAAGTTCGGCAGTCTGTCCTACGAGCTCGACAATACGACGACCAGTCTCGCCCGGCACCGAGATGACAATCTGGCGATTAACGCCAGTGCCCTGTGCTGAAACTTCGGATTCGGCAACGCCGAGTGAGTTAACGCGTTGACGAATAATTCCAACAGCTTGATCAATTGCTGCGCTAGTTACTTTGCCACCATCGCTCACTCGAGGTTGCAAAGTAACGCTCGTTCCGCCGCGAAGGTCGAGACCGAGTTTGAAACTGGTCGCTCCTTGCAGAATGGCGAGAGCTCCGAATGCAACAAGTGCGACGAGCAGAATGGCCAGGGTGCGCGCGGGGCGACCTGGGGCCTTTACGGACCTAGCTGATTTAACGTTATTGGCAGACATGAGGCGCAAGTCTAGGCATTAGAAGGTGGTGTGTCGAAAAGGCTCCCCTGATCAAGCTCTATCGCCTTAGTCAGATGCTCAGGAGGAGTTAATCCCAGGTGCGCGTACCCAGCAGACGTTGCTATCCGACCTCGAGGGGTTCGAGAAATGAAGCCCATTCGAACTAGGAATGGTTCGGCCAAGGATTCAATAGTCTCGGCCTCTTCGCCGATTGCCATCGCCAGAGTGGAGACTCCCACTGGGCCACCATTAAAGCGCTGAACTATCGCTTGCAAGACTGCTTGATCTAACCGATCGAGACCAACTGGGTCTACTTCGTACATCGAAAGCGCCGCCATCGCTTCTTTGATGTCGACCTTGCCCTGATTATGAACTTGCGCATAATCGCGCACTCTGCGCAGAAGTCGATTTGCCACTCGCGGCGTGCCGCGGGAACGGGAACCAATTTCATCGATAGCCGCTTGGCTTACTTCAATTCCTAACAAGCTGGCACTTCGCTGCACAATTACTGAAAGATCAGAACTCTCATAGAAATCGAGTTGGGCCGTAAATCCAAAGCGATCACGAAGCGGACTTGGAAGTAATCCGGCCCGAGTTGTTGCGCCCACCAGAGTGAAATGAGGAAGCTCGAGCGGAATAGCAGTCGCGCCGGCGCCCTTTCCGACAATTACATCGACTCGAAAATCTTCCATGGCCATATATAAGAGTTCTTCAGCTGGACGTGACATCCGGTGAATCTCATCGAGGAAGAGAATCTCTCCTTCAACCAAAGTGCTCAATATTGCTGCGAGGTCCCCGGCATGTTGAATTGCTGGTCCACTTGTAATCCGTATCGGCGCATTCATCTCCGTTGCAATAATAATCGCCAGCGTTGTTTTACCTAATCCCGGTGGTCCAGAAAGCAATACGTGATCAGCCGGTGCCTGTCTACTTCTCGCAGCCGCCAAGAGAAGATTGAGCTGATCGGCCACTCGTTGTTGCCCAACGAATTCATCCAATGAACCCGGGCGGAGCGCTAACTCTGCCGCGCGCTCTTCATCGTTTGTGTGAGTTGAACTAATATCAGAATCCATTAACCGCGACCTAAATTCTGAAGCGCCAATTTCAAGATATCTGCGATGGGTTGCTGTGCAATTTGCGAGCCAAGGTCAGCAGCCAACGCATCAATTGCACTCTCGCTCTCGCGTTGTGAATAGCCAAGATTGACCAGTGCTTCAGTAATAGAGATCCGCCACGGTGCAGCAGCCCGCACTGTTGGCGAACCGGTTGTGGCCGTGACCTTATCTTTAAGCTCGAGAATTAAACGTTGAACGCCCTTCTTTCCTAATCCAGGAACTCGCTCCAAAATTTGATTATCACCTTGCGCAATTGCCGTCGCCAATTCTGTTTCATTCATCATCGAGAGCGCCGACTGTGCCACCTTCGGTCCAATACCGGAGACCGTCTGTAGTAGTTCAAAAAAATCGCGAGCGGCAGGTGATTCGAAACCGTACAGAGTAAGCGCATCTTCTCGAACAACGAGAGTTGTTGCGAGTTCAGTTTGTCGACCAACCACTAATGATGCTGCGAGAGTTGCTGGAACGTGAACGAGCATTCCCACGCCACCCATTTCAACGACCACTGAAGTGAGAGATATGTGTTTAACACTTCCGGATATCGATGCAATCATCGGCTTGCCACCTTCTTCAACCGCGCCTTTTCTTTACTCATGGCAGCTTCCAATTTTGAATTCGCTGAACCTCGCCAGTGGTGACAGATCGCTAACGCAAGGGCATCGGTGCTATCGACTGGCTTTGGAATTTCGTCGAGCTTTAAAAGTTTTTGAACCATCAGCGCTACTTGCTTCTTATCTGCTCGACCAGATCCAGTTACTGCCGCTTTAACTTCAGTAGGCGTGTGCATTGCAACGGGAATTCCTAGACGCGCTGCCATCAGAAGAGCAACCCCAGCTGCTTGGCCAGTCGCCATGGCAGTGCGGACGTTGAGTTGAGAAAAGACGCGCTCGACGGCAATCACATCTGGCGAGAAATCTTCGACCCAAGTTTTGAGTTGAACTTCTAACTCCAGCAGGCGGTATTCAAGAGTGAGTTCGGTGGATGTCTTAATGACCCCGACACCGAGCATGGATAATTTTTGGTGGCCAGCGCTTTCGACAACACCGATGCCGCAGCGAGTCAGACCTGGATCTATACCGAGTACTCGCATGACGCGAGCCTACTTAGTGAGCCGGAAGAGTTTTTAGAGGCTCGCCATAACTTCATCGGAGACATCAAAATTGCCGAAGACGTTCTGTACGTCATCAAGCTCTTCAATGGCATCAATGAGATGAAAGACCTTTGCTGCCGCCTCGGCATCGAGCGGGACTGAGAGGGTGGGAAGGAAAGATGTATCAGCAGATTCATAGTCAATGCCTGCAGCCTGGAGCGCTTCGCGCACTGCAACCAGATCAGAGGCCTCGCTGACCACCTCAAAAGCTTCACCTAAGTCGTTCACTTCTTCTGCGCCAGCATCAAGAACGCTCTCCAAAACCTTATCTTCAGTTGCGCCATGTGCTTTAGAGACAATGATGACGCCCTTGCGATTAAACATATATGAAACAGAACCAGGATCTGCCATGTTGCCACCGTTACGAGTGACAGCTACTCGAACTTCTGAAGCCGCACGATTTCGATTATCGGAGAGACATTCAATCAAAAGCGCAACACCAGCTGGTCCATAACCTTCGTACATAATCGTCTGATAATCCGCGCCGCCTGATTCCAAACCAGCGCCACGCTTTACTGCGCGTTCGATATTGTCGGATGGAACTGAATTCTTCTTTGCCTTTGCAATCGCATCAAAAAGAGTGGGGTTACCTGAAACATCAGCGCCACCGGCACGAGCCGCTACTTCGATGCCCTTGATGAGTTTGGCGAAATTCTTAGCGCGACGTGAATCAATCACGGCTTTCTTATGCTTGGTCGTTGCCCACTTGGAATGGCCTGACACGTCCAACCCCCTCATTAGATTCCCACATATCACTGGGAAAAGTTCTAGGTAGGAAAGGTACTACTTCCCCACTGCTCTCTGGCAAATCTCCTCAAGGAAAAAGCGATGGATTCGGTCATCGCCTGAGATTTCTGGATGAAAAGAGGTAGCAAGAGCGCGGCCTTGCTGAACCGCGACGGGATGCGATGTTCCATCAATGGTGACACTCGCCAATACTTTTACATCCTCGCTTGCGGACTCCACCCAGGGCGCTCTAATGAAGATTGCCCGAACTGGTTCGCCAGAGATGCCAGCGATAGTTAGATCTGATTCGAAGGAATCCACTTGCCGCCCAAAGGCATTGCGGCGAACGCTGATATCAATTCCGCCAAAGCTCTCCTGTCCGGATGCCGGATCAAGAATAGTTTTTGATAGGAGAATCATTCCTGCGCATGAACCATAGACAGGAAATCCAGATTTAATCGCTTCCCGGATTGGCTCCATCAAGCCGAATGCAATCGCTAATTTGCTGATGGTGGTCGATTCGCCACCAGGGATAACGAGCGCGTGAACTGCACGCAATTGCTCAACAGTCTTTACTTCAGATGCATCTGCACCTAGACGCGAGAGCGTCGCTAGATGCTCGCGAAAATCACCTTGAAGTGCGAGAACGCCAACCTTCATGGAGAGCGGAACTACCAGCCTCGTTCAGCTAAACGATGAGGAACCGGGATGTCGGCAACGTTGATCCCCACCATTGCTTCGCCGAGACCACGAGATGCAGCTGCGACAACCGAAGGATCGGTATAGAAGGTTGTTGCCTTCACGCAGGCAGCAGCGCGCTTAGCGGCATCGCCAGATTTGAAAATTCCAGAGCCGATAAAGACGCCATCTGCACCAAGTTGCATCATCATTGCCGCGTCGGCTGGTGTTGCAATTCCACCTGCGGTGAAGAGCACAACTGGGAGTTTACCGGTTTCAGCAACCTCTTTAACGAGTGCATAAGGAGCCTGAAGTTCTTTTGCTGCGACATAAAGTTCATCTTCGCGCATCGAAGAGAGGCGACGAATCTCGCCACTGATTTTGCGCATATGAGTGGTTGCATTTGAGACGTCACCGGTGCCGGCCTCACCCTTGGAGCGAATCATCGCTGCACCTTCGTTAATACGACGAAGTGCTTCACCGAGATTAGTTGCACCGCAGACAAATGGAATATCAAAGTTCCATTTATCGATGTGGTGTTCGTAATCTGCTGGAGTGAGAACTTCGGATTCGTCGATGTAATCCACCTTGAGCGTCTGTAGAACTTGCGCTTCAACAAAGTGGCCAATGCGAACCTTTGCCATTACTGGAATGGAAACCGCTGTTTGAATTTTTTCAATCATGTCCGGATCTGACATGCGAGAGACGCCGCCTTGTGCGCGAATATCAGCAGGGACGCGCTCGAGTGCCATCACGGCAACCGCACCTGCATCTTCAGCAATCTTGGCTTGCTCAACATTAACAACGTCCATAATGACGCCGCCTTTGAGCATTTCAGCCATTCCGCGCTTAACGCGAGATGTACCGACTACTGATTCGCTTGAATCCTTTGACATTTTCTCTCCTGAATACTTATGAGGGCTGAAAGTCTACTTGGTTGGAGCGGGTGCTACCGGATAAATAAAACCGGGGGCCTTATCCGTCAGCGCTATCCAGATCTGGCTAGGTGCGAAGTGGGCCTCGCTGCCATCGAGAAAGTTCCAGGTTGTGCCGGCTTCAGTAGAGGCGCGCGACCAGGTCACTGGATATGCCTGACCATCACGCAATAGGTAGCCAGTTCCCGTTCCTACCGTGTTGCTGAATGGGGTCACTCCCCCCAACTTGTCCCGGTACTCAGAGTCGGAAATCACAACGTTTTGAATGACGAAGGTACTCACCGCAAGTTGCGAACCATCCGCAACGAGGTCGGGTTGGTGCTTATAACTAATGAGCCACTTCTTGGTAGCCTCGGACCAGATCACTTGATAACTCGATGATGGCCAATTCAAATCCGCTTCGGCAATCTTTTTCACTTGATTTGCAGCTAACCATTTGGATTCCGAAGAGACATCACCAAATACCCATCCGACAGATTTCACCGTATCAATCTGAAGACCTTCGGTATTGATGGATTTGTCCAGGAGTGCTTGCGCATTGAGAATCAAATTTGTCGGAGCGTAGCGAGCGGGATCACGCGAATAAATGGTCGCAGGTTCACGATCTGCACTGATGTTGATCAGGTTTGCCGCCGAGATTTTGGGGTAAAACTTCGATTGCGCTCCGCTAAATGCGAATCCAACTTTCCCGTACTGAGCCAAGATATCTAAGTCGCTAATACGCGCTGACCGCACCGGACCGATAGCAGAAGGAATCGAGAATGGGTACTGCGAATAGATAGCTGCAAGTCTGGTGAGGCCACCTTCTACTTGTTCAATATAAACAACGTCAGCCTTCTCTAACCCAACCTGTGGATGTGCTTCTGGAGTGTCATCAATCTTGACTGCTAACACTGGGCCATTAGTTCCGGGAAGGCCGGTCAAAATATTTGTCGGAACGGGTTTAGATATTGCGCTCTTTACGGCTGATATAGGAGAAGCACATGCACTGAGAGCAAGTACTCCCACTGAAACTAACAAAGCAAATTTCGAGAGCTGCTTCTTCATAGAACATCATCTTCAAAGGCGTAATGAACAGGCAATGGGGCGTGGCCGGCTAAACGGAAGAGTTTGACGAAAAATTTAGCTCGGACATTTCGCGCTGAATTCACTGCCTCTAAGTGGATAGTGATTCCAAATTTTATCTTCTCGGTAATCTCAGAGAGCTCTCGTTGCAGCTCGGCATTAATGGGCGTGGAACCTTCACCGACCAGCAGTTTGAGAACTTCAGAGAGGCTGCTTTCAGCTTCGCTACGTTCCACAATTGATGCTTCTCGAGCTTGATAGGCAGAAGCTGTAAGAACGAGCGAGGTAGCGGGATCTATCTCGGCGAAGTGTGCAATTTCGAGCGCAACCGCTGCCCTTCGCTGCAATAACGCATCGAGATGTTCCCAAGATGTTTCGACTCGATGATGAAGTCGATCAAGACGCGAGGCAAGGAACGATAAGTACCATGCCAAAACGAGGAGTATGAAAATTGCTAAGAAGATATTCTTCACTCTTCTCCCCCTCTCAATCGGCTCCAGACTCTCGAGTTAGAAGCAAGACGAACGCCTTCGTTGCCCACCATTGCCATCTCGTAGACATTGACGATATCTGAAGCAACCGTACTCCAGTCAAAATCCTGGGAGCGTCGTAAGCCAGCTTCGGCTATTGCGCCTCGCTTCTTATCGTTTTGCAGCAAATCTATGATGGTGTTCGACAGGTTGTTAGCATCCTCCGAGGTGAAGAGCGCACCACTTTCTCCATCATGCAAGAGATCTCTGAAGGCTTGAATGTCGCTTGCAACAATCGCGGTTCTGGACGACATGGCTTCGGCAAGAATGATGCCAAATGATTCGCCGCCGGTGTTTGGGGCAACGT
>CANBVO010000019.1 GCA_947372915.1 Actinomycetota bacterium | reverse complement strand
ACCATATGCACGTTGGAATTTGAATTTATTTCCGCGGAAGGAAGCGTCATAGAAGCCCCATGTTTTTGCGGAGAGAACTGTTGGGTAACCCATTTCGCCGGTCTTGGCGATAAGTGCCAATCGAACTGCGCGAGATGTTGCATCTCCCGCTGCCCAAGATTTACGTGAGCCAGCATTTGGATAGTGGCGATATGTACGAAGTGATTGACCATCGACCCAAGCCAAGGAAACAGCAGCAAGAGTCTGCTCGCGGTTGAGGCCCATCATCTGAGCAACAACTGCAGTTGAAGCAACCTTCACCAAAACAACGTGGTCCATTCCGACTTTATTAAATGAGTTCTCGAGCGCGATGCATCCTTGAATTTCGTGCGCTTTGATCATGCCGGTCAAGACATCTTTAACGGTAAGCGCCTTTCCACCGTTAGTAAGTGCAATCCGTGAAAGGTAATCAGCTGTGGCAAGGATTCCACCGAGGTTATCGGATGGGTGGCCCCACTCAGCTGCGAGCCAAGTGTCATTGAAATCCAACCAACGAATCATTGCGCCGATATTAAATGCGCCTTGCACTGGATCGAGTTCGTAATTTGTACCTGGTACGCGAACACCATTTTGAATGGTGACGCCTGGAACGACTGGTCCAAGCATCTTGCGGCACTCGCGATATTCTAAAGCCTCTAGACCGCAACCCAAAGTATCAAGGAAGCAGTTCCATGCTGTCTCATATGCCACATCAGAGGTAACTTGGTAATCCAGAACGTAATCAACAATCGCTGTTATTTCTGGATCGTATTCTTGGTTAACTTTTGTGATGTGCGATGACATGGCTCTATTGGTTTCCTTCAGCTCTAGTAGCGGTTAATTAACGGTTTTCGATGGGTACAAAAGCGAGATCTTCTGGGCCGGTGTAAGTAGCACTTGGGCGGATGATCTTGTTATCAATGCGTTGTTCGATGATGTGCGCAGACCAACCAGTGGTGCGAGCCATCACGAAGATTGGAGTGAAGAACAAGATAGGAATTCCCATCTTCTCGTAGGCCACGGCTGAGAACCAGTCGAGGTTCGGGAACATCTTCTTGGCATCCCACATAACAGATTCGATGCGCTCGGCAATGTTATACAAAGCCATATCGCCCTTATCTTCTGAAACTTCTTTGGCAACGGCTTTAATGATGGAGTTGCGAGGATCTGAAATTGTGTAGACCGGGTGACCGAAGCCGATAACAACTTCTTTAGCCTCTACGCGAGCGCGAATATCTTTCTCGGCCTCATCAGGTGAGGTGTAACGCTCTTGAATTTCGAGTGCTACTTCATTTGCGCCACCGTGCTTTGGTCCGCGAAGTGCGCCAATGCCACCGGTGATGGCAGAGAAGATATCTGAACCAGTACCAGCGATAACGCGGGTGGTAAATGTGGATGCGTTGAATTCGTGCTCTGCATACAAGATAAGAGAGGTATGCATCGCCTTCTCCCAGAGCGCGCTCTGCTTAGAGCCGTGCAAGAGGTGTAGGAAGTGGCCGGCGATTGAATCATCGCCGGTCTCGACTTCGATGCGCTTTCCGTTGGTGGAGAAGTGATACCAATAGAGAAGTATGGAAGGAAGGCAGGCGATGAGGCGATCTGCGATTTCGCGAGTCTTTGCTTCTGGGTGTGCAAGATCTTCTGGATCTAAGCAGCCAAGAACGGAGACTCCGGTACGCATGATGTCCATCGGGTGCGCAGAAGCAGGAAGTTGTTCAAGCGCTGCCTTGAGTGGAGCAGGGAGTCCACGGAGTGCTTGCAGCTTCTTCTTATATGCAGCGAGCTCTGCCTGGTTAGGGAGCTTTCCGTGAATTAATAGGTGTGCGACCTCTTCAAATTCGCACTTGAGTGCGAGGTCTGCGATGTCATAACCGCGGTAGTGCAGATCGTTTCCGGAACGACCGACCGAACAGAGGGCGGTGTTGCCTGCTGGAACTCCGGAGAGCGCGACGGACTTCTTTGGCTTGAACTCTGGGTTGGGCGTATCGCTCATTATTTCTTTTCTCCATCTTGAAGGAACTTGTCGAGGGCGGTCTCATATTCGTAGTAATTAATTCGTTGGTAGAGCTCTTCCCGAGTTTGCATGGTGTCGACCACAGACTTCTGTGAACCTTCCTTGCGCACTGTTTCGTAGACCAACTCGGCCGCCTTGTTCATGGCGCGGAAAGCTGAGAGTGGGTAGAGAACGATGCCAACGCCAACAGTGGCGAGTTCGGAAACACTAAATAAAGGCGTCATTCCAAATTCAGTGATATTTGCAAGAACTGGGACATTGAAAGCATCAGTAAATTTCTTATAAGTCTCGAGATCGCGAATCGCTTCTGGGAAAAGTGCATCTGCGCCCGCTTCAATATAAGCACCAGCGCGATCCATCGCTGCCTCGAGACCTTCAACTGCAAGAGCATCGGTGCGAGCCATAATTGTGAAATCTGGATCGGTACGAGCATCGACCGCAGCTTTGATGCGATCAACCATCTCGCCTTTGCTGACAACTTCTTTATTGGGGCGGTGGCCACAACGCTTTGCGCTCACTTGATCTTCCATGTGAACCGCGGCTGCGCCAGCTTTGATTACAGATTTGATGGTGCGAGCAATATTAAAAGCCGATGATCCAAACCCGGTATCGATATCTACCAATAGAGGTGTATCGCAGACATCAGTAATACGACGAATATCGATAAGGACATCTTCTAGGCCGCTGATTCCAAGATCTGGAACTCCGAGTGAGCCGGCTGCGACTCCGCCACCGGAAAGATAGATCGCCTTGTAACCAGCGCGCTTGGCAAGAAGTGCATGGTTGGCGTTGATGGTTCCGATGATTTGAAGGGGGGATTCATCTTTGAGCGCCTGCTTAAACCTAGCGCCAGCTGTAGGTGTAATCACGAGGAAACTTTAGCACGGGAGATTTACGACCGACAGAGAGGCGATATATCCTTGGAGCGCACCGAAAGGTAATCCGCATCACGGATTAGCCTTCACTCAAAGTTGAGCAGGAGTTAGTCATGATTGTTGGCGTACCTAAGGAAATCAAAAACAACGAATTTCGCGTCTCCACTACCCCTTCTGGCGTCCATGCATTTGTGACTGCGGGACATGAAGTCCTTGTCGAAACTGGAGCAGGTGTTGGATCAGCCATTTCAGATCAGGATTACATTGCAGCTGGTGCAAAAATAATTGCCACCGCCGATGAAGTCTGGCAAAAAGCCGACATGATTATTAAAGTAAAAGAACCAATTGCTGCGGAATATCCTCGCATGCGCAAGGGACAAATTCTTTTCACCTACCTACACCTTGCTGCATCTCGCGAATGTACTGATGCACTTATTAAGAGTGGCACCACAGCGATTGCATACGAAACTGTTGAAGTAAATCGCACTCTCCCCTTGCTTGCTCCCATGAGCGATGTTGCCGGTCGTATGTCGATTCAGGTTGGCGCCGCTTCACTTCAAAAAGCCAATGGTGGTCGCGGCGTATTGCTCGGTGGCGTTCCCGGTGTTCGCCCCGGAAAGGTTGTCATTCTTGGTGGCGGCGTAGTTGGTGTTGCTGCTGCAACCATCGCGCACGGTATGCGCGCAGATGTCACTATCTTGGATCTCAATCTTGCCCGTCTTGCTTTTATTGATGATCTCTTTAGTGGCCAGGTAAAGACTCTCGCATCTTCTGCTTATGAAATCGAAAACCAAGTAACCCAAGCCGACTTAGTTGTTGGCGCGGTACTTGTTCACGGCGCAAAGGCGCCTCGTCTGGTTACTGATGCAATGGTGGCCAAGATGAAGCCTGGCAGCGTTCTCGTTGACGTTGCTATCGATCAAGGTGGCTGCTTCGAAGGTTCGAAGGCGACCACACACGCCGAACCAACTTTCCCAGTCCACAATTCACTTTATTACTGCGTTGCAAATATGCCTGGCGCTGTTCCAGCAACATCTACCTACGCACTTTCCAATGCAACGATTGGATATGCACTTGCAATCGCGAATAAGGGATGGCAAAAGGCCCTCGCTGTCGACGATGCGCTAGCTAAGGGCCTTAATGTCCACGAAGGTGAGATTTACTACGAAGCTGTGGCGCAAGCACATGGCTTGTCTTGCCGCGAACTCGCTTAATTAAGCGAGAGCTGCATCCAAAGTAATTTCAGCAGATGCGTAGAGCTTTGAGACAGGGCAACCTGTCTTTGCTTTAGTTGCGAAAGCAACAAACTCATCATTAGTCATGTCTTGATCTTTTCCGCGAGTGACTAATTGGATCTGCGTAATAGCAAAACCATCTGGCAACTGCTCCATGATTACCTTTGCCGTGGTCTCTACCGTTCCAGGGACTTTTCCGGCTTCTTCGATGAGGCTAGAAAGCGCCATCGAGTAACAGCCAACGAGAGCTGCGCCTACTAATTCTTCTGGGTTGGTGCCGGCATTATCTTCAACACGTGCCTTAAGTGTGAATGGGAGCACTTGTCCATCACGGCCTAAAGTCATCGCTCCAGTACCTGTTGGTACGTCGCCCTTCCAAAATGCGCTTGCATGGCGGAGAATCTTCATAGGAAAACCTTTCGTTAGGAGCAAACTCGTGAAACCCGGAATCGTCTATAACGCTTCATCAGGATTAGTAGAAAAAGAGTACCGCTATCAGCGCGGTGCTGGCGAGTGCTTCATCCTCTTAACGACTGATACCTATGCCGAACCCATCACCGTTACGGAAATTTGGCTCGATGGCGATGCCAATCCATTGCTCTCTGATAAGCAAGACACACTTATCTTCGTTCGTGAGGGATCTGCAACTCTAATTATTGATGGCACCAGCTATGAATTAACTCCTAAAACTTCTGCATTAGTTAAATCCGGTTCGACTTTTAATTGGGTTAAAGGCGCCAGTCTCAAAGCAATTGAAATCAGCATTCCTGATGCATCATTCCCTTACTCTCGAAAGAACACGGTCGAGAGCAAAAATTACACTCCCGTTGTCAAACAAGGATCGATGCCTACCGGCAATGCAACTGGCAATCGAGAATTCGAAGTTCTCTATGACGCATCCAATGGCAGCGGAAGTGCGGCGATGTTTATTGGTTTTATTCCCACCTCTGGTGCGCCTGATCACTATCACCTCTACGACGAGGTCTGCCATATTGTTCAAGGCGGAGGCGAACTTCATGTGGGCGATACCGTTCAAGAGCTAAGCGCCGGGTCCACCTTTGTGGTCTCACCTCGTTTACTTCATTCGATTCGCAACAACCGAGAAGAAGATCTCTGGATTCTGGGCACCTTTAGACCGGCCGGCTCACCAGCTGCCGCCTACTATCCCGATGGCCGCCCTGCGCCTGGATACAGTGAGACGGAATAAAGTTTTATAACTTTTTCGTAACGGTCGTCAATTACGCGCTAAATACTTTCTTGGAACTATTGGCTTCTCGCCCTGCCTCATAGAGAATTGGCAGGTTGGAAAATCCAGCATCCCTTGAAAGGAATTCTCAATGAAGAAGTTTTCACGTCTAAGCGTGGTTGCACTCTCTTCTGCGATCGCACTCTCTGGTGCTGGCGCAGTTGTTGTTGCATCCCCTGCTAACGCAGCAGCTTGCTCAGGCACAGTTGCAATTATGGCTCCACTTACTGGTGGCGTTGCATTTATCGGTGTTGAGCAAGCTAACTTTGCAAAGCTCGCAGTTGCCGATTACAACAAGAAGAATGGAACAACATTCGTCACTAAGGATTACGACACACAACTTGATGCAGCTCAAGCGAGCACACAAGCTCCAAATATCGTTGCAGATAAGACAACAATCGGAATCGTTGGACCTGCAGGTAGCCAAGAAGTTCTCGCAACTGGTGGACTCTTCGGTGCAAATGACATTGCAGTGGTAAGCCCATCTGCAACTCGCACCAACCTCACTGCTGGTACCTACCCATCATTCTTCCGTTCAGTTCCAAATGACTCACAACAGGGTCCTGGCGATGCTGACTACATGGTGAAGACTCTTAAGGCTAAAGAAGTAACTGTCATCGAAGAGAAGACAGCTTACGGAACAGGTCTTGCTACAGAAGTTATGGGACAGCTCAAGAAGCTCAAGGTCAAGGCAACTAAGTACTCAGTCAACGAGAAGAATGCAGATTATGCAGCTCTCGTTACTCGCGTATCTAAGACATCTGACTTTGTCTTTGTTACTTTCCAAGATGCAGCTAAGTCTCAGTCTGTTGCTCAAGAATTGATCAAGCAGAAGAAGAAGGCAGTTGTCTTCGGATCTGACGGTTCTGATCAACCTACATTCAAGACAAAGGGTGCTTACATTTCAGCATTCGCTCCAGATATCAAGGGCATTGCATCAAGCGCAGCAGTTATCGCTGGATTCAAGAGCACCTACAACAAGACCGATGCTGACATCACCACATTCGGACCTCCTGCATACGTAGCAGCTCAGGTAATTGTGGAAGCAGCAGGACGTGTTTGCGCAGCTGGCGGTACCGCTAATGCAAAGAACACTTTGGCTGAAATCTTCAAGACCAAGATTGCTAAGTCAGTCTTGGGAAGCGCAATTGCCTTCACCGCACAAGGTGATGTTAAGGGCGGTCGCTTCTACGTCTTCCAGATTCAGGCAGACGGTTCACGTAAGTTGATCGGATAACTTCCGAACTTTTAAGTAATTTCTCTTACTTAAATTAGGGACGCTAAGTGATGGTGGCTGAAAGGCCACCATCACTTAATCCATGTTTTGACTCTGTTTTTAAAGTTTTAAAAATTGAAAGGTAGTAATGAGTTATCTCGGCCAACAGCTTGTTAATGGATTAACTCTTGGCGGCGTCTATGCCCTCATCGCCCTCGGATATTCACTTGTCTATGGCGTGCTACAAATTTTGAATTTCGCACACGGCGATGTTTATATGGTCGGTGCATTTCTCGGATATTTCGTTGAGCTTGCACTTGGTGGACCAACAAAATCATTTCTTCCTGTACCGCTAATGATTTTTATTATGTTTGCGGTCTCAATGATTGGCACGGGTTTATTAGGAATCATTATCGAAAGATTTGCCTATCGCCCGTTGCGTAAGTCCTCGCGTATTGCCCCGCTTATTAGCGCGCTCGGAGTCTCGATCTTGTTGCAGAATGCAGCACAACTCCTGTTTTCAGCCAATATTCGAAGCTATGACACCTCCTCTTTCATTCCATCTACTTTGGGCTTCTCCATTGGTGACGTCACCGTGGATTCCGTGCGGCTCACCGTCTTAATACTGGCTTTCGTTCTCATGTTCGCTCTCTCTCGCTGGGTAAATAAAACTCAGGTAGGCCGCGCGATGCGCGCTATCGCAGTCGATAGAGATGCAGCAGTCATGATGGGTATCGATATCGATAAGGTAATTCGTTGGACTTTCTTTGTTAGTGCGGCACTTGCAGCAGCAGCTGGAGTGATGAACGGCCTTCTGCTTCGCGGCGTCTCTAGCGGAATGGGATTCGTCCCCGGTCTCAAAGGCTTTACCGCTGCTGTCATCGGAGGGATTGGATCTATCCCTGGCGCCATGGCCGGTGGGTTGCTTCTCGGCGTCGTTGAGTCTTTAACTCAAGGCTATTTATCTACCAACTTCTCTGATTTCTATACCTTCTTACTCCTCATTGCGGTGATGCTTTTGCGTCCTAATGGGCTCTTCGGTAAAAAAGCGATTGTGAAGGCATAGGGCTATGACTGAACAAACTACTCCTGAAAATCTTGGAATTGGCACTGACGAATGGGTTGCCCAACATGAAAAGCGGTTATCGAGACGTGCCGGACTGCTCGGAATAGTTGATTTCCTTAACCAGAAAGTTTCACCGCTAGTTCGCTACCTACTGTTAGCAATCTTTGCAGTTGGCTTTGGTGCACTTGTTCACAACCTTTACCTGCTACGCATTGCCGCAAACCTTGCCGTCTTTCTCGCTCTGACCTTGGGGCTCAATGTCGTGATGGGCTTTGCCGGACTTCTTGATCTTGGCTTCGTCGCATTCTTCGGCTTTGGTGCATATGCATATGCACTCACCTCATCTGCTCAACTCAATCAGCATTGGCCGACATACCTATCGGTCCCAGCCATTGTTATAACAACTGCATTTCTTGGTTATCTCGTAAGTCTTCCTTCAAGGCGTCTCTTTGGCGATTATCTTGCCATTGTCACCTTGTTCTTTGGACAGGTATTTATCCAGTTAATTATCAGCTCGGATTCAATTACATTCCCGGGTCATGAAGACTCCGTTGATATCACCGGTGGCTCTAATGGAATTCCAGGATTAGATCAATTTAAATTATTTGGTTATACCTTTAAGACAATTACCGATTACTACTGGCTTTTGTTAGTTGTAGTCGCACTTCTTCTTGTTGCCATAACTCGAGTTGATCGGACTCGCGTCGGTCGCGCATGGCGTACCGTCCGCGAAGATCCATTGGCCTCGCAATCCATGGGAATTAAAGTCAATAATTTGAAGATGTTGGCTTTTATTGTTGGAGCAGCGATTGCTGGACTCTGTGGAACAATTTATGCTGCTATTCAAAATGCGGTCTTTATCAACGGATTCGATATGCCGCTCTTAACTTTAATCTATGCAGCGGTGATTCTTGGTGGCAGCGGAAGTATTCCGGGTTCAATTCTTGGAGCATTCGTGATGTCTGTTCTTCCTGAAATTCTGCGCGTTCAAAATTACAGTGAAATCCTCTTCCTTACCGTTCTAATCCTTGCAGTTGCCGCCCTCAGCAAAGGATGGAAGCGATTTGGATTTAATGCTTCGCTAGTAATTCTGCTTGGACTTCTCGTTAAAGTTATTAGCTCAGCACTGAGTCTTGCGACTACCCCGACTTCTACTTGGGCAGTAGGTCCCGTTAGTAAGGCACTGAAATATTGGTTACTTATGCCGGCCAATCGCATCCTCTGGGGAAATATTGCTTTCGTACTCCTGATCGCATTGATAGCAAATTATTCAATTGCTAAAGAGCGCGTGAAGTTTTATCTCCTCCCGTTGATTGCCTTCATTGCAATCTTCGTGTGGGAAGTTCGATTGGTCATTGAGCCAAACACAACTCGTCAGCTCATCATCGGCATGATGTTGGTAGTTTTGATGATTGTTAGGCCGCAAGGCTTCCTGGGTAAGACCCGAGTGGAGGTTTTGTAATGTTAGAAATTAAGAAACTGACCATGCAATTCGGCGCACTCAAGTCGATTAGCGATCTTGATATCACGGTTAATAAAGGTGAAATCGTAAGCGTTATCGGTCCAAATGGTGCCGGTAAAACCACTCTGTTCAACGTAGTAACTGGAATTTATAAACCAACTGAAGGCGATGTGCTGCTTGATGGCAAGAGCATTGCCGGAAAAGATCCAGCGGTCGTAAATAGATTGGGCATTGCTCGCACCTTCCAAAATGTGCGGCTATTTCTTAATATGTCAGTCATTGAAAATGTCATGGCAGCTACTTACGCCCAAACCAAATCAAATATCTTTTCTTCTGCCCTAGGACTTCCTGCAAGTCGCAAGGAGGAGAAGGAAGTGCGAGCGAAAGCCGAAGAGCTTTTAAGCTTCTTTGGAACACGTTTAACCGGTTATCGTTGGGAACAACCTGCCTACTCACTTTCCTATGCCAATCGTCGCCGCCTAGAAATCGCCCGCGCGCTTGCCACAAATCCAAAGGTGCTTTTGTTGGATGAACCAGCAGCGGGGATGAACCCTAAGGAAACTCAAGAAATTACTGAAGTGATTGGAAGACTTCGTTCCGAAAAAGACTTAACCATTCTTGTTATCGAGCACGATATGCATGTAGTTGAGGGCATCAGCGATCGCGTTATTGCACTTGACCATGGCGTCAAAATTGCTGAAGGCAGTTTTGATAGCGTGGCAACTCATCCAGATGTCGTAGAAGCTTATTTAGGTAAAGGATCGGCGGACCGCAAATGACGACTCCACTACTTACTCTCGAAAATGTCGATACTTATTATGGCGCAATCCATATTCTTCAAAATTTATCATTGACGGTCAATGAAGGCGAGCTCGTCTGCCTCTTGGGCGGAAATGCCTGCGGCAAATCAACAACCCTCAAGACTGCACTTGGAATGGTCTCGCCGAAGAATGGAAAGATCACCTTTGCCGGCGAAGATGTAACCAATAAGAACACTTCTGTTCGTGTGAAACTTGGAATCGCAGTTGTTCCCGAAAACCGTCGCCTCTTTGGACCGATGACCGTTCTAGAGAACTTAAAGATCGGTGCATATGTTCGCGGCGAAGCAGACCCAGCAGACCTTGAACGCGTCTTCGAGCTCTTTCCTAAGTTAAAGGATCGTCAGAGCCAATTGGCTGGAACTCTTTCTGGCGGCGAACAACAGATGGTTGCAGTTGGTCGAGCACTTATGTCCCGCCCCCGCCTGCTCTTGATGGATGAGCCATCCATGGGTTTATCACCCCGATTGGTGGAACAGAGCTTTGAAATGATTGCCGGTCTCCACCAGCAAGGAATTTCAATGCTAGTTGTGGAACAGAACGCAAACATGGCTTTATCAGTGGCCGATCGCGGTTATGTTCTACAAACTGGTCGCATAGTATTAGAAGGTAAGGCGAGCGATCTTGCTGGCCATGAAGAACTACGGAGGGCATACCTTGGCCGTTAATACATCAGTTAAAGATCTTGCAGCTATCTATAGAGATCAATTCACTGTCTTTAACAACGTGACCTATATGAACACGTGTTCTCAAGGTGCACTTGCAGACCGTGTGCGCGCCAGCTTCGATACTTACCTTCAGACCCTCGAACTCAAGGGATCTGCCTGGGGCGACTGGGCTGGACATCAAGAGAACGTTCGCGCTCTTCTCGCTAAAGTTTTTAATGTTTCACCAGCCGAAATGGCGGTCACAACTTCTGCGTCAGCAGCGGTCAGCTCCCTTGCATCAAGTTTTGACTACACCCAAAAGCGCAACAAGATTGTCACCACCGAAAACGAATTTCCAACTATCGGTCAGATCTGGCATGCACAGGAGCGTCGCGGTGCAAAGGTAGTTCACGTGCCAAGCAAGGCTGATCTCACCGTTGATGTCGCTGCCCTCATCGATGCAATCGATGACGAGACTTTGATTGTTTCAGTCACTATGGTCTGCTTCCGTAACGGAACCATGACCGAGCTTGAGCCTATTATTGAAGCTGCCCACAAGAAGGGCGCGCTAGTTCTTGTTGATGCTTATCAAGGAACCGGTGCTGTGCCTATCGATCTTTCTATCTTGAAGACTGACTTCTTAGTTAGTGGCGTACTTAAGTACATGCTTGGCGCACCTGGCGTTGGATTTATGTTCGCCCGCGAATCCACCACTAAACATTTAGTTCCTATCACTACCGGCTGGTTTGCAGCTCGCGATATCTTCGCAATGGATATCCATGCATACGATCCTGCAGCAGATGCTCGCCGCTTTGAATCCGGTACCCCTGCAATTCCAGCACTTTATCCAGCTGCGGCTGGCTTAGAAATATTGCTCGAAGTTGGAGTTACCAATATCTATGACTATGTCGCCCCACTTCACGATGCATTGCGCGAGGGCATCGAAGCAATGGGCGGAGTTGTAGTAACCCCAGCCTCTAAGCTCAATCACGGCGCAATGCTTGCGGTGGCTTCCACTGATGAGCACGCCCACGTGATGGCCCTAGAAGGCGAAAAGGTGGTCACGTCTTCACGCGATGGAAATATCCGCATCTCTCCTCACTTCTACAACAATCACGATGATGTTGAGAAGGTTCTTGCTGCTTTCGCTAAGCACAAATCTTTCCTTCGCAAGTAATTTCGATGATTGAGAGAGTAAAGCTTGCAAAGGGCTTAGAGGTTTCTCGGGCTATCACCGGTCTTTGGCAGATTGCCGACATGGAAAAAGACGGCAATACGCTCGATCCAGCATCAACTGCGAAATTTATGGCCCCTTACGTTGAGGCGGGGCTAACAACTTTTGATATGGCGGATCATTACGGCTCAGCAGAAATTATTGCCGGCTACTTTAAGAGTAATTGGGCTAATAGTGGCAAAGCTCAAATGCTCACTAAGTGGGTACCCAAGCCTGGCCCGGTAACTCGTGACGAAGTTCGAAGCGCAATCAACGATCGACTATCAAGGTTGAATACCAACCGAGTTGATCTGCTCCAGTATCACGCTTGGTCCTTCACTAATCCATATTGGTTGGATACTTTGATTTATCTTCAAGAACTTCAAGAAGAAGGTTTAATCGGTGCACTAGGCACAACTAACTTCGATACCGCTCACCTACGTATTGCTAAATCAGTCGGTGTAAACATCGTCTCCAACCAAATTTCTTACTCGCTGATCGATCAGCGCGGAAGCGGCCAAAT
Organism: Actinomycetota bacterium; assembly: GCA_947372915.1. GTDB lineage: Bacteria > Actinomycetota > Actinomycetes > Nanopelagicales > Nanopelagicaceae > AAA044-D11. Next base: position 4,096 of record CANBVO010000019.1, on the reverse strand, counting down.
GGCTGATTACTGCGACGAAAACGGCGTAAAGATTCTGGCCTACGGAACTCTCTGTGGCGGCTTCATCTCATCCAAATGGCTTGGAAAGAGTGCCCCAACAGGTGATGCACTCAGCAACTGGTCGCTCATGAAATACAAACGCTTTATAGATGCGGCTGGCGGTTGGGATAAATTCCAATACGTACTTAGTGAAGTTAGCCAAGTTGCACTTGAAACCGAGCGCTCGATTTCTACAGTTGCTAGCAAGTATCAACTCACACGTAAAGCTGTTGGAGCAGTTATCATCGGTGCTCGACTAGGTGAAAACGCACATATTGAAGATGCTGCTTCACTCTTCACTTTCGAACTCACTAAGCCACAAATTAAGCGAATTTCTGCAGCCCTCGCCTCGCTCATCCCTATTCCAGGTGACTGCGGCGATGAATATCGCAAGCCTCCTTATCTCACTGCCTCCGGCGATACCAGTCATCACTTCGACCAGCTTCCTGCTGTCTATGAAGTTACGACCAAGGGGGATCGAAGCTATATTGATTCAGGAACTACTTGGGAATCACTTGCTGGATATTCGCGTGCATTTCGAATCGGAGATCGAATCATGGTTTCTGGAACTACTGCAACGCATGGCGCCTTAGTGGTCGGTAAGAATGATCCAATTGCCCAAACTCAATTCATTATTGACAAGATTGAAGCATCTATCGAATCTCTAGGCGGCAAGCTTTCTGACGTTGTTCGCAGTCGCATATATTGCAACGACCTCAAGTATTGGGAGCCAATTGCGCGCGTCCACGGAGAACGATTTGCCGATATCCGACCCGCAAACACGATGGTAAAAGCCAAGCTCATAGGTGATGAATATATGGTCGAAATTGAAGTAGAGGCGGTAATCTCATGAAGAAGCGCTCACTTGTTGCTGGCTATGAAATCTCTCCTGTTATTAAGGGCGGGTGGCAATTAAGTTCAGGCCACTCTCTCGATCGGAAGATTGAAGACGAACAAGCGATTTCAGATACCGTCGCATTTATTGAAGCCGGAATTTCGACCCTAGATTTTGGCGATATCTATACCGGCGTGGAAGAACTCATTGGCAAAGCAGTAAAACGGTTAGCCAATCGAAATCTGGTCCAGCTCCACACTAAGTACGTTCCTAATGAAAATTTCCTGCATGACTTCGACCGCACTGATGTTCGAACTATTGTCGAGCGCTCTCTTACCCGCCTTGGTGTTGAGACCGTTGATTTAGTGCAGTTCCACTGGTGGAAGTACGAAGCTCAGAACTACCTCGTCGCGATGGAAGAACTCTTCAAGCTCAAAGCTGAAGGAAAGATTCGCCATGTTGGCATCACTAATTTTGACCTTCCGCACGTAAAAGAATTTGTATCAGCCGGATTTAAGCCAGCGAGCATTCAACTTCAATATTCGATTCTCGATCGCCGCCCTGAAGCAGGCCTGACCGAGTACTGCGCTGCCAACGACATTGGGCTTCTCTGCTATGGAACTGTCGCCGGCGGCTTCCTTTCCGAGAAATTCCTCAATGTGCCAGAGCCTAAGCAGGTCGAAACTCGTTCTAACGTGAAGTACCAATTGATTATTGAAGAATTTGGTGGCTGGGCGCTCTTTCAAGAGCTTCTTCAAGCGCTCAAATCAATTGCAGATAAGTACTCCACAGATATTGCGACTATCGCTTCGGCATACATGCTCGGTCGTCCCGCCGTTAAGGGAGTCATCGTAGGAGCACGGAATATTTCTCACCTTCAATCTAATTTACGAATTCCAGAGATTGTGCTTACGGCCGATGATTTAGCAGCGCTGCAAGCAGTACTTTCGCGATCAACTGGTCCAACTGGTGAGGTTTACTATCTAGAGCGTTACACAGACAAGCATCGCAACATTATGCATACCAACAATAATTAAGTTAAATCCTCTGCATTTAATTTAACGCTTCGAACCCGATCAATGCGCATCACTAGATGCTCTTCTGGGTCTGGGCAGGCTACCAAGGAATCTTGTTCAAGCCAGTCGTCATCTGCCATCTTGCGCTGTTTTGCGGGAAGGAGCGGGAGTACTGATGCAATTGCATACATACAGAAGTGCTTACCTTCTGGGATGCGAAGTTCATTGCTGTTGGTTACTTCAAAATAGTCCCCGGGCTTGAGGCCGCAAACTGAACGTCCTCCGATGCTATCCACTGTTACACGAAGATCGAAGATTTCCATACGCTGATAGTACGCCCACTGCTAGCATGAGTGAATGAATAGCGGTTTTGAATTTCTCGATAAATCAGAGTTACAGAACAAAACCAGTTATAAGTGGCGCCAAAATAGTGAAAGCACTATCCCCCTTACGGTCGCCGAGATGGATTACAACGTTGCTCCCGCCATTAGAGCCGGGCTGCACTCCATGGTCGAGAGTTCGGATATGGGTTATTTAGGAAAGTTTCCAGAGCTCCAGAGCGCCTTTGCTGGTTTTGCCAGGCGCCACTGGAATTGGGAGATCAATAACGCCAAGGTGCGTATAGCCAATGATTTAGGGGCCGCCGTCAGCGAAGTCCTGCACATCATCAGCAAGCCAGGAGAGCGCGTTCTGATCAACTCCCCCGTCACTAACTTTGCAGATTGGCTTAAAGAAGTTGGGCGAGTTCCGCACGATGTGCCTTTGATCAATCAAGGTATGCAATACAGCTTAGATATCGTGGGGATTGAACACGCTTTTCAAGATGGCGTTCGAATCTATTTACTCTGCAATCCGCATTCACCAGTTGGCGCTAATTTTCCGCGTCAAGACCTACTTAGAATTGCAGAGCTCGCTGATAAGTACGGCGCAATCGTTCTCAGCGATGAAATTCATGGCCCTCTGGTCTATCAAGAATTCACACCATTTCTCACTCTTGGACCAGCGGCAAAAAAGGTTGGAATCGCTTTTTCTTCAGCAAGCAAGGCATTTAATATCGCCGGCCTTAAGTGCGCCGTTTGCCTTACTGAAAATCTAACTCTCGATTCTCAATTAGATCTCATCCCAGAATCTGCCCGACATCGAGCCTCACTCTTTGGGGCAATTGCAACTGCAATCGCTTTTACAGATTGTGATGATTGGCTTGCTGATGCAAAGAGTGTGATGCAATCCAATGCCCACCTACTCAAGGATTTATTGGAGCAACACTTTCCGTCCGCTCATTACCGTGTGCCTGATTTTGCATACCTTGCTTGGATTGATTTCACCGAGAGTTGGATGGCACGATTTAAAGAAGCAGATGTCGCCTTGCTTGCGGGTCCCGCATACGGAAAAGGACTCGGAACCTTTGCCCGTCTCAATTTTGCGACATCTCCAGAGATATTGAAAGAAGCGTTCTCTCGTATTAAATGAGAGCAAATAAAAAGGCCCCCTAACCGAAGTTAGAGGGCCTTTGAACTATTGATTAGTTAAATGAAATTTGATCCTTAGGATCGATGACTGGCTTGCCGTTTACAACAGTAAACATGTCAAAGATTCCGCCGGCTGGGTCGCCGTTCTTATCAAAGTTCATCTGACCCCATACACCTTGGTATGTGATCTTCTTGCCAGCTGCTGCATCCTTAACGGCTGCATCAAGCTTGGTGTAGTCGTACTTAGCGCCACTTGGGCCAGATACCGCGCGGAGACCAGCTGCGAGTGAAGTCGCATCTGTCTTCTTTGCGTATACAGCTGCGAGGCAACCAAGAACGCCAGCATCGAATGATGATGGATCTACGAATGTGCCTGGGAATTCTGGAGCATAAGCCTTGAATGCAGCCTTCCAAGCAGTTGTAGCTGTTCCGTTAGGAGCAGTTGAAGATCCGCGAACACCGTTCAAGTACTTAGCGCCGACAACCTTGATTGACGCTTCGTTGTTGAATGTCTCGTTAACGAATGTGCGCTTTGGATCCCACTTCTTTGTGCGAACAAGTGCAGGAGCTACCTTTGCGAAAGTCTCTTCGTAGTCAGCAATGAACCATGCGGCTGGTGCTGTACCTGAAGTGAGCTTGAGTGCATCAGAGTCGAATGTTGCAGCATTTGGGTTCCACAATGTTGTGTTACCAATTGTTCCGCCATTTGCCTTCCATGCATTCTTAAATGCCTTTGC
>CANBVO010000018.1 GCA_947372915.1 Actinomycetota bacterium | reverse complement strand
AAGAAATAATTAGTTAATTAGCTTATTTAATTTAGTGCAATAAAAAATCCCGCCACTTTTGTGACGGGATTTTCTAATGGTGAAACTACTTCTTCTTTGCTGCCTTCTTGCGACGCTTTGGAGCTGCCTTCTTTGCAGGAGCTGCCTTCTTTGCTGCTGCCTTCTTGCGACGCTTTGGAGCTGCCTTCTTAGCAGGAGCTGCCTTCTTAGCTGCCTTCTTGCGGCGCTTAGCTGGAGCTGCCTTCTTAGCTGCTGCCTTCTTGCGACGCTTTGGCTTAGCTGGAGCAGCCTTAGCTGCTGCCTTCTTGCGACGCTTTGGAGCTGCCTTCTTAGCAGGAGCTGCCTTCTTTGCTGCTGCCTTCTTGCGACGCTTTGGAGCTGCCTTCTTTGCTGGAGCTGCCTTTGCAGCTGCCTTCTTACGACGCTTTGCTGGAGCTGCCTTAGCAGCTGCCTTCTTGCGACGCTTTGGTGCAGTTTTCTTAGCTGCGGCCATGTGGATCTCCTAATCAGAATGGTCCGATCCGTCACCGAACCTGTTCATGGAGAAGCGTGTCATTAAATGCAAAAACTTTCCACTATTTTCGATAAAAAAAGTGGTGCGTGTCGCAACATTATTTTTTTATTTTTTTATGCATTTGCGACGAAATTTATTTTTATTTTTCCGAAATTTTCCTAATTTTCTGAAATTTCGCGGATTTTTCTCTGCGCAACTGCAAATTCATTGCTTCGAACGTCATATTTTCGGAATTTTGGCAGTGAAGTGGCCGCTAAAACTACGAATCCCATGCACAAGAGGCCGCCACTGACCACCGAAGTACGCAAATTTGTCCAGGCCGCAACAGATCCGGCGCGCATTTGCCCACCCAATGGACCCACGGAATAAGAGAGCATTTCGATTCCTGCAAGTCGTCCGCGAAGTTCATCGGGGATGGATTGGTTCCAGATTGCAGATCGAAAGAGGGCGCTAACCATGTCAGAAGCCCCCGCAATGATGAGAAAGGCAATGGTGAGAAAGAGGGTTTTTGACGCTCCGGCAAGAGTGATTGCAGCACCCCATCCCAATGCCGCAACGAAGACGGCGCGACCATGGAAGGGATAGTTTTTAATCCATCCGCTAGTGAGAGTGACAAGAAGTGCGCCAATCGGAACTGCGGCATAGAACAATCCCAGTGCCCATTGGGAATCTAATTGATCTGCCCAGAACGGATACAGCGCAGTGGGCATCGCGAAAAACATTGCTGCTAGGTCCACCAGATAAGTGCCCAACAAATCTTTGCGTCCAACGGCGTAAAGAATGCCTTCTCCTAAAGATTTGAGAGTCGCGCCCTTCACCGTTCCAGCCGGAATGACTGATTGCAATCGCCAGAGCAAGAGCAGGGCAACAATGTAGGTGCCCACATCCACTAAATATGAAAAGGAGACTCCGAAAGAGGCGAGCAGAATTCCGCCCACTGCTGGCCCAGCAATAACGGCTACTTGATAACGAAGTCCCATCAATGCCGATGTAGAAGGTAAATCTGCATGTCCCACAATCCGCGGAATAATGGCATCCATGCTGGGACTTTGGAGTCCATTGAGTGCGGCAAAACAACCACCAACAACATAGATGGCAATCAGGCTGGGATTTTCAAAGCGAGAATTTAGATAGAGAACCAATGTCATGACCATGGCTAGGGCCTCGGTAGCCCAAATCATTTTCTTGCGATCGACTTTGTCCGCAAGGACTCCGCCATAGAGGCCAAAGATAACTAGGGGCACGATTTCGACAGCGCCCATAAGTCCTACGGCAATATAAGAATTAGTGAGCTCTTTGATTTGAAAAGGTAGGGCGACGTAGGTGATCATCGACCCAATGCGGGTCACAATCCCAGAGAACCAGATCAACCGAAAATCTGGATATTTCTTCAGGGGCGAGATATCGACTACGAAGCGCTTAAGCACTGGCTCAATCTAATGGAAGGTTTGTTCCGGACCGGGAAATTCTCCGGTTGAAACATCACTGGCCCACTCAGTAGCCGCCGCCACCATTTCAGAGCGAAGGTTGCGATAGGCCTTGGCTAATTTCGGGGCTCCTTGGGTCATGCCCATTAAGTCAGTCCAGACAAGAACTTGCGCATCGCAGTTCTTGCCAGCGCCAATTCCGATGACCGGGATAGAAAGTTCGGCGGTAATTTGCGCCGCCAACTCTTCGGGGACTAATTCCAGAACTACTGCGAATACTCCGGCAGTTTCAATGGCCTTTGCATCTTCAACAATTCGCGCCGCATCCTCGCCGCGTCCCTGCACTTTAAATCCGCCGAGTGCATGCACTGATTGTGGGGTTAATCCGAGATGGCCCATGACCGGAATTCCAGCAGCAACCAAGGCCTGGATTTGTGGAACGACTTTTTTGCCGCCCTCAAGTTTGACGGCGTGCGCCTTGGCTTCTTTGAAGAATCGAATGCCATTGGCCAGTGCTAATTCGGGGCCTGGTTCATAAGAACCAAAGGGAAGGTCGGCAACGACAAATGCTTTTTGGCTGCCGCGAACAACGGCGCGGGCCAAAGGAATGAGTTCATCCATAGTGACTGGAATGGTGTTCTCTTCGCCTAAGAAATTATTGCCGGCGCTATCGCCAACGAGAAGCACCGGGATTCCGGCTTCATCGAAAATGGAGGCAGTCAACTGCTCGTAGGAAGTGAGCATTGCCCATTTCTTGCCCGCCTTTTTCCAGGCTGCAAGATCGGAAATAGTTATGCGGCTCATGCGAGCTCCTTCTCTGATATCTCTCGTAGCCGAAAATTCGGTCCCCGGTGATTCGTGGAAAAGTCTAGCGGGGTAGGCTCTACTCGTGAAGAGCGGCAAGCAGAGTCAGACTCAACTGCGGGTTGCCATGGCCCAGATCAATCCCACGGTGGGTGCGCTCGAATCCAATGCCGATTTAATTCTGTCCAACATGAAGCAAGCGCTCGAGCATCAGGCCCACATTGCGCTCTTTCCTGAAATGGCGATGACCGGATATCCCGTAGAAGATCTCGCCCTTCGCCATACCTTTCGTATCGCCAGCAAGAAAGCCGTTACTGATTTGGCGGACCGCATCGCCGCCGATGGATTCGGAGACATTGTGGCTGTCGTTGGGTACTTGGATGAAAGTGCCAACAAGAAGCCAGAAAATGCAGTCGCGATTATTCACGGCGGAAAAATTGTTGCCCGATATGTAAAGCACCACCTGCCTAACTACGGCGTCTTTGATGAATTTCGAAACTTTGTGGCCGGTGCCGAATCTTTGGTCGTACGCATTCATGGCGTCGATGTCGGGATTGCCATTTGTGAAGATATTTGGCGAAGCCAAGGTCCGGTCTCTGATTTAGCCGCACGCACACCCGGACTTGTACTGGTCCCTAATGGCAGTCCCTTTGAACGAAGCAAAGATGATCTACGTGAGAAGTTAGTAAAAGAGCGCGCCCGCCAAATTGGTGCATCCTTGCTGTACGTCAATATGACGGGCGCTCAAGATGATTTAGTTTTTGATGGCGATTCCATTGCCGTTACTGCCAAAGGCGAGGTCATTGCCCGTGCACCGCAATTTGATGATGGCCTGATGTTTGTGGATCTGGAATTACCGATGGGCACCAGCACCCCAGATGTAGTTATTTCCGAAGAACCAGTAGCGGCCTATAACCCGCTAACTCCCGGGGTTGCTTATCGCCTCGATGAATTAGCGCAGGTCTGGAACGCCCTCGTTGTTGGACTTCGTGACTATGTCACCAAGAATAAATTCCCGAGCGTTATCACCGGCGTCTCCGGCGGCATCGACTCTTCAGTCGTCATGGCGATTGCGGCCGATGCATTGGGCCGCGAAAAGGTTTACGGAGTTTCGCTTCCGAGCCGGTACTCATCTGAGCACTCACTTGCCGACGCCGCAGATTTAGCAAAGCGCATTGGATTTAATTATCGAGTTCAACCCATTCAGCCGATGGTCGATACCTTTTTATGCCAGCTGGGGCTGACTGGAGTTGCGGAGGAAAATCTGCAGGCCAGAGTTCGCGGAACAACTCTGATGGGACTTTCCAACCAAGAAGGTCATTTAGTTCTAGCCAATGGCAATAAATCCGAACTTGCCGTCGGCTACTCCACCATGTATGGCGATGCGGTCGGGGGATATGCACCGATTAAAGATTTGTTAAAGAGCGAGGTCTGGGCCTTGGCCAAGTGGCGTAACGCAGTTGCAATTTCTCGCGGCGAGATCGAACCGATTCCGGTTAATTCAATTGCGAAAGAGCCATCGGCTGAACTTCGTCCTGGGCAGAAGGACACCGATTCACTTCCGGATTACCCGACTCTCGATCGCATCCTTCATATCTATATTGAGCGCGATGAGGGGATGGCTGGCCTCTTGGCTGCAGGCTTTGATGAATCGCTGGCGACTCGAATCATTCGCATGGTCGATGCCGCCGAATTTAAGCGCCGCCAATATCCGCCCGGCACCAAGATTTCCAGCCGCGCCTTCGGTAAGGACCGTCGCCTACCTATAACTTCAGCTTGGCGCGAGGCCCTTTCCTAATTCCGCTTTTTCATTTAGTATTCCCACAGGTCACGAGTTCCAGGTTTTAGCCCCGGCTTACTGGACGGCAACCCTCCACCACGGTGGGGTGCTCCGGGTGAAGACCAGGTCGATTGCACAGTGCAGTCGGCAAGCGTGGGTCATATAACAAATGTCCCAACGGTCGCACATCTGCGGGTGGGCATTGCCGTTGGCATTTTTGTAAGACCCCCTTATTAACTGGGAGGTTAGAAATGTCGTTCGATTTAGCAAAAGCATCCTTTGAAACCCGTCAGATTCACGCAGGGCAAGTTCCTGATCCAACAACCGGCGCTCGCGCATTGCCGTTGTATCAAACCACCGCGTATCAATTCCGCGATACCAAGCATGCAGCAGATCTCTTTGGTCTAGCTGAACTCGGCAATATTTATACCCGCTTGATGAACCCCACTCAAGATGCAGTGGAACAACGCATCGCATCTCTAGAAGGTGGCGTCGCGGCGCTCTTGGTTGCATCAGGTTCTGCAGCAACAACATATGCAATTCAAAATGTGGCGGAAGCCGGCGATCACATCGTCTCCTCACCAAGTCTCTATGGCGGTACCTACAACCTCTTCCATTACACCTTGAAGAAGTTCGGTGTCGATGTCACCTTCGTGGAAGATCCATCTGATCCAGCATCATGGCAGGCGGCAGTCCGTCCCAACACCAAGGCCTTCTTCGGTGAGACTATTGCAAACCCAAAGAACGACGTTTTGGATATTGCGGCAGTGGCCAAAGTTGCACACGATAATGGAGTTCCATTAATCGTCGATAACACTGTGGCAACACCATTTGTTATTCGCCCAATCGAACATGGCGCAGATGTGGTCATCCACTCAGCGACCAAGTTCCTTTCTGGTCATGGCAACGCTGTCGTGGGAGCAATCGTGGACTCCGGAAACTTCGACTATGCCAAGCAAGTCGCCAAGTTCCCCGGCTTCAACGAGCCAGACCCTAGCTATCACGGCTTGGTCTACGCACAAGCATTGGGAGTTGGTTCTGCATTTGGCGCCAACCTTTCTTACATCTTCAAAATCCGTCTGACCTTGCTTCGCGATACTGGCGCCGCTGTGAGTCCATTTAATGCCTGGCTCTTGGCGCAAGGATTGGAAACTCTCTCACTTCGCATGGAGCGACACCTCTCGAATGCAAAAGATGTTGCTGCATTCTTAGAATCGCACCCACAAGTTGAATCAGTGAACTACGCATCCCTTCCATCTAATAAGTGGAATGCGCTTGCTACCAAGTACGCACCCAAGGGCAGCGGATCAGTTCTCTCCTTTGAAATTAAGGGCGGAATTGAGGCAGGCAAGAAGTTTGTGGAAGCTCTGAAGTTGCACTCACATGTAGCCAACATCGGTGATGTGCGATCACTGGTAATCCATCCTGCATCTACCACCCACTCGCAATTGTCTCCAGAAGAGCAAGTAACTGCAGGTGTTACACCTGGACTTATTCGTCTCTCGGTAGGACTAGAAAATATCGCTGATATCAAGGCCGATATCGAAGGTGGTTTCGCAGCAGCGAAATAAGAATGAGTACCGATGTGAATGCTCGCGTTACCGGGGCTTGGCTGGAAAGCCACGACCCCGGTGATCGAGTTTTCGCAAATATCGGTGATCTCGAATTAGAGTCCGGAGAAATTCTTCCGGGCGTCACGATTGCATACCAAACATGGGGAACTCTTAATCCGGCGGGTGACAATGCAATTTTGATCAACCATGCCTTAACTGGATGGTCCGATGTTCCTGGCTGGTGGCCTTCTATGGTCGGACCCGGCTTGCCCTTGGATACCGATAAATATTTCATCATCTGTCCCAACGTCATTGGCGGTTGTCAGGGGAGCACTGGCCCAGCATCACTTGCCCCAGATGGAAAACGATGGGGTTCTCGATTTCCCACCGTGACCATCAGAGATATGGTCGCCGCTGAATTAGCACTGACAAATCTTTTGAAAATTTCGCATTACATCTTGGCGGTCGGACCTTCACTCGGTGGAATGCGCTCACTCGAATGGGCCATCCAGCATCCAGATCGAGTTCGCGCCATCTGCACCATCGGATCTTCCGCCGTTGCGACCGGCGATCAAATCGGTACCGCTTCCATTCAAATTCGTGCCATCAAAGCCGATCCCAATTTTAATAAGGGCGATTTCTACGAGCTCGAAGATGGGCCAATTGAAGGCATGGGAATTGCCCGCCGGATTGCGCACCTGACGTACCGCACTGAATCAGAAATGGATGTTCGCTTCGGTCGCGAACTTCAGGGCGATGACACTGGTCGATATGCAGTCGAGTCCTACCTCGACCACCAGGCCCAGAAGTTGGCCCACCGATTTGATGCCAATACCTATATTGCACTGACCGAAGCCATGAACTCGCACGATGTGGGTCGTGACCGCGGGGGAGTTGCGGCGGCGCTGGCCAAGGTTGAAATTCCCGTCGTAGTTGTCTCGATTGACTCCGACCGGCTCTTTCCGCCTCGCCTGCAGGAGGAAATCGTGGAATTGGTACCCAAGGCAGCCGAGCTCATCACTGTTTCCAGCCCCTTTGGCCACGATGGCTTCTTGATTGATGTGGAGAGCGTGGGAGATGCGGTCCGCAAGGCAATTGCTTTGGGGCAATCCCAGAAATAATCAGGAATATCGGGCGGGATAAGAGCGTTCAGTTGGTCAATGCGCCTGTGGACAAATTATAATATGGCTAAGCAAGTTTCCCTGGCCCCAAAGTTAGGCCAGACAAACCAAAGGATGATCTGTGGCTGGAACTAGTGCGCCCAAAAAAGGTGCGAAGGCAACAAAGAAGGCAGTTGTAAAGAAGACTGCTGTAAAAAAAGTTGCTGCAAAGAAAGCTCCAGTGAAGAAAGCTGCTGCCAAGAAGAGCGCAGTTAAGAAAGCCGCTGCAGGTCCTCGTCGCTTTCCTACCAAAGCTGAACTCGAAGCGCTTAAGTTAGCTCGCGAAGCCGAAGAACAAGCCAAGGCTGCAAAGAAGGCAGCTGGTCGCAAACTATTTCCTACTAAAGCAGAACTCGAAGCAAAACGCTTAGCAGAACAGGGCGTCACCGCTTCAACTGCATCTGCGCCAGTCAAGGGCGAAAAACCACTTAAGCCAATGACACTCAAGATTGATGGCGAAGAAGTTGAACTTGAAGATGTAGAACTCGAAGATGTCGAAACTTTGATTGAAGAAGTTAAAGAGATCATCGAAGAAGAGAAAGAAAGCGAAATTCGTGTCGTTAACGTGGCCGAAGAATCCACTAACGAAGAGAATGCTTTCACTATCAAGGATTCTGAAGAAGATGACGCTCCCGCACAAACAGTTCTTACAGCAGGTGCGACCGCTGACCCGGTCAAGGATTACCTCAAGCTGATTGGTCGCGTACCTCTTCTCAACGCGGAACTCGAAGTAAAGCTTTCGCTTGAAGTAGAAGCCGGTCTATTTGCGGAAGAGAAACTCGCGCACGATAAGAAGATGGATAAGAAGCTCAAGCGTGAATACGAGCAATTAGTCCTTATCGGTCGCCGTGCCAAGAACCACTTGCTCGAAGCAAACCTTCGTCTTGTTGTATCGCTGGCGAAGCGTTACACCGGCCGCGGAATGTTGTTCTTGGATTTGATTCAAGAAGGAAACCTCGGACTTATCCGCGCCGTAGAAAAATTCGACTACACCAAGGGCTACAAGTTCTCGACTTACGCAACCTGGTGGATCCGTCAGGCAATTACTCGTGCAATGGCAGACCAAGCTCGTACCATTCGTATTCCGGTTCACATGGTGGAAGTCATCAACAAACTTGCTCGTGTACAACGCCAGATGCTGCAAGATCTTGGCCGCGAACCGACACCAGAAGAGCTTGCTAAAGAACTCGATATGACACCAGAAAAGGTGGTCGAAGTTCAGAAGTACGGACGCGAACCAATCTCACTTCATACTCCACTCGGAGAAGAAGGGGATTCCGAGTTCGGTGATTTGATTGAAGACTCTGAAGCGATCGAACCAGGCGAGCACGTTCTGTTCACCACTCTTCAAACCGAGTTGCATCAAGTACTCGATACTTTGTCAGAGCGCGAAAAGGGCGTCATTATGATGCGTATCGGTCTCTCTGATGGACAAGCTAAGACCCTCGATGAAATCGGTAAGGTCTATGGCGTTACTCGCGAGAGAATTCGTCAGATTGAATCTAAGACTATGTCCAAGCTTCGTCACCCATCGCGGTCACAAAAGCTTCGCGACTACCTCGAATAAGCCGGCCCATGTCTGACCAGCTAGATCGTGTTCAAATTCGCCTCAAAGAAAACGGTTCTATTCGCATTAAAGGCATCGTCGATATCGTTGATGCTGACGGAAATGTTATTGAGACCAAATCTGATTTTTCACTCTGTCGCTGTGGCGCTTCGCAAGATAAGCCGTGGTGCGATGGTGCGCATAAGAGTTGTGGCTTTACCGCCCCTGAGGGCGTGGTTATTAAGTAATTATGAAGCGCGTGCAAGTTCAACTAGTCCGCTGGGTTCTTGCGAGCTTGCTCCTCTCATTTCTCGTGGTTCCCGCTCTTAAAGAACCGGCTCACGCGGCGCAAACTCAGTTAGCGGAGTGTCAGATCGGTTTCTCATCTGCCTGCCCAGCCCTTTCGCCACAAGAGATCTATAACATTTTTGGTAACAATGTCGATACTGCGGTATGGATCACGAGTGACTCATCAACAAGCGGTACGCCTATCAATGTATTCGCTCTGATGAATCATGGCTCGACCTATAACTCTGGTTGGATTTTGCTAGCCAAGGGGACGCAGGGAAGCACTAATTTCGGATATTCCTCAGGCCTCTTTTCGGGAACTGGATATACCTTAAATCCAACCTCGCTCACAAATGACACTACGACTGATGCCGTCTTCTCTGCATTTGATTCTTACCCAGTCACTAATTCAATTATCGGCTTCTCCAATCCAACCTATGCATCGAACATTGCTATGAATGGTGGCGATATCGCCAACAACTATTGGAATTCCTGGGTATGGCTTGAAACCAATACACCGCAAACCATGTATACCCGACTCACTACTGCATCAACGTTGGCAACTAACGGATCGGTTCGTACATCTCTCTTTAAGAGCGGGTCAAACTACTTTTTTGGAAATGAGACTGGATATATCGGTTATGGATACATGATGACCTCGTGTATCGGCGTTCGCTGGGGAATAGTTTTCAATAATGAAACTGATCAGGGCAGTTGTGACGTTGCTGTTGGTCTCGGCTTTAACTCTGCCGGAGGTTTAACCGGAAATATAAACACCTCAAGCTATAACGGAATCGTGCCGGCCTATAACGTTTCTCTTTCATTCCCTTCTTACGGAACTCTTGGTTCTATGGCATTTCAACTATGGGGTCGAAATCCAGACCCCACTTTCGGAACGCCTCAATCGTTCTCAGGAAGCAGCCCCACTGCTGGGCAAGCAAATCTTTCCTGGTCGGCCCCATCTTCTGGCACCGTCAGCGAATATGTAGTCGCGTACAAGAAAAGCACTGACCCTGATTGGACTAGCGCACGCACCTTCAGAGTCACAACTCCTACTGCTACTCCAAGTGCCGTTGTAACTGGGTTAGATCAAAACACTTCATACAACTTCAAAATATGGGCGCGCGGAAGCGCAAATACAAGTGCTGTGCCATTAACCGGCAACGTAACTATCGCTACCGGCGCTCTTTCAGGCATATCTCTCAATACGCCTACTCCTGTATATAGAACACCGTCGACGTTAACAGCTTCTGTTAGTGCGGTAGGCAGAGCAACTTTCTATGCCCAAGGAAAAGCAATTCCGGGATGCAAAAATGTAGTGACTACTTCATCCACAGCCACGTGCACTTGGACGCCTTCGTTCCATACATACGTAAATCTCAAAGTGACATATGCGCCTAGTGCGGTACCAAGTCAGGTGTCGAGTAGTTCAATGACCATCCTGGTTCAGCCTAGAGCTGCTGGAAGTAAGAAGCGTTAAGAGTTAATTAGCGAGCGTCTGAAGAAACTTCGACGAGCTTGTTCGTCTCATCTTGAATTTCTTTCACGACGTTCTTGAGACCCTCTGCATATTCCTTGGCATGGTGACCACAAAAGAGGAGTTCTCCACCGCTGAGTAGAACAGCGCGGACATAGGCTTGTGCACCACAACGATCGCAACGATCGACGGCGTTGAGCGGTGTTGTTTCGAGAATCATTTGCTCGGTCATATCGCTCCCTATGTTTATATCTACTGACATTCCTGTCAGTTTATTGCGAGGAAGGTCCTCGACTAGGGGAACATCAAACCATGAAAGCTTTATTCCCCGCTCGCCAAAATAGCGAAAAATAGGCTCGGGCGTGTCAGAAATCTCGCGAATTAGTCGCAGAAAGTGCTGAGAATAATTAAATGGGGGAGAAGAGGGGTTATATCCCCAGCTTTACGCCCATCTCGAGATAGCCTCTCCCACCGTGGCTAAAGACGATAAAGAATCAACAACCGAGAATGGTTACTCCGCTAAAGATCTAGCGGTTCTCGAGGGACTTGATGCCGTTCGCAAGCGCCCAGGTATGTATATCGGCACCACCGATTCTCGTGGCCTTATGCACTGCCTATGGGAAATTATTGATAACTCGGTTGATGAAGCACTCGCGGGGCATTGCAACAAAATTGAAATTAATCTCGAAGCCGATGGCTCAGTCGAAGTTCATGACAATGGTCGCGGTATTCCAGTAGATAAAGAACCCAAAACTGGATTGACTGGCGTTGAAGTTGTTATGACCAAACTCCACGCAGGTGGAAAATTCGGCGGTGGATCGTATGCAGCATCGGGTGGTCTGCATGGCGTAGGCGCATCTGTTGTAAACGCACTCTCTTCTCGCCTTGATGTAGAAGTCGATCGCGACGGCAAAATTTATTGGATGAGTTTCCAGCGTGGAAATGCTGGAATCTTCGATGGCGATGGCCCCAAGGCCAGCTTCGAAGAGAAATCTGGACTTCGCGTTATTGGAAAAGTTGCTGCAAAGGTAACTGGCACACGCATTAAGTACTGGGCTGATAAGCAGATCTTCCTCAAAGAGGCAGAACTCGCAATCGAAGATATTTACGCTCGCGCACGCCAAACTTCTTATCTTGTTCCTGGCCTGACACTTATCGTTAACGATAATCGCGCTAAGGCAAAGACGACCGAAACTTTCTTCCACAAAGGTGGAATCGGAGAGTTCTGTACCTTCCTTCGCCCGGATGAACCAATTGGTGAAGTTATTCGCCTCTCTGGCACCGGTGAATACACCGAAACCGTTCCAGTATTAGACGATAAAGGCCACATGATGCCAACTGAGGTTGCGCGCGAGATGGACGTCGACATTGCAATGCAATGGGGCAATGGCTACGACACCACGATGGCATCGTTTGTAAATATTATTTCTACACCAAAAGGCGGAGCGCACGTTCAAGGTTTTGAACGCTCCATCACTAAGGCATTTAACGACGCACTTCGTGCAAACAAAGTATTAAAGAACAACGAAGCAGATGTTGTTAAAGATGACGTTCTAGAAGGCTTGACCGCGGTTGTGACCGTGCGCATGTCTGAGCCACAGTTTGAAGGTCAGACCAAGGAAGTCCTTGGAACTGCTGCTGCGACCAAGATTGTTGCCACAGTCGTTGCCGATCAGATGAAGGAATTTTTCGCCACCACCAAGCGCATCGATAAGGCGACTGGCAAGGCAGTTATGGAGAAGGTGGCTCAAGCTTCACGTACTCGCATCTCTGCTCGCGCCCACAAAGATTTGCAGCGTCGTAAGAACGCGCTCGAGAATTCTTCACTTCCTACCAAGCTCTCTGATTGCCGTTCAGATGACACCGCTCGCACCGAGCTCTTCATCGTTGAGGGCGACTCAGCACTGGGTACCACGAAGGCCGCTCGCAACTCGGAATTCCAGGCGATTCTGCCTATTCGTGGAAAGATCTTGAACGTCCAAAAGGCTTCGCTCTCTCAGATGCTCGAAAACAACGAGTGCGCTTCCATTATTCAGGTTATCGGCGCTGGTTCTGGCCGTTCTTTCTCCATCGATGATGCTCGCTATGGTCGCGTCATCTTGATGTCGGATGCCGATGTCGACGGCGCACATATTCGCTGCTTACTCCTGACCTTGCTCTATCGCTACATGAAGCCACTCATTGAAGATGGTCGCGTCTTTGCTGCTATTCCACCATTGCATCGCATCGATGTCGTGGGCGGAAAGCGCGGCGAAGTTCACTACACATATTCCGATGATGAAATGAAGAAGGTCACTGCAGATTTAACGAAGGCCGGAAAGCGCTGGAAGGAACCAATTCAGCGCTACAAAGGTTTGGGCGAGATGGATGCTGATCAGCTCCGTGAGACCACAATGGACCCAGAAAAGCGCACCCTGCGTCGTGTAACCATGAAGGATGCAGCAGCCGCAGAGGCAATCTTCGAACTGCTCATGGGTAACGAAGTAGCACCTCGTAAAGAATTTATTTCTAACGCTGAAATCGATCGCGAGCGTATCGACGCATAGTTTCACGATATTAAAAAAGCCCCTGATTTCTCAGGGGCTTTTTTATTTTAATAACTAGGCGAGGCGAGTGCGGCGAGGGGTAGCGAAGTTCTTCGCGACCTCATCCAATTCGACTGCAACCTGCGCCTTGATGGCATCTTCAGAAGCCAAGAGCTTCTTAAGCGCGGCGATAATTGCCTTCAATTCCTTTTGCTCGGACTCAAGCTCGAGTTTGCTCATCTTGGTCAAGCGGCGAAGTGGCATATCCAAGATGTAGGTTGCTTGTTCATCGTTGAGCTTAAAGTTCTTGATCAGTGCATCTTTAGCCACAGCAGCATCGTCTGATGCGCGAATGATCTTGATGACCTTATCGATATCGATAATTGCCTTAAGTAGGCCATCGACAAGAGTTAGGCGGGCTTCAGCCTTGCCCTTGCGGTACTCAGAACGGCGACGAACAACTTCGATCCGGTGATCAATAAAGACCTGAAGAAGTTCTTTGAGGCCAAGAGTCAGTGGCTTACCGTTTACGAGAGCAACTGCGTTAATGGAGAATTGATCTTCCATCGGAGTGAGCTTGTAGAGCTTCTCGAGCACATCTTCTGCTTCATAACCGTTCTTGATTTCAACAACAACCTTGGTGCCTTGCTGTCCATCAGAGAGATCGATGATGTCAGAGATTCCTTGAATCTTCTTCGCCTTAACTAAATCTGCAATCTTCTCAACGACCTTCTCGGGCCCAATGTTGTAAGGAAATTCAGTGATGACAATTCCCATTTTGCGAGAAGTGACCTTCTCGATAACGGCAGTAGCGCGAACCTTAAATGAGCCACGACCGCCTTCGTACGCCTCTGCAATTCCCTCGCGAGCGGTGATTTCGCCGCCAGTAGGGAAGTCGGGGGCGGGGACAAACTTCATGAGCGCTTTGAGAGTCGCCTTGGGGTTATCAATTAAATGTTTGGTAGCGGCGATGACTTCACCCAAGTTATGGGGAGGCATATTTGTGGCCATACCGACGGCAATACCGGTTGCACCATTAACCAAAAGGTTAGGGAATGCTGCCGGAAGCACGATGGGCTCAAGAAGTTGGCCGTCATAGTTCGACCCGAAATCAACGGTGTCTTCATCGGATTCGTTCACCATTGCCATTGCTGGAGTTGCTAGACGAGATTCGGTGTAACGCATTGCTGCTGGGCCAGAATCGAGTGAACCAAAGTTTCCGTGACCATCGATAAGTGGCAGGCGCATAGAGAACGATTGAGCCATGCGGACCATTGCATCGTAAATCGCACCGTCGCCGTGCGGGTGCAACTTACCCATTACTTCGCCGACAACACGGGCGCACTTCACATGGCCCTTATCTGGACGAAGGCCCATATCTGACATCTGATGAAGGATGCGGCGTTGTACCGGCTTCAATCCATCGCGTGCATCAGGAAGTGCACGAGAGTAAATAACGGAATATGCATATTCCAAAAATGACTCGGACATCTCTTGCGAGACATCGATATCAACGATCTTTCCTGGGTTCTCACCTGGTTTCGGGAGAACGGCTTTGGGTGCTTTGGCCATTGGGCTATCTTGGCAGTGGAATGCTCTATTTCTGGGGAGCGACAAGCGGGCGAGAGCCGATAACTGCAACACAGCGACCTGCGAGGTCGGCACCGCGCTTTAGTGCATCAATTAATTCGCCACCTGCGCTCCATACCTGAATAAATCCAGCGGCAAAGGCATCGCCAGCACCAGTTGTATCAATCACTGTTGTTGGAGTGGCTTCTACTTGAACCACGGATTCTCCTCGGCGCTGTCCGAGCGCTCCAATTGCACCGCGCTTAATAACAACGTGGGGAGCTAGTTCGAGTAAATCTGCTGCTGCTTCAATTGGATTAGCTTTGCCTGAAATGAATTGCGCTTCTTCTTCATTGAGAATGAGTAGATCAACCAAAGTAATCCACTCCCGAACTTTTGAAATACTTGTTTCAACAAGTACTCCAACAGTGGCCGGATCGAAGGCGATTGGAATCTTCTTCTCCCGGGCAATTGCAATAATTTCAAGAATGCCCTCGCGTGAGAACGGATTGATGAGTGAATATCCGGATAGATAGATTGCATCGAATCCTTCCAGTGGTGGAAGGTCATTCTTGCTTAATCCTGCATTTGCCCCAGAATCCGGGAACATGGTTCGTTCGCCTAAACCATCGACAATAACAATAACTACGCCAGTGTTGGCGCCTTCAATGACAGACCCAGAATGTTCGACTCCGAATTTATCTAGTTCCTCAAGCACGGTGCGTCCCGCGCTGTCGTCACCAACGCGAGCAATGGCATATGCACTCGAACCGTTCGTGGCTAGCCAGGAAGCAACATTTGCTGCTGCACCGCCGCCTTGAGTTGAAATCTTGGCGCGAGTTTCTAGGCCTTGAGCAATATCTTTTCCAATTACCGCCGTGACATCGAGCATGATGTCACCGATGCAGAGAATGCGAGCCATCGTTATAAAGAGCAGGCAATCTCTGTTGCAAGTTGGGTATTGGATTTAATGATGTCGATATTGACTCGCAAGGACTCACCTTCACTCGATGAGTGGAAATGTTCGAGCAAGAATGGAGTAACCGCTTTACCGGTGATGTGAGCAGCTTCGGCCGCAGCAAGTCCAGCCTGAAGAACTGCATCGTGACGTGCGGGATCCATCTGAATCTTCACTGGATTGGTAACCACGATCGCGCGATCGTTGGTGTGCAGGTCAACTCGGTTCTTCCAAATGTTCGCAATTTCTGAGGCGCTCTCGACTCGGTGCTCGAGTGCGAATCCGGAATCCGTGAGATAGAAACCAGGGAATCGATTTGTGCGATACCCAAGAACTGGAATGGAGTATGTTTCAAGTCGTTCCAGAGTGCCAGCAACATCCAAAATAGATTTCACGCCTGCGCAGACAATAATGATGGGAAGTTCGGCCAAGGCAATTAAGTCAGCTGATTCGTCATAGACATGCCCACGATGGACTCCACCTAATCCGCCGGTAGCAAAGACTGAGATGCCAGCAAGGTGAGCGATATGCGAGGTCGCCGCAACAGTTGTTGCAGCCGATTGTTGTGTCATTTCTAAAATTGCTAAATCGCGAGTAGATGCCTTTACGACATTGGAATCATTGGCAATGCGATTGAGTTGATCAGACTCAAGCCCCACATGGATCACGCCATCAATCAGCGCGATGGTTGCAGGGACTGCGCCGCCTGCTCGAACGATTTCTTCGACTTCGAGGGCAACTTCTAGATTGCGTGGCCGCGGTAGACCGTGGCTAATAATCGTAGATTCAAGGGCGACGATTGGTCTGCCTGCACTTCGTGCGGCTGCAACTTCTGCGGAAAATTTAATCACCAACGGAGATTACCTCACCTGCATTGAGATTTATGAATACGATTTCACGCCATTAGGGCAAGATAGGAGAGTGGCTGCGCTGAATCTGACAACCGGACTAGCTCAGCTCTCCAATTCTATTTTTGCCAGCCTCGGTGTGCACGGGCTCACAGATGAATTAACACTCGGGGAAAGCCCATCCGGTCGTGAATGTTTTATACTCATTGATGGAATGGGTCAAGCTGCGATTGAAAAATATGGATCACACTTCCCAATCTTTTCTCAATTTCTCAATAAGCAAACGCTCTCCTCCTACTTTCCTTCAACAACTGCGGTTTCGCTCTCCTCAATCGGCACCGGCGTACTACCCGGTGTCCATGGCATGTTGGGATACACCGTTCGAGTTCCTCGTAGTGGCGAGCCAGGTCGTTTGCTCAACTCCTTAAAATGGGATGAACGCGTCGATCCAGTTATGTGGCAATCAACAAAGACTCTTTTTGAGCGAGCAGCAGAACAAGGAATCAACGTTACGCATGTTGCTGCCAAGCGTTATGAAGGAACTGGATTCACCCAAGCGGCGCTTCGTGGCGCAACGTATCTAGGTGCAAACCAAATTGCAGATATCGCCGATGGTGCCGCACGGTCGCTCAAAAATACCCCTTCGTACGCGTACGTATATATCAATCACTTAGATGCTGCGGGACATGATGAAGGCGTGGGATCAGAAAAGTGGTTCGCCGCTTGCTTAAGTATTGAAGAACTTCTCAAGACTTTGCTTGCGAAATTGCCTCGCGGAACGCGGATCTGGGTAACTTCTGATCACGGCATGATTAATGTGGAAGAAAAATTTGTAATTGGCCAAGGCAATTCGTTAATGGATAATGTCACGTTGCTTGGGGGAGAGCCTCGGGCCAGACATATTTATGTTCGTGAAGGCAGCGATGCTGATACCGCTGAACAATGGCGAAAAGTCTTGGGGAATCGGGCAGATATTTACACTCGTACCGAAGCTATTACAGCTGGGCTCTTTGGCGTAGATGTTTCACTCGATAGCAACGAACGTATGGGCGATGTTATTGCCATTGCTAAAGGCGGCACGATTTTGATTGATCCAAGCCGGATTCCACAAGAGAGTTCGATGGTGGGACATCACGGTGGTTTAGAAATAGCTGAAACTGCCATCCCATTATTTACGCAGACGGTTTAAATAACTCCCTGATCTAAACCATCCAAGACTTCGCGCGCTCTCTCTTTCAATTCTGGTAAATCTGACAACCGGTTCAAGCCAAATATTTGTTGAGCCATTCTGTGGTTGCCCGCGAAGCGCTCGCGATGGCGATCTAGGAAATCCCAATACAAAGTGGTGAATGGACAGGCATCATCTCCGGTTCGCTTCTTAGGGTCATAAATACATCCCTTGCAGTACTGACTCATGCGTGAGATATATGCACCACCTGCTGCATACGGTTTGGTCATCATTTGCCCGCCGTCAGCATGAACCCCCATGCCGATGACGTTGGGCACCATGACCCAATCCGAGGCATCGATAAAAACTTCGCGCATCCAATTTAAATATTCCTGGGGATTGGTTCCCGTAATGAGCGCTAAGTTGCTGAGAACCATTAACCGGGGGATGTGGTGGACCCACGCACGATTGTGAATATCGCCCACTACTAATTTCATGCAGTTCATCTGGGTCTTACTCGAATCAGAAAAGAGTGGAAGCAACGGGCGATTTGCTTGCAGGTCATTGAGCTCTGGATATTGCTCACCGAGATGCCAATACATGCCATTGACATATTCACGCCACCCAATTATTTGGCGAACAAATCCTTCACATGAAGCAATGGGAATACCTCCCTTTTCAAATGCTGCAAGCGCTGCTGCAATAACTTCACTAGCGTGGAGCAAACCATTATTCAAATAAGGGCTCAGAAGTGAATGATGCAGCGCCCAGTTATCGGCAGCCATCGCATCTTCATAAGGCCCGAATTCTGCAAAGTGATTTTCAATGAAATTCGATAGTTGCTTGAGAGCGCCGTCTCGAGTTGTTGCCCACGTCATCGTCGTTTGAATGCCAAGTTCTTGCGCAACTTCTTGATCAATCGAATCAGGTTGATGTTCCAAATAAGGAGGCCAGGTGTAATTCTTTGGTGGTGGCAATCGATTTTACTTATCGAAATTCCACGCTCCGCCGACCGGATCTCCGCCCTCGACCAATATTCCCAAGCGAATACGTTGAGCCCGGTAGAAATTCTCCATGAGATATTTCTTTTGTTTACCCACCCAGAGCGCAAAATCAACTCGGGAGGTTAGAAAGAAATCGTTCGGCACAAAGCTGACGCCAAATTCTTTGAGGTCTTGGAACTGGCGGTGTGACGAGGGTTCTGCGCAATAAATAGTCGCGCCG
>CANBVO010000017.1 GCA_947372915.1 Actinomycetota bacterium | reverse complement strand
TTCGTTGGGCATGGTGGTGGAGGTCCTGGTTTTAGTTTGATGGCTCTTGTGAATACTTCTAACTGGAAGTCAGGGCTTGAATATTCAACGGAAGATTTTGACCAAAGTCAGGCTATTACTAAATTGATTAAAAAAATTGGTGATTAGTCGTACTTTGTTATTTGAAAACATCTAAAGGTTAGGCAGATATATCCAATATCTAGAACACAGATCTACATCCAAGGTTTGGATATAGAACTTAGATTTACCTTCAAAAGTGGGTTGTGAGGGACTCGAACCCCCGACCCGGTGATTAAGAGTCACCTGCTCTACCAACTGAGCTAACAACCCGAGCTATGTAATTTTGACCAAAACAAGCTCGCTTCGAACTTGCTTGGCAGACCCTATCAGCGTGGGCAGGGTGGCGCAAAAAGGTGGAAAAAGTGCTTAAAGCGCGTCGCCACCGCGTTCATTGGTGCGCACTCGTACGACGGTTTCGACGGGCGTGACCCAGACCTTGCCATCGCCAATAGAGCCAGAATTTGCTGTGGCGACAATGAGATCGAGGATGCGGTCTTTATCCGAGTCATCAACGAGAACTTCGATACGAACTTTTGGAATTAAATCGACGGTGTATTCAGCGCCACGATAAATCTCCTTATGGCCCTTCTGGCGACCAAACCCGCTCGCCTCTGACACGGTCATTCCGGTGATTCCATTTGCTTGAAGCGCAGCTTTAATGTCATCAACTTTTGCTGGCTTGATAATGGCGGTGATGAGTTTCATGATGGCTCGTTTCTTGGTTTATCGAGTGGTGAAAGAAGAGATGTCGTATGCAGATTCTGCGTGAATAGAAGTATCGAGACCTTCGAGTTCGACCTCGCGGCGCACTCGGAACCCAACAGTCTTTTGCAAGATGGTGGCGATGATGTAAGTAGTGATAAAAGAGAAAGCGGCAACAGCAAGCGCTGCAATTATTTGCTTCTGGAGCAGAGTCGGTGAGCCCGAAATAAAGAGGCCTTCTCCACCGAGTTCATTTGCGGATTTGGTCGCGATCAGTCCGATGGCAATCATGCCGACAAAACCACCTAGGCCATGAACGCCCACGACATCAAGGGAATCGTCGTAATTCCATTTATATTTGCGCGAAACTCCAAAGGCTGAAACCACGCCACCGACTAAGCCGATAGCGAGTGCTCCAAGTGGGGTAACGAATCCGCAGGCAGGAGTGATGGCAACTGCGCCAGCAATTGCGCCAGAGGCTGCTCCGAGTGTGGTGGCTTT
Source organism: Actinomycetota bacterium (assembly GCA_947372915.1). Lineage (GTDB taxonomy): Bacteria > Actinomycetota > Actinomycetes > Nanopelagicales > Nanopelagicaceae > AAA044-D11. Next base: position 17,894 of record CANBVO010000017.1, on the reverse strand, counting down.
TCCTTCGCGAAGTTTTTCGTAAGCAATCCACGACATAACTGCAGCGGCGGTTGCAACTTGAGTGTTGATCATTGCGGTTGCAGCCAAGCCATTAGCGGCGAGCGCTGATCCAGCATTAAATCCAAACCAACCAAACCAGAGCATTCCGGCACCAAGGAGAACGAGCGGCATATTGTGTGGGCGCATCGGATCGCGCTTAAAGCCCTCACGTTTTCCAAGAACGATGGCGAGAGCCAGTGCTGCAGCACCGGAGTTAATTTCTACAACAGTGCCTCCGGCGAAATCGAGTGCGCCAAGTCGATCAATAATCCAACCGCCATTACCGCCTTGTGATGCAAAGGCCCAGTGGGCGATGGGTGCATAGACCAAAGTGATCCAGAGGCCAACAAAGAGAATCCATGCGCTGTATTTAGCGCGGTCCGCAATTGCGCCAGAGAGAAGAGCAACGGTGATGATGGCAAAAGTCAGTTGGAACATTACAAATGCGAGTGTGGGAATGGTGTGGCCAGGTGAGCCAACAACCTGATTGATGGTGTCTGCTAAACCGATGTTATGGAGGTTGCCGATAAGACCATTGCCAGCATCAGGGCCGAAGGCAAGTGAATATGCATATAGGACCCAGAGAATTGTGGTCACACCCATAGCTGCAAATGACATCATCATCATATTGAGTGTGGATTTAGCGCGAACCATTCCGCCGTAAAAGATGGCGAGTCCGGGAGTCATAAACAATACGAGTGCTCCGGACATCAATACCCAAGCGGTATCTCCAGCATTTATAGATGACATGAGTTCTCCCGCTCGCGAGTCAGCTAATGAGTAAGTTAGTGCTTCTTATAACGTGCATAAGAAGCTTGGATTTCTGCTTCAGCTGCATCGTGGCCGACCCAGTCGCCGCCGTGCACTTCTTTGCCAGGCTCGAGCGTCTTGTAGACCTCGAAGAAGTGCTTGATTTCTTCGAGTTCGTAGTACGGAACATCAGGAAGATCCTTAAGGCTGTTCTTGCGAATATCTCCGGCAGCAACGCAGAGCAACTTGTCGTCTCCACCTTTTTCATCCGTCATTCGGAACATACCGATAACGCGGCAGCTCACGACACAACCAGGAAATGTGGGCTCATCCAACATGACGAGTGCGTCGAGCGGATCGCCATCGTTAGAGAGAGTGTTCTTTACAAAACCGTAGTCGTGTGGAAAGCGAGTAGCGGTAAAGAGCATGCGATCGAGGCGAACTTCACCGGTATCGTGATTGATCTCGTACTTATTGCGAGAGCCTGCTGGGATTTCGATGACAACGTCAAAGATCATTGAGTGATTCCTATCTTTGAGTCGTGAACGTACCTGAAATAGTGGGGTGAGCGACGGGGCTCGAACCCGCGACATCTCGGACCACAACCGAGTGCTCTACCAGCTGAGCTACGCCCACCATGTTTGTCGTACTGGGGAATTCTAGGCTAATCCTTAATAAATATGGAATTGCGGTAATAATCGAGCTCATCGATGGAATCGCGGATATCGCCAAGCGCGCGGTGGTTGCCCGTCTTCTTAGGAGCAGCGAAATAGACGCGGGGGTACCAGCGGCGAGCGAGCTCTTTGATGGATGAGACATCCACGGTGCGGTAATGCAGGTATGAGTTGAGGGCAGGCAGGTCGCGGGCAATGAAGGCGCGATCGACATAGACCGAGTTACCTGCGAGCGGAGACTTGCCGGCGTCGGGAGCGTACTTAGCGAGGTATTCCAAAATTGCGGTTTCGGCTTCGGAGGCGCTGACGCCACCGGGGATTTCAGTGATGAGACCCGAAGAGGTGTGCATCTCGCGGACGAAATCATTCATGCCGTCGAGTTTTTCTTGGCTGCATTTAATAACTAGGTCGACGCCTTCGCCGAGAACATTGAGTTGGGCATCGGTGACGAGAACGGCGATTTCGACGAGGGCGTCGTTATTGATATCAAGGCCGGTCATCTCGCAATCGACCCAAATCAAATTAGGGGAGTCGTTCTTACCGTTCTTAGAGTTACTGGCCATGCCCCTAGCCTAACTGGCGCGCTCGCCTGCCTCGGTCGCGATTTCACCCGTCGTTCACCATCTCGTAACCTTCAGATAAGGCAAAAATCCTCACCTTTTACGAGGATTGCGCCATGTCCGAGACCCGCGTTATCCCTGCCAAGCGGGAGCTCACCACCAAACCACGTCTCTCTGACAAAGTATTTCGTGGAGTTGTAACAAGCGGCGGATTATCTTCTCTAGTTATTCTCGGATTAATTTTCGTCTTCTTATTGTCTGAAGGTTTTCAAACGATCAAGAGCCAAGGTCTCTACTTCCTCACCGGAAGTCAATGGAACGCCGTAGTTACCGATGCCGGAACGATTGATACGAAGCAATCGCACTTTGGAATTGCGGCGATGTTGGTCGGCACTCTGATCTGCGCTTCAATCGCAGTAATTATCGGTGTTCCCATCTCAGTACTTTCGGCGATCTTCCTAACTTTTTATGCGCCAGCTTCAATCAAGAAATTAATGATCACCATTATCGATTTGATGGCAGCCTTTCCATCTATTCTCTTTGGTCTTTGGGGATTTTTTGTGCTGGGACCCAGCGCCGAGTATTGGGCCAAGCTGATTCATAAATATTTAGGTTTTATTCCGATCTTTCAGATGCCGGCTGATTTCTATACCCGCTCACCATTTGTTGCTGGCATCGTCTTAGCAATCATGATTATTCCGATTGTTACTTCCATCTCGCGCGAAATCTTTTCGCAGACTCCACTTGATCGAATTCAAGCCGCATATGCACTTGGCGCTACTCGTTGGGCCATGCTTAAAACCGTTGCTTTCCCATATGCTCGTGGTGGAATCGTTGGCGGAACCATGTTGGGACTTGGCCGCGCGATGGGCGAGACCGTTGCGGTCTATACCGTTCTCAATATTGTTTATCAGATTAACTGGCATGTATTGCTTGGCGCCGGTGGCAACGTCGCATCATTGATCTTGCTTAAATTTGGTGAAGCCGGACCAGCTGAAGTCAAAGCCCTGATGGCTGCTGGCCTCGCACTCTTTATCTTGACTCTGATTGTTAACAGCGCAGCTGATGCAATTGTTAACCGCACAAGCAAGGGTGGTCGCTAATGAGCACCACGACCGTTAAGCCACAGAAGCCTTGGGTCGCATCCCCGAAAGATCGCGTGGAAAGTGTGCTCGTATTTATTGTTGCCATCGCTATCTCGGCAGTGACTGTGGCTGTCACTCCCATGAAGGGCAAGCTCGCTTATGTGGCCCTCTTCTTTATCTCATATTTAGTTTTGGATTACTTCTTTAACCGCATCAAGCGCGGCAAAGCTGCTGGCATCGATAGCGTCTTTCGCGCAATTGTCGGAATGGCAATTGCAATCGCGATTACTCCCATTGTCAGCATCTTGGCTGCTGTCTGGCAGCGCGGACATAAAGGTTTGCATCTCTCACTATTTACCACCGATATGCACAGTGCTGCGCCATCCGACCCCATCATCAATGGTGGATTGCTTCATGCCATCATCGGTACTGGATTGCTTGTTGCCTTTGCACTAGTCATTAGCGTGCCGCTAGGAATTTTGACTGCGCTCTACCTCACCGAGATTCGCGGACGCTTTACTCGTCCTATTAAATTCTTAGTACAAGCGATGTCCGGTATTCCATCCATTGTCGCTGGCCTCTTTATTCTCGCTGCGATTGTCTATCCCTTCACTAAGGCATACAACGGAATCGTTGGGTCACTTGCACTTTCTATCTTGATGATTCCGACCGTTGCCCGTACTTCTGAAGAAGTACTTCGATTGATTCCATCCGAACTTCGCGAAGCCGGAGTTGCACTCGGCGGCACTCAATGGCGCACAGTTGCAATGGTTGTTGTGCCTGCAGCACGTAGCGGATTGGTCACCGCCATGATTTTGGGTATCGCACGAATTGCCGGTGAGACTGCCCCCATCCTTCTTCTGACTGGTGGCGGCGACTCCGTGAATACAAATATGTTCCACGGATCAATGGGATCGCTACCTTTTTACATCTTCTCTGGACTTACGACCGGCACTGATGAATCCATTACCCGAGCTTGGGCTGGAATTTTAGTCTTGTTAGTTTTTGTCATCGTCCTCTTTGTCCTTGCCCGATTCCTCGGAAATAGAAAGGTGGGCAAGTAAATGGCCGACGATATTAATAACCCTGATAGCGGAAATACTGGAAAGAAGAATGAGGAAGATATGAGCACATCATCTCTCGCAGCTGTTGCAGCTGGCCGTCAATCACATGCGCCTGCAACACAGGCACTTGGTGTTGGACTAGAAGCTCGCGGCGTACATGCCTGGTTCGGAGACAAGCACGTCCTCAACAATATTTCGCTCGACTTCTGGCCTGGCACCGTCACCGCGCTGATTGGGCCATCTGGTTGCGGTAAATCAACATTTATTCGCACTCTCAATCGCATGCACGAATTTATTCCGACTGCTGCACTGGCCGGCGAAGTTCTCCTTAATGGTGAAGATGTTTACGCCGCCGGCGTCGATGTCACCAAGATTCGGCTCAAGGTAGGCATGGTCTTCCAGAAGCCAAACCCATTTCCATCAATGACTATTGCTGAGAATGTTCTTGCTGGACTGAAGTTGGCACAACTTAAAGTTGAAAATAAAGATGATCTTCTTGAAGAGTGCTTAGAGCGCGCCGGTCTCTGGAAGGAAGTTAAGGATCGCCTTGGCACATATGGCGGTTCACTCTCTGGCGGTCAGCAGCAACGCCTCTGTATTGCTCGCTCGCTTGCAGTGCGACCACAAGTTCTCTTGATGGACGAACCTTGTTCGGCACTTGATCCAGGATCTACTCTGAAAATCGAAGAGACGATTCAGCACCTTTCTTCTTCAGTGACCGTCATTATCGTTACTCACAATATGCAGCAAGCCGCCCGCGTCTCGGACTACACCGCCTTCTTCTTATCTGACGGTGGCCCTGGTGAGATGGTGGAAGTCGGACCTACCAGCGAAATCTTCTCTCGCCCTAAGGACAAGCGGACTGAAAACTACGTCACTGGACGTTTTGGTTAGGCCTACTCATTAACTAACTGTTCACTTTGAAAGTTACTGCCGTTCACCGAAAGGTGGGCGGCAGTTTCGTTTATATCCCTAGGTTTACCGCACAACGCAACCCCCGTTTAACCCACGTTCATCAATCGAAAGGAAGTTCATGAAGGCTTCTCGCCCTCTTAAGATTGCAGTAGCAGCTATTGCAATTGCAGTACTTGGTTCAAATGTTGCAACCGCAGCTGCAGTAACAATCACTGGTGATGGATCATCATTCGCCGCTCCACTTCTCAGCGCTTGCAAAGTCGCTTGGCAGAAGGCAAACACCGATTACACCCTCGGTTCTTACGGTGCAAATGGTTCTGGCGCAGGTCGCACTAACTCCGATAAGGGAATTGGCGATTTCAACTTCACAGATGCAATCCACACAACAGCTAAGTCAACCGTTGTTCATATTCCAGTAGTAGCTGCTCCTCTTGCTATTGCTTACAACCTCCTCGGTCGCAAGGACCTCTACCTTTCACAGAAGACACTTTCAGATATCTTCGCCGGAAAGATCACTAAGTGGAACGATGCCGCAATCGTTGCAGATAACAACGGAACATCTACCAAGGTTCTCTACAAGGAAGATGCTGCCGGCAACCCAATCAAGGATGCTTCAGGAAAGCCAGTAGTACTTCGCACAATCACTGTAAAGAAGCACTTCACACTTCCTGATCAAACAATCAAGATTGTTACTCGCTCCGATGGCTCTGGTTCAACTCAGAACTTGGTTAACATGTTCATCAAGCAATTCCCAGCAACATGGACCAAGCCTTCAAGCTCAACATTTTCAAGCGTATTTCCTGGCAACATCAATGACATCTCAAATATCGGTCGCATTACAGCCGTTAAGGGATCTTCACTTCTTGCTGCAACTGTAAAGAAGACAAACTTCTCTATCGGTTACATGGAATCTTCATATGCAAATAAGGCTGGACTTGGACTTGCTGCAATTCAAAATGCTGCAGGAAACTTCCAAGGCCCAGATGCTGCAGGCACTGCTGCATTCCTCAGCTCGGCAACTGCATCAGCAGATGGCAAGCTCACCTTTAACTACGACACGAAGGATGCCGGTGCATATATTCTTGGCATCGTCTCCTACGCACTCGTAGATACTGCTAAGTCAGGCGATGGTGCTGCTGCAACTAAGTCATTCTTGTCATACGTACTTAGCCCAGCCTGCCCAACAACAGACTCAACACTTGAATACACAACAATCACAGGAAGCTTGTTCAAGACTGACACTGCTCTCCTTGCAAAGCTCTAATAGCTAGCTCTAACGAATAAAGGAAAGGCCCGAACCCTAGAGGGGGGTTCGGGCCTTTCGCCTTTGATCAACTATTTATTAAGTACGGAACTGATCTGCGCGCCTGGCAGGAATCGAACCTGCGACAACCCGCTTAGAAGGCGGGTGCTCTATCCGACTGAGCTACAGGCGCATATTTAATAGGTATGAAATAAAGCAGTTATTGCTTGGCCAAGTCTACCGACCCTTGCCAATAGACTCTCTCACTATGGCTGAGTTTATTTATACGATGAAGAAGGCGCGTAAAGCGCACGGCGAGAAGGTAATTCTCGATGACGTTACCTTGATGTTTTTGCCCGGCGCAAAGATTGGCGTGGTTGGCCCTAACGGCGCCGGTAAGTCCACCGTCCTCAAAATCATGGCTGGCCTCGAGCAACCCTCAAACGGCGAAGCATTTTTATCTCCGGGTTATTCCGTCGGCATCTTGATGCAAGAGCCCGTCCTTGATGAAACTAAGAACGTTCTAGAAAATGTGCAAGAAGGCGTTGCTGAAACCATGGCGCTGATGGCCCGCTTCAATCAAATTTCCGAAGAGATGGCTAGCCCTGATGCAGACTACGACACGCTCTTGGCCGAAATGGGAACGCTGCAAGAACAGCTCGATCATCGCAATGCTTGGGATTTAGATTCACAACTCGAACAAGCAATGGATGCGCTTCGTTGCCCACCATCTGATGCAGATGTAAAAGTTCTCTCTGGTGGCGAAAAGCGCCGCGTTGCCCTCTGCAAACTTCTCTTACAACAACCAGACCTCTTACTTCTGGATGAGCCCACCAACCACTTAGATGCAGAATCAGTGTTATGGCTCGAACAACATCTCTCTAAATATCCAGGCACTGTTGTCGCGATTACGCACGATAGGTACTTCTTGGACAACGTTGCAGAATGGATTCTCGAACTCGATCGCGGTCGCGCATTTCCTTACGAAGGCAACTACTCCACTTATCTCGAGACCAAAGCAACTCGTCTCAAGATTGAAGGCCAAAAGGATGCTAAGCGCGCAAAGCGGTTAGCTGAAGAACTTGAATGGGTTCGTATGAACTCCAAGGGTCGCCAGGTTAAGTCCAAGGCGCGTCTAGCTCGCTACGAAGAGATGGCCGCCGAGGCAGAAAAGACTCGCAAGTTAGACTTCGAAGAAATTCAAATTCCACCTGGCCCACGTCTGGGCAATGTGGTTGTTGAAGTAGATCACCTCAAGAAGGGCTTTGGCGATCGCCTCTTGATCGACGATCTCTCCTTCACCCTTCCACGTAACGGAATCGTTGGCGTTATCGGACCTAACGGTGCCGGTAAGACCACGCTCTTTAAAACAATATTGGGTATGGAACAACCGGATAGCGGCACCGTAAAGATTGGCGAGACAGTCAAGATTTCTTACGTTGATCAGTCTCGTGGCGGTATCGACCCGAAGAAGAGCTTGTGGGAAGTTGTCTCCGACGGTCTTGATTTCATGAAGGTCGGAAATGTTGAAATGCCATCTCGTGCATATGTTTCGGCATTTGGCTTCAAGGGTCCGGATCAACAAAAGCCCGCTGGCGTACTTTCTGGCGGAGAGCGCAACCGCTTGAACTTGGCATTAACACTCAAGATGGGTGGCAACTTGTTGCTTCTCGATGAGCCTACTAACGACCTTGACGTTGAAACTTTGGGATCACTTGAAAACGCGTTGCTCGAATTTCCTGGTTGCGCAGTAGTGATCTCCCACGATCGCTGGTTCTTGGACCGCATCGCAACTCATATTTTGGCTTACGAAGGCGATTCACAATGGTTCTGGTTTGAAGGAAACTTTGAATCCTACGAAGAGAACAAAGTCGCCCGACTTGGCGTTGAAGCATCTCGCCCACACCGCGTGACCTACCGAAAGCTCACCCGCTAATGCGCCACAAAGCTACGATCTATGTGCGCTGGGATGACCACGACATGTTTGGTCACGTCAACAATGCTAATTACCTGACTTACATGCAAGAGACCCGCGCCGATTTCACCTGGTACTCACGTATCCGCCGCGGCGTCGAACCCATCTTTAAAGATATGGTAGTTGCATCTGCAACCGTCGATTATTTGATTCCTATCTACGAAGCCGGCTTTGAACTCGATGTTGAAATCTGGGTAGCAAAGATCGGCAATGCCTCATTTGATCTGGTCTACGAACTCTCCTCTAAAGATGGTCTGCACGCTCGCGGTCGCACGACTCAAGTAGCCGTGGATATGGAGACCAAGAAATCTCGTCGCTTGCGCGATAACGAGCGCACGATTCTCTCCGAATACCTCGAAGAATCTCAATGAGTGCACAGGTAAAGACGCGCTTTCTCCACCCCGCTTGGATTGCAGCGGTCGTTACCTTCTTTACACTTGTTGCAACAGCCGGTTTTAGATCAGCGCCATCTGTTCTCATCATTCCGCTCCAAGATGCCTTTGGCTGGCGCCGAGACCAGATTTCATTGGCGGTATCGGTCAACGTTCTTCTCTTTGGTTTAACCGCGCCCTTTGCGGCAGCGTTGATGGAGCGTTTTGGTATTCGCCGTGTTGTCATGACCGCATTAAGCGTTGTCGGATTCGGCGCGCTTTCGACAATTTTTATTCAACGCCCATGGCACTTGGTTCTACTCTGGGGAGTAGTTGTTGGAATCGGTACTGGCTCCATGGCCTTGGTCTTTGCAGCATCCGTTGCTAATCGTTGGTTTATTAAACGTCGCGGAATTGTGATTGGCGGTTTAACCGCAGCTTCAGCCACCGGACAACTTATTTTCCTACCAGGGCTTTCTCGGTTGGCACTTGATCATGGCTGGAAAGCTGTTTCGATTGCGGTTGCGTGCGGCGCATTTGTCATGGTTCCGCTTATAGCAATCTTCTTAAAAGAACGCCCATCATCCGCCGGCGTGAAGCCATATGGCGCAGATGATGGCTGGCAAGAGCCCATCCACATTAAGCGCAATGCCGGCAAGGAAGCGATTGATTCGTTAGTAGCGGCGAGCAAGGTGAAGAGCTTCTGGTATTTAGCTGGTTCGTTCTTCGTCTGCGGACTTTCAACATCAGGGTTGATTGGCACGCACTTTATTCCGGCTGCGCACGATCATGGAATGGGACAAGTAACTGCCGCCAGTTTGCTCGCCATGGTGGGTGTCTTTGATGTGATTGGAACGCTCTGCTCTGGTTGGCTCACCGATCGCATTGATCCCCGCAAACTTCTCTTTTTCTATTACTTCTTCCGCGGACTCTCGCTCTTCTTGCTTCCTTCGATTCTCTTCTCCAGCATTAAAGTTTCAACATTAGTCTTCGTTATTTTCTACGGACTTGATTGGGTTGCAACTGTGCCGCCCACCATCATGCTCTGCCGCCAAGTCCTTGGACCCGAGCGCGGGACTGTTGTCTATGGCTGGGTCTTTGCGGCTCACCAAATCGGCGGCGCAATTGCCGCTTGGGGCGCAGCGATTATTCGTGAAAGTATGGGTAGCTATGCCACCGCGTTTTATATCAGCGGCATCATGTGCGTAGTGACTTCTTACTTTGTCTTACAAATCAAAGCTAAACCAGAGAAGTAAATATTTATGAGCGAGGAAAATAACTTTTACGAGCGCATGGGCGGTAAGCCTACCTTCGCTGCGCTAACCGAAAAGTTTTATGCAGCTGTCGCTACCGATCCGATTTTGGCTCCGATGTATCCAGCTAAAGATATGGAAGGCGCAAAGGAACGCTTACAGTTATTTCTTGAGCAGTACTGGGGTGGACCATCCACTTATTCCGAGACTCGCGGCCATCCGCGACTTCGCATGCGTCATGCTGGATTTCCGATTGATACCGCCGCGCACGATGCCTGGCTTACCTGCATGCATCAAGCAGTTATTGATTTAGATATTGCCGAGGAATTGCGGGAAGAGTTGTGGACGTACTTTCAGTACGCCGCACATTCCATGAAGAATCAATAATTAATGCTTGGGTTGGGATTTATTGCCCAACTTAAGAATTTCGCCATTGCGCAGATACCAGAGCGTTCCATCTTCACTGCGAACAGTGGTAATTCGTAGCCCGACGGATTCCACAACGCCCGTTGTCTCTAAAACTTCTACGTTATCGCCGACCCCAAATTGGTCTTCAACCAACATAAAAATACCGGCCAAAATATCGCGCACCAGTGTCTGCGCACCGAGTCCTAACGCAACGCCAATCACTCCGGCAGATGCCACAACTGGGCCAAGATTTAAACCAAATTCACTGAGGATCATTGCGCCAGAGATCAACCAGATGGTCGAGTTCATCGCTGACTTGAGAACGGTGCCGGCAGTTTTCGCGCGCTCCTTTTGACGGAGCGTTCCGCGCTTTGGTCCGGGAACGAAATCTGCTTCGGCGATCCGGTTCATGGCGCGGGTAATTGCGCGGGCACCCAATCGTGAGGCGATGAGCGCAATGGCAAGGACGGCGAGAATATGAAGTGGGGCTCCGCTAAACCAAGCCCAAATATCTTTAATCTGCGTATTCATGAGGCTTCGAACTCTACCCAAAGCCGGAAGTCGTTACGGAAAATTCATCAAAAATCAGGGCAATTTCCAGGGGAGTGAGGCAGTATTTACCCGTGTTCGAACATCCAGTTCGGGTACCAAATAAGGGAGCACGATCGGTGTCACAGACTTTAGTTCTGAACGCCACCTACGAGCCACTAGGTGTCGTCGCAGAGAGACGAGCGTTAATACTCGTGCTCAATCAACGTGCTGTCACCGTTGAAGAATCCGAAACTGTCTTGCATTACACCGGTGGCCAATTCACACTTCCATCAGTTATTCGCCTCGTTAAATTTGTTCGCATTCCTTATCGTCACTCCATCCCACTTTCCCGCCGCGCCCTCTTTGCACGCGATGGTGGAAAGTGCGTCTACTGCAGCGCTCCTGCCGCATCCATTGATCACGTCATTCCACGTAGTCGGGGCGGCGAACACCGCTGGGAGAATGTTGTCTCTGCTTGCCATAAGTGCAATCACCTCAAAGCAGATAAGACACTCAAAGAAATTGGTTGGCGACTACGAACAATCCCGCGCGAACCGCAAGGCGCTGCCTGGAGAATTCTTGGTACGGGACGTACCGATCATCGTTGGACTGCATACCTCGAGCCTTATGGTGTGCAGGGACTCACTCCCGCTGCGGCCAGCGCATAACTTTTCTAGCCCTAGAATTACACCATGATGAAAAGTTTCTTGACGCTCGCACTTCAACAAGAAGGTGGCGCTCATCCGGGCGAAGCACTTCCAGCAGTGAAGGCAATCATTTATTTTCTTGGCGCACCTATCGCGCTCTTTGCCGCAATTACAGTAGTTGTATTGCTGACAAGTACAGACCGGAAGAAATCTCCTTCCAGTCTGACTCACATCGAATAGCGCTCTTACTTATCGCGCTCTTGTGCGCGAAGTGCTCGTGCTAATCCTTCAGCTGCTTCATTAACATAACGCTGCAACATTGCTGGCGCATCCTTGCCTTCACCCTTGAGCCAGGCATAGGACTTATCCAAAGTCTCTTGGGTTGTGACTGAAATTGGATACATCTGCTCGACGAAGGTGCTTCCGGTTTCAAAACCTTGGCCCCAAATAACAAGGAGTTCGGCGAAGTACTTATCCACGAATTGCGCAATCAGATCGCGTTGACCAATTGCTTGGAAGCCAGTGATGGATTTTGCGCGGATGGAGTTAGTGGACTCTGGCGCGGTAATAATTTTCCACGCAGCTTCCTTCGCTGCCAGTGTCGGAATAGTTGCTAACGCTTGGGCATGTGATTCTTCGCCAGTCTTGGTCTTATCACGCGCGAGTTCAGCATCAATTTCCTTAACCCCATAAACGCCCAGATCGGTCAGTGCCAAGAGAAAGAACCAACGCAAATCTGCATCTACCTTGAGGCCAGGAAGTTTGCCATCGAGAAGTGCCTTGATGCGCTCGATATGTTCTGGTGATGTAGCAAAGCTAGTGAACATCTTTGCGAATTGAAGTTGGTGATCGCTACCTGGTGCAGCTGCAGCCAAGAATCCAGCACATGCATCGGCTAACTTGCTGCGTAGTGCATCGCGATGTGATGGGTGTGCATAAAGCTCAACTGTCGTTGTTAATTGGAACCCAAGGCCGGTCACAGTGGTGACTTCAGATTCGCCAGCAAGGCCAGCAATTGCAATATCAACGAAGTCCGAAGCAGAGATTTCGGCATCGCGCGCCATATCCCAGGCAGCAGACCAGCAGAGTGAGCGAGTCAAGGAATCCTTTATCTTGCCCAAGTCCTTCTTCAAAGTTTCAATTGAACGATCATCGAAACGGATTTTGGCGTAGGTGAGGTCGCCATCGTTAATGAGCAAGAGGTCACCCACCTTTTCGCCGGCAAACTCTGGGACAGAGGTAAGGGCGCCGGTCACATCGAGTTCGTGCGACTTACGCAATTTAATCTCACCGTTGACGTTGTCATAAAGCGCAACTTTCAAACGATGTGGACGAAGCTCGGTAGAGCCAACTGGCATCTTGGGAGCTTCTTGGGCAATCGCAACGGAGGAATAAGTATCGCCATTAAATTCGAGCACTGGGCGAAGCGTATTGACGCCAGCAGTGAGCAACCAGGTATCCACCCAAGGCTTGAGTGAGCGGCCACTAGTAGCTTCGAATTCAACGAGCAGATCATTGAGGGTGGTGTTCTTAAATGCATGCTTATCGAAGTACTTCTTTAAACCGTTGATGAAGTTATCGCGTCCAACATAAGCAAAGAGCTGGCGAAGCACCGATGCACCCTTGGCATACGAAATCATGTCGAAGTTAGCGTTGACCGCTTCTAGATCGACCATATCTGTTGCAATCGGGTGGGTCGTGGAGAGTTGATCTTGTCGGTAGCCCGCGTTCTTACGAGAGGCGTTGAAGTTAGTCCAGCCGTTGGTGAAATCTGTTCCCTCATCGAGTGCGAGGTACGAAGACCATTCCGCAAAAGATTCGTTGAGCCACAAGTCATCCCACCACTTCATGGTGGTCATATTGCCAAACCACATATGCGCCATTTCATGGAGGATGGTGCTGGCGCGGAAGTTGTATTGGCGCTCGGTCACTTTAGAGCGGAAGATAAACATTTCTTCGCGCCATGTAACTGCGCCAGAGTTCTCCATTGCGCCCCAGTTGAAGTCAACAACTGCAATCTGGTCATACTTTTCAAATGGATAGGCAAGGCCAAATACCTTTTCGAAGTAATCAAAGCCTTGCTCGGTGATCTTAAAAATATTCTCGGCATCGATATGTTCCGCTAAAGATTTACGGGCATAAATTCCCATCGGGATGGTCTTGCTGCCAACATAATCTTTATGGACATGGCTATACGGGCCAGCAACTAATACGACGATATAAGAAGGAATAACTGGTGTTGGTAGGAATGACCAAGTCTTCTTACCATCAGCCTCGACGACGCTCTTCACGTTGCTATTGGAAATAACTTCCCACTTTGAAGGGGCAATCGCAGTTGTCTCAAAGACTGCCTTGAGATCTGGCTGATCAAAGCAAGGGAACATGCGACGGTTATAAGCGGTCTCACCTTGCGAGTAGAGATAGACCTCGTTGTCGGCAGGATCAATCGAGAGTTGTAGACCTTCGCCGATCTTGGAATATTCGCCTTCAATCTCAATAATTAATTCATTGGTGGAAGCTAAGTTCTTTAAGAAAACGCTCTCGCCATCAAAGTTGGAGACATCGACAGATGCGCCATTGAGTGTTGCCGAGATGATTGAACGACCAACTGCATCAATAAAAGTCTCATAACCAGGCTTGGTGCAGGTGAAGTGAACGACTGACTTGGCATAGAAGGTTTCATTCCCGCGGGTCACATCGAGTGTGATCTCGTACTTGCTGACCGAGAGATGGGCGGAACGTTCTGCAGCTTCAGCTCTTGAGATATTTACACCGGGCACTTGGACTCCTGGACTTTTGGGATTGGTTGAGGTTAATTTCAGCGGTTAGGCTCTGCGCATATCTTATGAGTCAGAGGCAGAAGGGTCGAAATGAGTAAGTTCACCTCGTACACCGCCTCGCCAGATCGCCCCAGCATTCACTCTTTTAAGTTGCGTGGCGCTCGTATGACATTGGCGCAAGAGAAAGCGATGAACGCTTTCTGGCCAGTTTTTGGAATTAACCCCGATACACCTATTGACCCTCGCGCCACATTTCCTGACGCCAAACGTCTGATTATGGAAATCGGTACCGGAATGGGGGAGTCAACTGCGCTGATTGCGCGCGATCATCCTGATGATGGATTCTTTGGGGTCGAACTTCATCGCCCAGGACTTGGCGCACTTCTTGCTCGCATTAATGAATTAGGACTGACCAATCTTCGCCTAGTTGAAGAAGATGCACGCGTACTTCTTGCAAAGTACACACCGGATCATTCACTTGATGCAATACATCTTTATTTCCCTGATCCATGGCCAAAGACTAAGCACAATAAGCGCCGGATTGTTCAAGATGATTTGCTTCCTGTGCTCGCACAGAAGTTAGTGCCCGGTGGATACATTCATATTGCTACCGATTGGTTGCCGTATGCAATCTGGATTCAAGAGGTCTTTGAGCGCTCACCATTATTTACTGGCGGAGTTATTGAGCGCCCAGAGTTCCGCCCCATCACAAAATTCGAAGGTCAAGGCTTGCGTAAAGGTCATGTGGTGACGGACCTGAAGTACTTCACTCGTTAATCTTAATTTCGCCCTTAGTGACAGTAACAAAATCGGATTTTTCGGCAAAGTCTTTAAACATTGCATATGCGTTATTAATTGTGTCCCAGAATTGTTCTTGAGTCTTGAGCGAGAGTTCTGACCGATCTGCACCTAAGGCGAAGTGATTTCGCATCTCACGCAGATGTTGTTGAAGAAGTTCAAGGTCGTCATTGAGCGTTCTAAACCTTCCTAGATCTACTTCTAATTTAGAAGATGTAAGCATGATGGGAGCCCAAAGTCCCGTACTTGTCTGGGTCTCGCGTCGCACTCGAGCATTGATTAAATAAAGCTCCTTGATAAATTCAAGATCCTCAAGAAGTATGGCAAGAGTTTCACGAATAAATGCACCATCTATATCTTCTAATATCGCTTTGCTCTTGAGAACTGGCGGGACTCTATTTAATACCTGAAGGCGATGAAGATTTTCATCCCACTGGGGGCCATTTTCAGCAACTACTCCTTCGGCATACAAATTCATGCCATTTAATGGAGCCAATAGCTTGCGCACTGCATCATTGGTAACTTGAACCAAGCTTCGGTATGCCACTGTGTAAATTTTGTCTTGTCGCTTACTTGCTCGCTCGCGAAAATATGAAGAGAAGAAAACAGCTGCAGCGAAGAATCCGGAAGCACCTCCGATTGAATTAACCAAAAATGGATGCTTCTCAGCAAAATTATGAATGGGTCCAGAATGAATAAAGTCCAACGGAATAGTTATCCCAAAGAGCACTAATCCCGAGGCCGCATAAAAAATTCGCGAGCTTCGAATCCTGGCTCGTAACTTCTTCTTTGGATGTGTGTGCGCGACTCCCATACCCAGCAGGCTACAAGGTAGGCAATAGTCCGACTAGAGCCTTCACGTGATATTTAGGAAACTTTGCCAGTTTTCTCGAACTGGCTAATTAAATTTATGCGGCGCACATGGCGCTCATCGCCAGGAAATGGTTCGGCGATAAAGGTATCGACGAGCTGCAAGCAAAATTCCTCGGTATGCATCCGCCCACCAATAGAGATGACATTGGCATTGTTATGTTCGCGAGCGAGCTTTGCCGTATCAATGCTCCAGACCAGTGCTGCTCGGATGCCATCGACTTTGTTGGCGGCAATCTGTTCGCCATTGCCCGAACCACCAAGCACAATTCCAAGGGAACCAGGATCGTTAGCAACTCCCTGGGCCGCTGGAATACAGAAAACGGGATAGTCATCGAGCGGATCGAAAGTATGTGGACCGTGGTCGACGACTTCGTGACCAGCCTTCTCTAAATGCGTGATGATCACGCTCTTGAAATCAAGGCCCGCATGGTCACTACCGATGTGAATTCTCATGGCGAAATAATCTCATTAAAAAGAGCGACCCCCGCGATTATTCGCAGGAGCCGCTCTTGTGTTGCGGGGAAAGCTAGCTCGTTAGCCGTTTGCCTTCTTCTTTGCCACTGTGGTGAAAGTGGTTGTCTTCTTTACGATTTTCTTGGCAGAAGCACCATTTGTTGATGGTGTTCCGTTGGTGTTGAGAGTTCCAGTGGAACCACCAGCTGCTCCCATTCCATGATCATTATCGCCATCTGGGCCATGACCCTTCATGCCTTTGCCGCCCATTGGTCCACCCTTTGGTCCGCCGACGTTATTTACTTCGTTGGTGACATGAGTTGTGACATTTGCCTTGATAGTGGTCGCATTTGCAGCAGTCATGGTTCCGGCTGTTACAGCTGCATCGATCTGTGCATTGTCATAACGAACGAGCGCTGCAATCAAATCTGCCGGAGTCTTGCCAGCTTCAGTTGCGATGGTTGCAAGTGACTTACCAGCTTTGCGAGCAGTTTGAAGTTCAGTAGAAGTCTTACCGAGGAAAGAGGTAACAATTGCTTGACGTGCTGCAGTGTTTGCACCAATTCCGCCCATGCCCATTCCATCTTTTCCTGGCTTCAAACCTGCTGCAGGAATTGCTGCCTTAAGGGCTGCAACGATTGCATCAGATTGTGCTTGAGTGATTGTTCCCTTAGTGACAAGTGCTGCAAGCACAGAAGTTACTTGTGCTTCTGGTCCAGCAACTGCATGACCTGAATCTGCTTGTGCTGCAGTAATGCCTGAGATCGTTCCGAGCGATAGCGCGCCTGCGATTGCAAGAGCTGCAATTTTGTTCTTCTTCATTCTTACTTCCTATCCCTAGATTTTCACTTGGTTACTTCTAGTAAATCTGGACTGCTTGTAAATCTTCCGAACGCCCTCACGTCCGAATACCCGTAATTAACATGGCAATGCTGGGGAAGGTAGCCAATAAACCTGTGAGCAACATGTGAGTTTTCGCCCGCGTGCGCGAGGATTTTGCGCGTTGAAACCACTCTCCGTGTAATTCAGGCTAAGCCGGCTTACCTAGCCCGGAGCCCCGTGGCTAGTTCCCCGCACGACAACCCCACAGGCAGAGGTGCCCATGAATACCCAGAAAAGTCAGAGTCGATATCTAGCAATTTTCGTCGCACTATTTATTTTCTTACTTGAGCCGTCTTCGAGTTACGCATCAGGGCGGAGCGCAGTTCCAGTGCTCAACACAATCCTGAGTGGCAAAGGTGCGCCAGCTGCTTCACTCGGATCTAATGGAGATTTCTATATCGATAGTAACTCTCTCAATTTCTATGGACCGAAAGTAAAGAACCGTTGGCCACTTCCACTCTCTTTAAAAGGTCCGGCAGGTCCGGCGGGCGCTGAAGGTAAAGCGAGTAAAAGTTCGAGTGGAGCAACAATTACAAATGCATCATCGGTGAGTGGTCCCAAAGGTGAAAGAGGCGAGAAGGGCGAGAAGGGCG
>CANBVO010000016.1 GCA_947372915.1 Actinomycetota bacterium | reverse complement strand
CTCTCTCCTTTATTTTGATGCTCGCAATTTTGGCGCTGGTCTTGGTGTACATCCGTAAATCTGGAACGGAGGAGCTGGTATGAAGAAGTTCCGCCGCTGGTTCGGAAAGAACCTCATCCGTATTTATGCAGTACTTGGCTTCACCTATCTCTTCATTCCAATTTTCTATACCTTCGTTTACTCATTCAACGATTATGTCCGAAGCAATTTGGTCTGGCGTGGCTTTACCTTCAAGAA
This sequence comes from Actinomycetota bacterium, assembly GCA_947372915.1. Taxonomy (GTDB): domain Bacteria; phylum Actinomycetota; class Actinomycetes; order Nanopelagicales; family Nanopelagicaceae; genus AAA044-D11. The sequence continues at coordinate 20,632 of CANBVO010000016.1, read as the reverse complement.
CTGGACTGATCCCTGTGGACCATTGGATATCTGTCCTGCACTGGGTAACTCCATCAAGATTGGCCTGCTCGCAACTACCGGCGCAACACTTCTTGGCACACTTATTGCTTTTGCGCTTGCCCGTTATTCATTTAAGGGTCGCAGCCTCGTTAACACCTTGATCTTCTTGCCGATGGCAACTCCCGAACTCGTACTTGGTGCATCTCTACTGACGATGTTTCTCAATCTCGGATTTAATCCAGGATTCTGGACCATTGTGATTGCCCACATCATGTTCTGTATCTCATTTGTTGTAGTGACAGTGAAAGCTCGCATCGCATCGCTTGATCCACGATTAGAGCAAGCAGCAATGGATCTCTACGCGAACGAGAAGGAAACCTTCCGACGCGTCACGCTTCCGCTCGTCGCACCTGGTATCGCAGGAGCAGCGCTCCTCGCCTTTAGCCTCTCCTTTGATGATTTCATCATCACCAACTTCAACTCCGGTACAACCATCACCTTCCCGCTTTATGTATATACCCATGCTGAGCGTGGATTACCTGCTCAAGCGAATGTCATCGGTGTATCTATGTTCCTCTTAGCGATGATTATCGTTCTGGCCGGTCAATTCGTGGGTAGCAAACGTAAGGTAAGCGCTTAAACTTTAGCCATGGTTAATCACGGCAATATGTATGGCCCTCGCTATACCTTTCTCGGCATTCCCGAGTGCGATCTAGATATTCCATCTACTTTTGCTGGAGCCGACGTGGTTATTCTCGGCGCTCCGATTGATAGCGGAACTTCTCATCGCTCCGGGGCCAAGATGGGTCCCATGGCTATTCGCGCTGGCGATTATTTGCCGCACGATGCCGAGCGCCCACATATGTCGATGCGCGTTGATGCCCTTCAAGAGCTAAAGATTTTCGATGCCGGTGATTTATTAATGCCAGGTGGAGATCTCACTTCATCTCTCAAAGTTTTAGAAGAGGCAACTGAACAGATTTCGCGCGCTGGTGCGATTCCAGTTGTGCTCGGTGGTGACCACTCGATTGCTTCCGCCGATGTTGCTGGAATTGCGCACCATCGTGGCATGGGCAAGATTTCCATGATTCACTTTGATGCACACGCTGATACCGGCGAATCCCAATTTGGTGCGCTCGTTGGCCACGGCACCCCAATGCGTCGCCTGATTGATTCTGGCGCAGTTCGCGGAGATCGATTCTTGCAATTAGGACTGCGCGGGTACTGGCCAGAAGATGCCACCCTCAAGTGGATGCGCGATCAAGGAATGCGTTCGTATGAAATGACAGAGATTCACCATCGCGGCTTAACCGCAGTTCTCGATGAGTCTTTCGCCACCCTTACCAACGAATGCGATGGCGTATTTCTTTCCGTCGATATCGATGTGGTTGATCCAGGCATGGCACCAGGTACAGGAACACCTGAGCCAGGCGGAATGACCAGTCGCGAACTTCTGGAAGCGGTTCGCCGCATCTGCCTAGAACTTCCAATTGTCGGAATGGATATCGTTGAAGTTGCGCCCGCTTATGACTCAGCCGATATCACTGCCATCTTGGCTAATCGAGTTGTTCTAGAAGCGCTCAGCGCCATCACCCTTCGCAAAAAGGGTGGTACATATTCACCCATTCGCAATCTCTTAGATCGCTAATTGATGACGCAGAAAAGAATAGTAATCCTTGGCTCCACAGGATCAATTGGCGTGCAAGCGCTAGAAATTGTTGCAGCTAATCTGCATCAATTTAAAGTCGTGGGAATCAGCGCCGGCTCTGGAAACCTAGAATTATTAATGAAGCAGGCTGAAGAGTTTGGTGTTCCCGTTGTCGGAACAACTGCGACCCGAGAAGAAGCGATGCGCTTTGCTCAGTCAGATGAGGTCTCGGTGATTGATGGCCTGGATGCATCTGCGGAGATTGCATCATTGGAATGCGACATTGTTCTCAATGGCATCAATGGCTCGATTGGTTTAGCGCCAACGCTAGCCGCGCTTAAGGCTGGAAACATTGTTGCCTTGGCAAATAAGGAATCTCTCGTTGCCGGTGGCGACTTAGTAATGGCTTACGGGGCAGATCGCATCATCCCCGTAGATTCCGAACATTCTGCGCTCTACCAATGCATGCTTGCCGGCAAGCGTTCGGAAATTGCTAAAGTTATTTTGACTGCTAGTGGTGGACCATTTAGAGAACGTGCAGATTTATCTGGGATTACGGTTGCCGAAGCGCTTGCTCATCCCACATGGGCGATGGGTCCAGTTGTCACCATTAACTCTGCAACTTTGATGAATAAAGGACTTGAAATCATTGAGGCGCACTATCTCTTTAACCTTCCGTATTCACAGATTGAAGCTGTGATTCATCCGCAGTCAGTCGTGCATTCCATGGTCGAATTTGTTGATGGATCCACACTTGCACAAGCAAGTCCCCCCAACATGAAGGGCCCTATTGGATATGCCCTCGGTTACCCAAATCGAGTAGCTGCGGCTACCAATCCCATTGACTGGAGCGCTTCGCATTCGTGGAACTTCAGCCCGATTGATACCAATAAATTTCCAGCTATTGCACTGGCAAAACATTGTGGCGAGTTGGGTGGTGGAGCGACGGCAATTTTTAATGCCGCTAACGAAGTTGCTGTCGATGCCTTCTTACAGAGCCGCCTTGCCTTCGAAAGAATCTTTGCAATCGTAGAAAAAACTGTGAATTCACTCGCAGCAAGCGGTTTGACGGTGAGAGATTTGTCAGATGTCAGTAGGTTAGAGAAGGATGCGCGAGCCCTTGCTCATCAAATTCTTCAGGAGAGTGCATGAATTTTCTCGGCATCATAGCTTTCGTTCTTGCACTTCTTATTTCAGTCATGATTCATGAAGCCGGACACTTTTTCACTGCCCGTCACTACGGCATGAAGGTCACCGAATTCTTCTTGGGATTTGGACGACGACTCTGGTCATTCCGCAAAGGTGAGACCGAATTCGGCATTAAGGCAATTCCTGCAGGTGGCTACTGTCGCATCGTTGGTATGTCAGTTCACGAACCTTTAACTGAAGCCGAAAAGCCTCGTGCCTTTTATATTGCATCAGCTCCAAAGCGCTTAGTAGTTCTCGGCGCGGGATCATTTCTCCATTTCGTTTTGGGATTTTTAATATTGGTCGGACTGCTCGCCGGAGTCGGTACCACTGCGGTGACGACCACCGTCTCGCAAGTTTCTCCATGTTTAACACCCTCCAATACCAAGACCATGGTCTGTGTCGCAAGCGATACGCCTTCGCCCGCACTTGGCGCTGGCATCAAGCCTGGCGATGAAATTATCTCCATTAACACGCAAGAGATTAAGCAGTGGAGTGAGGCTGTTCAAAAGATTCGCTCATCCGCCAACCGCACTCTTCTCATCACTGTTAAGCGCAGCGGAGAGCTTATACATTTCCGCATTACTCCCGAAGAGCACACCATCAATGGCCAGAAAATGGGTCAGATTGGTGTCATCAATAAAGTTGGAAATAAACGCCAGAGCCCGCTCGATGCAATTATCCATTCTGCAGATATCACACGCCAGTTACTCAAGAGCAGCGTCACCTCACTCATTTCACTACCCACAAAAGTTGTTCCACTTGTTCGCCAAACTTTTGGTACCGAAAAGCGCGATGCCCAAGGATTAGTGGGAGTCGTCGGCGTTGCCCGGGTGAGTGGTCAGACCGTGAGCGATCCACATTTAGCAGGTAGCGAAAAAATAGCCACCTTTATGTTGATTGTGGCTAGCCTTAATATCTTTGTCGGAGTCTTTAACTTGCTTCCATTGCTTCCACTTGACGGTGGGCATATGGCGGTGGCGATTGCCGATGGCGTTCGCAATCTCTGGGCCAAGCGTCGGGGCAAGGCCAAACCTGCTCCGATTGATGTTGAAAAACTCACACCTATAACGATTGTGGTCTTTGTTCTGCTTGCAGCGCTCTCACTCTTGCTCCTCGCGGCAGACATTTTCAATCCCGTACAACTCAATTTATAAAGTTAGGGCAGAATACGGACATGGTTAATCTTGGAATGCCAGCAGCTCCACTTCCTACTCTTGCCCCACGTCGCAAGAGCAAGCAGCTCAAAGTCGGTAATGTCCTTGTGGGCGGAGATGCACCAGTCTCTGTGCAATCAATGTGCACCACTCTGACTGCAGATGTTAATTCCACCCTCCAGCAGATTGCCGAACTCACTGCTTCTGGTTGCCAGATTGTTCGCGTTGCAGTTCCCAGCCAAGATGATGCTGATGCGCTCTCTCAGATTGCAAAGAAATCCCAGATTCCCGTTATCGCAGATATTCACTTCCAGCCAAAATATATTTTTGCAGCGATTGATGCCGGATGCGCAGCAGTTCGCGTTAATCCAGGAAATATCAAGCAATTCGATGACAAGGTTAAAGAAGTAGCAAAAGCGGCTGGTGATGCAGGAATTCCTATTCGTATCGGAGTGAATGCGGGCTCACTTGATCCGCGTCTCATTGCTAAGTACGGCAAAGCGACTCCAGAAGCACTTGCAGAATCTGCGCTCTGGGAAGCATCACTCTTTGAAGAGCATGGCTTTAGCGATATTAAGATTTCAGTAAAGCACCACGATCCCGTCACCATGGTTCAGGCATATCGTTTGCTCGCATCAAAGTGTGATTATCCATTGCACCTTGGCGTGACTGAAGCAGGCCCATTCTTTCAAGGAACAATTAAGTCAGCTACCGCTTTTGGAATTCTTCTTGCAGAAGGTATCGGCGACACTATTCGCGTATCACTCTCTGCTCCTCCGGTTGAAGAAGTAAAAGTTGGTATCTCTATTCTCGAATCACTCAACTTACGTCAGCGCAAACTCGAAATTGTTTCCTGCCCATCATGTGGTCGTGCCCAAGTAGATGTCTATTCCTTGGCCGAAAAAGTGCAAGCCGGATTACAAGGAATGACTGTTCCGCTTCGCGTTGCAGTTATGGGTTGTGTCGTCAACGGACCTGGTGAAGCTCGAGAAGCAGATCTCGGTGTTGCATCCGGTAACGGTAAGGGTCAGATATTTGTAAAGGGCGAAGTCATTAAGACTGTCCCAGAAAGCCAAATCGTCGAAACTCTTATTGAAGAGGCGATGCGTTTGGCAGAAGAGATGGAAGCAGCTGGTGTTGCCTCAGGCGCTCCAACTGTCACCACTGCCTAATCCAGATAATTCACAGCTTTAGAATTTAATTTCGGTAAGGTTCTCACATGCTACGTATGTCGACCTTGCTCCTTCGCACCCTTCGTGATGATCCAGCTGATGCAGAGGTCGCAAGCCACAAGCTTTTAGTGCGTGCCGGATATGTGCGCCGCGTTGCCGCCGGTATTTATGCCTGGCTCCCATTGGGTTACATCACTCTTCGCAATATCGAACGCATTGTTCGCGAAGAGATGGATGGTGCAGGTTTTCAAGAAGTACATTTCCCAGCGCTTTTGCCACGCGAACCGTATGAGACCACAAATCGTTGGAACGAATACGGCAGCGATTTATTTAGATTGCAAGATCGCAGAGGAAATGATTACCTGCTCGGCCCAACCCACGAAGAGATGTTTACCTTGATGGTCAAAGGCGAGTACTCCTCCTATAAGGATTTGCCACTTTCGATTTATCAGATTCAAACAAAGTATCGCGATGAGACTCGTCCGCGCTCTGGAATTATCCGCGGCCGTGAATTTGTCATGAAGGATTCATACTCTTTCGACCTCGATGATGCTGGCCTTGCGACTTCTTACGAAAAGCATCGGGTCGCCTACGAGAAGACTTTTACTCGGTTGGGCATGAAGTACAACATCGTCTCCGCCGTCTCCGGTGCCATGGGCGGATCTCGCTCCGAAGAATTCTTAGCACCATGTCCGACCGGTGAAGATACTTACGTTCTCTGCGAGAAGTGTGGATACGCTGCAAATGTGGAAGCGATGATTACTAAGGTCGCTCCCTATTCTGGAGTCGCTCCCGCTGCTATGGAAATCTTTGATTCACCCAATACTCCAACCATTGATTCACTTGTTGATTTACTCAACACCAAGTTTGCTCCTGGACATCAGGCGAGTGACACTTTGAAGAACGTTCTCTTGGTTGCCGATGGTCAAGCGATTTCAGTCTTGGTTCCCGGAGATCGCGAAGTTGATCTCAAGCGTCTACAAGCTAATCTTCCTGGCGTGCAAGAGCTTCGCCTCTTTGAAGATGGTGATTTTGCTAAGCATCCTGGATTAGTAAAGGGATATGTTGGTCCGCAAGATGCAAAGAAGTTAGGGATTACGGTCTATGCCGATCCTCGCGTCGTTCTTGGCTCGCATTGGATTACCGGTGCCAATCAAAAGGATAAGCATGTTCGCTTTGTTACACATGGACGCGACTTTGACGTTGAGAAATTTATCGAAGCAGCTGAAGTTAAGGCTGGCGATCTCTGCCCAGAATGCGCAACTCCAGTCATTATTGATCGCGCAATAGAAATCGGCCATATCTTCCAGCTCGGTCGCAAGTATGCCGAAGCCCTTGACCTGACGGTCTTGGATAAGGATGGTAAGTCCAAGGTGGTCACTATGGGCTCATATGGAATTGGCGTATCTCGCGCAGTTGCTGCGATTGCCGAACAAACCTATGACGAGATGGGACTTTGCTGGCCACGCGAAGTAGCGCCAGCTGATATTCATATTGTTGCAACTGGCAAAGATGATGAACCTTTTAACGTTGCCGAGAAATTTGCGCAAGAACTAGAGCAAGCAGGTCTTCGCGTGATGCTCGATGATCGCCGCGATGCCAGCCCGGGTGTGAAGTTCAAAGATGCCGAACTCATTGGAATTCCATTCATTATGGTTGTCGGCAAGGGACTTGCCGATGGCAAAGTTGAATTCAGGGATCGCAAGAGCGGTGAGAAGAGCGAATTCGCTGTTGATGCCGCACTTGCCACCATTATCGCGACCATCAACCAGGCTTAACTTCTCGTGAGCGTCACCACCGCAATTTTTCTTGCGCTGGCATCGGGCTTTGCCGGCTTTATTGATGCGATGGCCGGTGGCGGGGGATTGATTCAACTTCCGGCACTCTTGATTGGCATCTCTGATAAACCGATTCCGATGATTCTGGGTACTAATAAAGTTCCTTCAATTTTTGGCACAAGCTCTGCCGCCTTTGCCTATTTCAAAAAGGTAAAACCAGATCTACACGCAACTTTATATATGGGCGCGCCAGCCTTCATCGGTTCTATCGTGGGTGCGCGGCTCGCTTCCTCATTTCCGAAAGAAGTATTTCGCCCACTTATTGTTGTGCTCCTCGTCAGCGTTGCGCTCTACACCTGGAAGAAACCAGATCTGGGCATGCATGAAAATTTACGATTTGCTCGCCGCCAACAGAATCTGGCGCTCCTTCTCTGCGGAAGTGTGATCGGATTTTACGATGGCATCTTTGGGCCAGGGACGGGCACCTTCCTTGTCTTTATTTTGGTGGGATTGATTGGATATGCATTCCTCAAAGCGTCAGCGACTGCCAAGCTGGTAAATATCGCCACTAACTTCGGCGCAATTCTCTCCTTCCAGTTGACGGGCCATATCTGGTGGAAGCTCGGCCTACTCCTCGCCTTTGCGAATATCACTGGTGCAATTATCGGAGCCCGATTAGCAATCCGTGGGGGCTCACCATTGGTCCGCAAAGCATTCCTGCTGGTGACGACAATTCTTATTGCAAAAGTGGGTTATGATTGGCTCGTTAGTTAGCACTACACAACTTCATAACAACTAAATAGAGTAAGGACAGCACATGACACAGAAGTCAGTTATTGACGAAATCACCACCGCGATTCGCCCGATTGTTGAGGCCAGCGGAAATTACTTAGAAGAAGTCACCGTCACCCCAGTTGGCAAGAGCCGCATGGTCACAGTTATCGTCGATAACGAGAAGCACCTCAATTTAGATCAGGTCACCGCAGTTTCGCGCGAGATCTCAGAAGTTGTTGAAACGCTCGGCGCACTTGGCGAACACCCTTTCACTTTAGAAGTTACCTCACCTGGCGTTGATCGCCCACTGACTGCACCACGTCACTGGCGCAAGAATGTTGACCGCCTAGTCAAAGCCACCAAGAACGATGGCACAGTAGTTGAAGGTCGAATCGGTGAAGTAACAGAGCTTGATGTTGTAATTGGTGAGCATCGCCTTGCTTATTCCGATATCAAGAAAGCCCTCATCGAAATTGAATTTAAATCGACGGTAAAGTCAGCCGACCTGGACGAGGATTCCGAATGAGCGTCGATGTCGATGCGCTGATAGCGCTTACTATTGAAAAGCAGATTCCACTGGAAAAGATGATTAGTGCAATCGAAAACTCGGTCACCGAGGCATATCGCGAATTACCAGAGGCAAAGCCACAAGGCCGCGCAGTTCTCAATCGCGACACCGGCGAAATTCTCATCCACGTACCACTCTTCGATGAAGAAGGAATCTACAAAGAGACTGTTACCGATTCTCCCGAAGGTTTTGATGAGGCAATCACCAAGCTCACTCGCCGCGAAATCAAAGAGCGGATGCGCGCTGCCAAGGATGCAGATATCGTTGAAGAATTTTCGGCACGTGTGGGTGATGTTATTTCTGGCATTGTTCAACAAGGCCGAGATGCCACCATTATTTATGTGGACTTAGGTCGATGGGAAGGAAAGATTCCACCTAACGAACAAGTTACGACTGAAGAATTTAAACATGGAGATCGAATTAAGGCTTTTGTGGTTGCGGTCATTCAGGGCGAGAAGGGTCCAGAGATCACACTCTCGAGAACTCATCCACTCTTGGTGAAGACGCTCTTCACCCTTGAAGTCCCCGAACTTAAAGATGGCATCGTTGAAATCGTAGGTATTTCGCGAGAAGCCGGTGCTCGCTCCAAAGTTTCGGTGCGATCACATCGCGCTGGTGTCAGTCCTAAGGGCGCTCTTATTGGTCCTAACGGTGCGCGCTCTAAAGCTGTGACGGATGAACTCAAGGGCGAAAAGATTGACATCATCGATTGGTCAGAAGATCCTGCGCAATATGTAGCAAACGCCCTTGCTCCGGCGCGAGTAAGTTCATGCGAAGTCGTGGATCTAGATACAAAATCGGCCAAAGTTGTTGTTCCTGATTTCCAACTCTCGCTCGCGATTGGAAAAGATGGTCAGAATGCTCGCTTGGCCGCACGGCTGACTGGCTGGCGTATTGATATTCACCCTGACAATCCAGTGGAGCGAATTCTCAAGCCTAAGCCCGAGCTAGAAATTGCGCCTGAGTCGGAGCAGGATCCCGCGCAAAACCCTGCTGATTAACGGCTCTCCGCAAGCTCGCGGTAAGGTTTGCACGTTGAATTTTTTCGGTCCGGCATAAAGTGTGGGGGCAATAGGTTGATTCCTATTCGTAGCTGCATCGCTTGCCGAAAGCGAGAGAATAAAACTGATCTACTTCGCGTAGTTCGAGATGGTGACCAAGTGGTCGCAGATCCCGCCCAGCGCGCAGTTGGTCGGGGAGCGTGGTTGCACCGTAGTTGTTTCGACACTGCAGTTCAACGCAAATCCTTTGAACGAGCGCTGAAATCAGAGTCACCTCTGAAATTAGATGCACTCAAAGTTTTTCTCGCTCAAGTTAAGTAACAGCTGTAAAAAGAAGAGCAGTAAAGGAAACCAGAAAATTTCTGGTCCATGAGAAGGAGCAAATTATGTCTTCCTTTAAAAGGGAACTAACAAAGCCATGAGCGCCGCACGCTCATGAGTAAGGCATCTATTTAGGCTCCAACACAGACGTGGGGCCAAGTCAGGAAGGCACCATGGCAAAGCTTCGCGTTTATGAGTTAGCAAAAGATTTAGGTTTAGAGAGTAAAGAACTTCTCGCTAAGCTCCAAGAAGTCGGCGAGTTCGTTCGCTCGGCATCCTCAACTGTTGAGGCACCAGTGGTGCGCAAGTTGATGGAGAAATTCCCAGACCTTAAGGCCGCAGCCGATGCTGCACCAGCCGAGGCAAAGCCCGCAAAGAAAGCAGCTGCAAAGAAGAGCGCTGCCAAGAAGCCGGCCGCCCCAACGCCAGAAGAGATTGCTGCAGCACTTGCATCACTCGATGAAGGTACTCGAGCTCAAATTCAAGAGGCACAAGCTGCTATTCCGGTTGCACCAGTAACGCCTGTTACTCCGGTTGCACCAGTAGCTCCGGCCGCTCCATCAGCGACTGGAGATGCACCTGCATCACCTGCTGCAACAAATATGCCGCGCCCACCAGCAGCAGGAAATAATCCATTCTCAACTGGTGCAGCTATGCCACGCCCTCCGCGTGCAGGCAACAATCCATTCTCTGCAGGTGGCGCAGTTCCGCGCCCACCAGCGCAACGACCACTTCGTCCCGGCGAGCGTCCACCGATGTCAGGTGCACGTCCTGGATCAGTACGTCCAGGTTTTGCAGCACGCCCACAAGGCGCGCGTCCCGGTGGCGCACCAGGTGCAGGTGCACCACGTCCAGGAGGAGCAGGTGGCGCACCGTCATCTCCATATCGCACACCTAATGCAGGTGGCGCAGCTCCAGCAAATAATAATTTTGGTCCCAACAAAGGCGGCGGTCGCCATCAACGTGGCGGCGCAGCAGGTGCATTTGGAAAGCAAGGCGGAAAGTCTCGCAAAGCGCATAAGAGCAAGAAGGCGCTTCGCGAAGAGTTCGACAATATGGCAGCGCCCTCACTGGGTGGCGCAGTTATTCCTCACGGCGATGGCAAGACTCCCATTCGTCTTCGTCGCGGCGCAACCCTTATGGACTTCGCCGAGAAGATCGGTGGCGATCCAGCAGCGCTAGTTTCAGCCCTCTTCCACTTAGGTGAAATGGTGACTGCAACTCAATCGGTTGATGAAGATACCTTCATGCTTCTTGGCGCAGAACTTGGTTACGTCATTCAAGTTGTTAGCCCAGAAGATGAGGATCGCGAATTGCTTCGTGAATTCGACATTAACCTAGAAGGCGAACTGGAAGATATCGACGAAGAAGACCTCGTCGTGCGCTCGCCAATTGTTACCGTCATGGGTCACGTTGACCACGGTAAGACTCGTTTGCTCGATGCAATTCGCCAGACTGAAGTCATTAAGTCTGAAGCCGGTGGAATTACTCAGCACATTGGTGCCTACCAAATTCACCATGATCACGATGGCGTTAACCGCGCTATTACCTTTATTGATACCCCGGGCCACGAAGCGTTCACCGCTATGCGTGCTCGTGGTGCCAAGGTCACCGACATTGCAGTTCTCGTTGTCGCAGCTGATGACGGCGTGATGCCACAGACCATTGAAGCCTTAAACCACGCGCAAGCAGCCGATGTACCTATCGTTGTTGCCGTTAATAAGGTTGATAAAGAAGGCGCAAACCCAGATAAGGTCCGCCAACAATTAACCGAATACAACTTGGTTGCCGAAGAGTACGGCGGCGACACTATGTTTATTAACGTCTCTGCCAAGTCCGGTACCGGAATTGATGAACTCATCGATGCAATTCTGCTCGTTGCAGATGCCGCGATTGATCTTCGCGCAGTTGCAGATGATGTCGCTCGCGGCGTTGCTATCGAAGCTAACCTCGATAAGGGTCGCGGCCCGGTTGCCACCGTTCTTGTACAACGTGGAACTTTGAATATCGGCGATGCAATTGTTGCCGGTGGATCATTTGGTCGTGTTCGTGCGATGTTGGATGAGAATGGCGATAACGTCGAAAGCGCTGGACCTTCTCGTCCAGTACAGGTTCTTGGATTTACCTCCGTTCCTGGCGCTGGCGACACTTTCATTGTCGCCGAAGATGATCGCACTGCTCGTCAGATTGCTGAAAAGCGTCAGCTCGCAATGCGCAACGCGCTACTTGCCAAGACTCGCAAGAAGGTTTCACTCGAAGACTTCATGGAGCAATCCAAGGTCAGCACTCTTAACCTCATCCTCAAGGGTGACGTTTCTGGTTCTGTGGAAGCCCTCGAAGATGCACTTCTACAACTCGATGTTGGTAACGAAGTTGAACTTCGCGTTATCCACCGCGGCGTAGGTGCAATCACCAAGAACGATGTGACCCTTGCTTCAGCATCCACCGCAGTTATTCTCGGCTTTAACGTTAAGCCAGAACCTCAAACTGCAATCTTTGCTGATGCCGAAGGCGTTGAAATTCGTTTCTACACCGTTATCTACCAGGCAATCGAAGAGATCGAAGCTTCGCTCAAGGGCTTGCTCAAGCCAGAGTACGAAGAAGTCATTCTCGGAAATGCTGAAGTTCGCGATATCTTCAAATCCAGCAAGTTCGGAAATATCGCTGGTTCGATTGTTCAAGATGGATTCATTCGACGTAACGCAAAGGCACGCACATTGCGTGGCGGCGTAGTTATGGGAGAAGGTCTTGCCATCGAATCGCTACGTCGATTCAAGGATGATGCCACTGAAGTCAAGGAAGGTTTCGAGTGCGGTATCGGACTCGGAAAGTACAACGAACTTGAAGTAGGCGACATTATTCAGACTTACGAAACTCGTGAAAAGAAGCGTGCATAAACCATGGCTTCCAATCGCGCACTCAAAGTCGCCGATCGAATTAAAGAAGTAGTTGCTAGTGCGCTCGAGTCTCGGGTGAAAGACCCCAGACTCGGGTTCGTCACCTTGACCGATGTTCGAGTCACGGGCGATCTGCAACAAGCATCTATTTTTTATACCGTTCTAGGCGATGAAGAGGCGCAAGCATCAACTGCTGCGGCACTTAATTCAGCAAAAGGTCTACTTCGCTCAGAAGTAGGAGCGGCGCTTGGGCTTCGCATCACACCTTCCATCACCTTCATTGCTGATGGTTTAGCAGAATCTGCGGCCGAGATGAACGATTTGCTCTCACAGATGAAGGCGGCCGATGCCGAGCTCGCCAAACTTCGTGAAGGTGCAACACCGGTCGAAGCAGATCCTTACAAGAAGCTCGACTAAGAAGAACAAGTGTCTGTTAACGGCTTTTTGCTCGTCGATAAAGCTGGCGGAATGACTAGCCATGATGTCGTTGCAAAACTCCGCAAACGCTTTGCTACCAAGAAGATTGGCCATGCCGGAACCCTCGATCCAATGGCAACCGGTGTTCTTGTCATTGGCATTGGCAGCGCTACTCGTCTGCTGCAATATGTCACTGATGGCGCTAAAGAATACGAAGGAACTATTCGCTTAGGTGCTGCGACTCATACCGATGACCGCGAAGGTGAAATTCTCTATACCACCGATGCTTCTGGAGTTACTGATGACGCAATTCGTGCCGGATTGGCCAAGTCCACTGGCACCATCATGCAAAAGCCAAGCGCAGTTTCTGCAATCAAGATTGATGGCAAGCGGGCGCACGAGCGAGTACGCGATGGCGAAATCGTTGATATTCCTGCCCGCGAAGTCACCATTGAACTTATAGATATTTTAAATATTGCTCGTACCGGAGAATTCGTTGATATCGATATTCGCGTGAACTGTTCTGCTGGTACCTATATTCGATCGATTGCGCGCGACCTCGGTCAGGAGCTCGCAGTCGGTGGCCACCTCACTTCGCTCCGTCGCACTTTGGTTTCACCTTTTTCAATTACTGAGTGCACTGATTGGGAGAGCGGTGAACCAATTACGGTCGCCGAAGGCATCTCTAAAATTCTTCCCACGCGTACTTTGGATTTCGCCGAGATGAATGAGATTTCATTTGGTCGATACCTCGCCCTCAATCCGGTTACTGGTGTGGTTGCTGCCATTTCACCTGCGGGGGAGTTCGCCGCCTTGCTCGAGAATAAAGAAGTCGCTGGTAAATCTGTGTGCGCACCCATCCTTGTGGCCGTGAAAGAATAAGCAGATGAGCACCCAGAAGAATTGTGTCGTCATCGGAATTTTCGATGGTGTGCATCGTGGGCATCAAGAGCTCTTACGCATGGCCGGCGGCATTGGCCGAGTCACGGTCCTAACATTCTTTCCACATCCCACTTTCGTCTTTGCCCCAGAGCGCACTCCGTCTCAACTAGTGCCCCTAGAAGATCGTATTCATTTGTTGATGGATAACGGCGCCGATGAAGTAGTAGTCCTCGACTTCACTCCTGAATTCGCAGCGATGTCACCCGATGAATTCATGGCAAAGATTCTGATTGAAAAGCTCAAAGCAGACCATGTTGTTGTTGGGGAGAACTTCACCTTCGGACATAAAGCGGCTGGTACCGCCCAATATCTCCAAGAGAGCAAACATGGATTTGAAGTAACGATTGTTAAGTTAGAAGAGAACCGTGGCGCGCCAGTATCTTCAACTCGAATCCGCCACCTCATTGCAGATGGCGATATCGAGCGCGCCGCAGATCTACTTACTCGCAATTTCTATTTAAAAGGTCCAGTTGTTCACGGCGAAAAACGTGGCCGCGAGATTGGTTATCCAACTGCCAACATCGGATTAGATTCACTCGCCACTATTCCGGCAGATGGAATTTACGCAGGATACCTTTCGGTTGGTGCAAACAAATGGCCAGCTGCGATTTCCATTGGCACTAATCCAACCTTCCCAGGAGTGCGCGGTCGCCAAGTTGAGGCATATGCACTCGATCAAACAGATTTAGATTTATACGAGCAGATGGCAACTATTGAATTTGTTGAGCGACTTCGAGATACATTGAAGTTCGACGGACTCGAACCCTTGCTCGAGCAAATGGCCTTGGATTGCTTAAATGCTAAGCGAGTTTTAGGGCTCTAATTACGCCTGATCTGACCTCGTTTTGTCTGGTCGGTAGCTCCGCTGGTAACCTTGCCCAGTCTTAAAGGACGTTCAAAGCGAGTAATCGAGCCTTCGTGAATTACACCGAGGCCCTCGTGACAGTAATAGGAGTAACGACATGGCACTACAGCCTGCAGAGAAAAAAGAAATCATCACAAAGTACGGTACTTCCGCTACTGACACAGGAAGCCCTGAAGCTCAGGTAGCTTTGCTCTCACGCCGCATTGAACAAATTACAGAACACCTCAAGACCAATAAGCATGACCACCACAACCGTCGTGGCCTTTTGCTTATGGTGGGTAAGCGTCGTCGTATCTTGCAATACCTTGCACGTACCGATGTCACTCGTTACCGCGCGATTATCGAAAAGCTTGGTATTCGCCGCTAAATAAGAATTAGCTTTTTATCTAAGAGCTATTTAAGAAGACGCCCTCACACCAGTTAATTGGTCCTCGGTAGTGGTTTCCGGATTGATATCCGTGAACTTCGATCGAAGATCCATTTGCTGCATGTGAGGGCACTTCACCAAAATACTTTTGGTGGGGATTAAAGAAATGGAGCGACCTATGGAAGGTCAAGATGTGAAGTTCGCCGTTGCCAAGATTGATAACGGCAAGTTTGGAAAAAGAGAGATTCGCTTTGAAACCGGACGCCTAGCTCGTCAAGCAGCAGGTACCGCAGTCGTTTATCTCGACGATGATTCAATGTTGCTTTCGGCAACAACAGCCTCAAAGAACCCTAAGGACCAATTCGACTTCTTCCCACTCACAGTGGATGTTGAAGAGCGTATGTATGCAGCAGGAAAAATTCCTGGCTCATTCTTCCGCCGCGAAGGCCGTCCATCTGAAGATGCAATTCTGACCTGTCGTTTGATCGACCGTCCATTGCGTCCAACATTCGTTAAGGGACTTCGCAACGAAGTTCAAATCGTTGTCACTGTTATGGCGTTAAACCCAGATCACATGTACGACGTAATTGCTATTAACGCTGCATCAATGTCTACTCAACTCGCTGGTCTGCCATTCTCTGGTCCAGTTGGTGGCGTACGCGTTGCG
Source organism: Actinomycetota bacterium (assembly GCA_947372915.1). Classification (GTDB taxonomy): domain Bacteria; phylum Actinomycetota; class Actinomycetes; order Nanopelagicales; family Nanopelagicaceae; genus AAA044-D11. The sequence goes on along the minus strand of CANBVO010000016.1, from coordinate 4,870 downwards.
TTGATCGAGGGTCAATGGGTTGCATTCCCTAACCACTCAGATCTCGAGAAGGCTGTCTTCGACATGGTCGTTGCTGGTCGTATCGCAGGCGACGATGTTGCCATCATGATGGTTGAAGCAGAAGCTACCTCAAAGACAATCGGACTCATCAAGGATGGTGCGCAAGCTCCTACTGAAGAGATTGTTGGCGCTGGTCTCGATGCGGCAAAGCCATTTATTCGTATTCTCTGTGAGGCGCAGATGGAACTCGCTAAGAGTTCTGCAAAGCCAACTGGCGTATTCCCTGTCTTCTTGGATTACCAAGATGATGTTTATGCTGCCGTTGAATCTGCCGCAAAGGATAAGTTGGCAAAGGCTCTAACTATTGCTGGCAAGCAAGAGCGTGAAACGGCTCTTGATGAAGTCAATGCATCAGTCACTGAAGCACTTGCAGAACAATTCGAAGGACGTGGCAAGGAAGTTTCTGCTGCACTCCGTTCTGTTACCAAGAAGCTAGTTCGTCAACGCGTTCTTCGTGAGAAGGTACGTATCGACGGTCGCGGTCCTCGCGATATCCGTGCAATTACAGCAGAGGTTGAAGTTATTCCTCGCGTTCACGGTTCAGCAATATTCGAGCGCGGCGAGACTCAGATTCTCGGCGTCACTACTCTGAACATGCTTAAGATGGAGCAACAGCTCGATACTTTGAGCCCAGAGAACCACAAGCGTTATATGCACAACTACAACTTCCCTCCTTACTCAGTAGGCGAGACAGGTCGTGTTGGTTCACCAAAGCGTCGCGAAATCGGCCACGGTGCACTTGCAGAGCGCGCATTGGTTCCCGTTCTTCCTACCCGCGAAGAATTCCCATATGCAATCCGTCAGGTTTCTGAAGCACTTGGTTCCAATGGATCTACATCCATGGGTTCTGTCTGCGCATCAACCATGTCATTGCTTAACGCTGGTGTGCCACTTAAGGCAGCAGTAGCAGGTATCGCAATGGGTCTGATCTCTGATGAAGTTGATGGAAAGACTGAATACGTCGCCATCACCGACATTCTTGGAGCAGAAGATGCTTTCGGAGATATGGACTTCAAGGTTGCCGGAACAAAGGACTTTGTTACTGCACTCCAACTCGATACCAAGCTAGATGGAATTCCTGCCTCTGTACTTGCTGGCGCATTGCTCCAAGCAAAAGAAGCACGTATGACCATTCTTGGCATCATGAACCAAGCAATTGACGCACCAGATGAGATGAGCTTGCTTGCTCCTCGCATTATCTCCGTCAAGGTTCCTGTCGATTTGATCGGCGCAATCATCGGACCTAAGGGCAAGATGATTAACCAGATTCAAGATGAGACTGGCGCAGATATCACCATCGAAGATGATGGCACTGTCTACATCGGCGCACTTGAAGGTTCGCAAGCAGAAGCCGCTAAGGCCATGATCGATGCAATCGCAAACCCGGTAGTTCCCAAGGTAGGCGAGCGCTTCAATGGTTCAGTAGTAAAGCTTGCAACATTCGGTGCATTTATCTCACTCGTTCCAGGTAAAGATGGCTTGCTCCACGTATCTCAGATTCGCAAGATGCATGGCGGAAAGCGCATTGAAAACCTCGAAGAGGTTATGAAGGTCGGCGACAAGATTGAAGTCGAAATTCAAGAGATTGATCCAAAGGGCAAGTTCTCTTTGGTCGCAGTTGCTCCAGATGGAACCATCTACGGTTCTGAAGAAGCGGCTAAGTAATAAGAGAAATTGGCTAAGACAACCCTCCCTAGCGGACTGCGAATTGTTACCGAAGAGGTAAATACAGTTCGCTCCGCTGCGGTGGGTATCTGGGCAAATGTTGGCTCCCGTGATGAATCGAAAGATTCGGTTGCGGGAGCTTCTCATTTTCTCGAGCACTTACTTTTCAAAGGGACGAAGACGCGTTCTGCGTTAGAGATTTCATCCACAATTGAGGCGGTTGGCGGCGAAATGAACGCTTTCACCACTCAGGAATACACCTGCTTCTATGCTCGGGTTATTGATAGCGATTTAGAACTTGCAGTCGATGTCGTCTCTGACTTAATTACTTCATCACTCGTTAAATCCGAAGATGTTGATGGGGAGCGCAACGTAGTCCTCAGTGAGATTGCGGTCCGCGATGAAGATCCTTCGGATTACATTCACGAGCTCTACTTATCTACCTATTACGGAAATTCACCGCTCGGAAAATCGATTCTCGGCACCGTCGAATCTATTACTGACATGAGTCGCGCATCAGTCTTTAACTATTACAAGAAGCACTACCGCCCTGAAGAATTAGTTGTCTCGGTTGCGGGAAATGTGAAGCATAAAAAGGTAGTCAAATTAGTTGAGCAAGCGCTCAGCAAAGATGGCTTCCTCGATGTACCGGACGCACAATCGGATACTCGTCCCGCTACTCCCGTGAAAACTCCAGGGTTGGGCAAGGTTGGTCTGATTGATCGCAGGACCGAGCAAGCACATGTTCTTTACGGATTTCCTGGAGTATCTCGCACCGATAAGCGTCGCTTTGCATTAGCGATTTTGTCCTCAGCCGTAGGTGGCGGAATGTCCTCACGCCTCTTCCAAGAAATTCGCGAGAAGCGCGGCCTTGCCTACACAACATATGCCTATGGCCAACAATTTGCCGGAACCGGAACGCTCGCTTTTTATGCTGGCTCTAAACCAGAAAAAGCGGAAGAAGTTTTGAAATTGATGCGCGAAGTCAGTCAGAGCGTTGCCGAACATGGCCTGACCCTCGATGAGATTAAGCGAGCTAAGGGCGCAGTAACTGGCTCCTTGGTGCTCGGCCAAGAAGATACTGGCTCCCGCATGACTCGCATTGGTAAGAGCGAACTCGTGTACGGGGAAATCATGAGCTTTGATGAGATTCTGCGCGCAGTTAATGCGGTTACCGCCGAAGATGTTCACGAATTAGCCCGCGACCTCTTTAACCAAGACGCTACCCTTGCTCTTGTAGGTCCCTTCCGCAGTACGTCACGATTTGAAAAGGCGATGGCATGAGTATCAAAGTTGCAGTTCTTGGCGCCAAGGGTCGTATGGGCGCACAGACAGTTCAGGCAATCAATGAGGCTTCAGATTTAGAACTCAGCGCTGCGCTCGATCTCGGTGATTCACTCGATCAATTAGTAGCTACTCAGACTCAAGTGATTGTGGATTTCACACATCCTAATTCGGTGATGGCTAACCTCGAATTTGCTATTAACCACGACATTAGCGTTGTTGTCGGCACTACCGGCTTTGATGATGCAAAACTTTCGACGATTAAGGGTTGGCTCACTGCTCATCCCACAGTCGGCGCACTTATTGCACCAAACTTTGGTCTCGGTGCAGTGCTCATGATGCAGTTCGCAGCGACTGCCGCAAAATATTTTGAATCAGCCGAAATCATTGAACTTCATCACCCCAACAAGGCGGATGCGCCATCGGGTACTGCAAAGCGCACCGCAGAATTAATGACACAGGCACGTATCGAGGCCAAGCGCCCACCGATGCCCGATGCCACATCTGATCTCATGGATGGTGCGCGGGGCGCACTTGTCGGACAGGTTCCGGTCCACTCCGTTCGCTTACGTGGCCTCGTCGCACATCAAGAAGTTGTTCTGGGTGATACCGGAGAGACCTTGTCCATTCGTCACGACTCTATTGATCGCACCGGATTTATGCCTGGTGTACTCCTTGCCTGCCGAAATGTTGGCTTACGTCCTGGATTAACTTTTGGACTTGAGCACTATATGGATTTAAGTTAATAACCACTCAACCAGAGGAGAAGAAATGTCCAAGATTGTTATGTACGGCGCTGAATGGTGTGGCGATTGCCGCCGCTCAAAGCGGTTCATGGATTCCAACAATATTGCATTTGAATATATCAACGTTGATGAAGATGCCGCAGCTGCGGATAAAGTCCTAGAGATTAATGGCGGAATGAAATCTATTCCGGTGATCGTCTTTGAAGATGGAACTCACCTTACCGAGCCATCTGATATCGATCTCAAGGCAAAGCTCGAAGCTCTTAAAGTTCTTTAAATTAAGCGAATTTGTAGACGAGCGCAGATGTAACTGCTGCGCTCACTACGACAAACCAGAACGGCGCCTTGGCGATTAACGCCAGTATTGCAACCGCGACCCCAGCAGTTCTATGGTCCAAGACATATTTGGTCTTATCTGTCACAGTCTGAATAGCGACGAGCGCACTCAACAATGAGATAGGAATCAGGTTGTTGATGCGTTGAATCCGCGGATGCGCTAGCCAAGATGCTGGAATCGCAGAGCCAATATATTTAAGTGCATAGGCGAAGAAACTCGCGCCGAGAACTGCAATCCATTGTGCACTCACTTGCGCCACCCCACAATGATTGAGATGAGCGCGCAAGAAATAATTGGTACACCGGCGGGCACAACGGGGGCGAGTGAGAGCGCAAGAACTATTGCCGTACCTGCAACTGCCCAAGTCTCTTTAGCTTTTAACCGTGGCCAGAGCAGTCCAAGGAAAGCTGCCGGAACCGCGGCATCAAGTCCCCATGCAGATGGATTTCCAATTGCGTTTGCACCTAAAGCTCCGAGCACGGTGAAGAAATTCCAGAAGATAAAGACGCCGATACCGGTGTACCAGAATCCTTTTTTCATCTCTTCATCAGTTGATTGAGAGAGGGCAACGCCAGTGGATTCATCAATGGTGATTTGTGCGCCGAGCGCCCGTTTGATGCCGCGATGATTAAGAATTGGAGCAAGGCGTAGGCCATATAAAGCGTTACGCGATCCAAGCAGAGTGGATGTAGCAATTGCGCTGATGGCACTTCCGCCTGCGCCCATCACTCCTACTACTGCAAATTGTGAAGCGCCGGAAAAGAGAAGAAGCGAGAGT
>CANBVO010000015.1 GCA_947372915.1 Actinomycetota bacterium | reverse complement strand
GCTTGAGGAAGTTGGCTTGCTTGAGGAAGTTGGCTTGCTTGAGGAAGTTGGCTTGCTTGAGGAAGTTGGCTTGCTTGAGGAAGTTGGCTTGCTTGAGGAAGTTGGCTTGCTTGAGGAAGTTGGCTTGCTTTAGGAAGTTGGCTTGCTTTAGGAAGTTACCTACAGTTAGTAAATCCATTTGACTGGAGCAGAATTTCAAAAATTATAAACAGTATCGGCATGTGAATAACAAGAAATTTCATTCCTCAATGTCAGACCCTCCATAGAAACTTCTTTTATGGATCGCACAAGAGAAGTCGAAATTCGGGTTTCCGAACTTCTGCTTTCGCGCGCCGGAATCGAAGTCCTTACCGAACTCCACGCTATAGATCCTATAAATCTCGATTATGCGGGTCGGCTTGACTATCTAGAAGCGCTTCAGAAACAAGCAGGTTGGTTAGATGCGTTGATGCAGTCTGCCCTTTTTGCAGTTGCGGGAGAGGCTCCGGGTAAGCCACGGGAAATTTACGGCGTCGATGAACTAGAGCGCGAGGATGTTTCGACAGTATTAAGAATTTCACCGAGCACTGCTCAATCCAAGATTGATGTCGCGAGAACTCTTACTAATCATTTACCTAACGTTGTGAACGCTCTGGAAATGGGAGAGATCTCCGCTCAGGTTGCAGCAGTAATTGCTCGCGAGAGTGAATCTGCGGTCAATCAAGGTCTTCCAGCTGAGGCAATTCAGGCTATCGAGGCAATTGCACTTTCCCATGCCGAGAATCATTCACCTGTGCAGATTGCTAATAAAATCCGAAGCACAATTGCAAAGCTTTCCCCTGACACTTTTGAAGAGCAAGTAGCACAAGCCCAAGAAGAGCGTTATGTTTATATGAATCCTGAACCTCATGGAATGGCGAGAATCATCGCCCTGTTGCCAGCGGCTGAAGCCCAGACAGTAATTCTTGCAATCGACAAGATGGCGCGAATAGCACAAGAAAAATTGCGGAACACTCGGAACTCCGCTGCCACATCTCCCACCAACAAAACCAAATCAACATCATCAAAAGGTGTGGCATCTTCACCATCTTCATCCTTGGTGGAAACAACTCGCCTTCCAACTCTTGATGTACTTCGTGCAGATGCACTTGCGGATCTCGCTTCACAGTATTTGGCCACAAACACTGAAATAGCGCCTCAGCATCGGCGCCCCATAACTGTAAATCTCACCATGGATCTACCAACACTCCTTGGGTTGGCGGAAAACCCTGGGCAACTTGCAGGATATGGACCGATACCTGCTTCCATCGCGAGAAAACTCGCAAGCGACGGAAAATGGAAGAGATTTATTACCGAAGAGATGACCGGCAACCTTCTTGATTACGGGCGGCAAACTTACGAACCTCCTCAAGGTCTCGTTGATTTGATTCTCGCTCGAGATCAAATATGTAGATTTCCTGGATGTAGACAACCGGGGCGTACATCAGATATCGACCATGCAATCAGTTGGGAGTTAGGTGGTCATACCTCGGCCGAAAATATGGGAGTACTGTGCCGAAGACACCACCGAATAAAAACTTCTGAAGGGTGGCTACTTGAGAGCCATGCTGATGGTTCCTGCACCTGGACAAGTCCAGCCGGTAAGAAACATTTTGTACCCGCTCGCCCCGCAAACGAAGTGGCTTAAGCACGGGTAATGTTTTATTCAAAAAAAGTTACGAAATGGCTTAAAGATGGTCTTCTCTTATTGAATACAACTTCACCACATCACGAAGTTACGAGGTTACGAAGTTACTTATCAATGGTTAAACTCATCCAGTGAAATCACTGGCTCTCCTCGTTACTTTTCTGCTTATTGTCGGACTACTTGGTGGCCCACTGGCCATGCAGCTAGCCACGAAGTTCAATCGCACTGGTAGCTCTACGGGCAAAGCTACTTACAAGGCAGGGGTAGCAACTCTCGCCGTTCTCTCAATATTCGTCAACGTAATGTTTCTCATTGGGCATGCACCGGCAACGCTTCGAATTCTCGCCTTTCTTGCACTCTGTGCCGGATTAATCGCTATTAAAAAACTTTACTTCCTGAAATAGAGACTAATTCAAGGTTTCCCAGAAAACTTACTTAACCCAATAAGTACTAGTTTTATCCCTATCAAGAATCCCATACTCGATCATGTGGCGACGGATTGCTGCAGTATCGCTATGGAACTTGAAGATCAGTTCGTTAATTTCCTTCTCGGAATATTTCTCGCCTAGCTGTAATCCCGCGGCAATGTGTCTAAGAACGGCAATCTTCTTAGCTGGTCGTACGGGAATGCGTATCAGGGTTCCATCTGCATTAAAGAATTGCGGAATCTGCTCTAACGAATTTGCACTCGAGTCTTGTTTGCTCACACCCGCATTATTTCACGGGTGCGATTATTTACGTGGAGGTGCCGGGAATCGAACCCGGGTCCTCTAGTACTGACATAGGGCTTCTACGGGCGTAGTGGTCATAATCGTTTTCTCAGTCCTGACTCTCTCGAACACAAGTAGTCAACGAACTCAGTTACAGATTTATTTCCCCATTAGTGTCTATAACACCACCAGCAGGTGAGCTCTCTAGCGACGCTAGGTTCCAAGTCGAGAGCGCACTTGGTCTAACGGATCACGAGGTTCGCTTATGCAGCGAAGGCGTAATCAGCGGCAGTTGTACTGGCGCTTAGTTTTTTGCCAGGGTTATTGGTTTACGAGATCATCCCGGCTTCCTCGGCCCGCTTCACCTATCCCAACATCTAAAGTCGAGACCGTTCACCCCCATATTTTTAGTACGGGTAAAACGTGGTTAAGCATTATTCATCGATATGGAGTTGTAAATACCGCTTAGATTTCTTAAGGGATTTCCGTGCAGTATCCGTATAACTGCTTAAGTGTAAAGGTTATTCCCGCAAAGCAATAACGGGAGTTCGCATTCTCAGATTACTGCGCGTGAATTAGCGCTCGGACTTACCTGAATTACGGCGTGAGAGCTCGCGGTTTACTTCGCGGGTTGCCTGTTGTTCCATCAGGGCAGCGCGCTTATCGTGCGATTTCTTACCCTTGGCAAGAGCAAGTTCAATCTTCGCCTTGCCATCTTTGAAATAAAGTGAAAGTGGCACAAGTGTGAGACCACCCTGCTTTGTTTGGGCGGCCAATTTGTCGATCTCTTTGCGATGCATCAAGAGCTTGCGATCGCGACGTGGTGGGTGGTTATTCCAAGTTCCCTCTGTGTATTCAGGAATATGGATACCACTGATCCACATCTCCCCCTTGTTCACCATGGCAAAGCCATCCACAAGGGAGGCACGACCAGCACGAAGTGATTTCACTTCAGTGCCGGATAGAGCAATGCCGCATTCAAAGACTTCCTCGATGGAGTAGTCATGACGTGCTTTCTTGTTCTGAGCAATCATTTTCTTGCCAAGTTCTTTTACCATCAGGGCCACCCCCTCTCTCTAAATACGGTTGCACTGCTCTCTAAACGGATTAGTTAAGTGCTAAGGGTACTAGGGGTACGAACTAAAGAGTTATTCGTGATCACGCCGATTGAGCATCCGCACAATTCGCCCGTTTTAAGCAAGGCAAGCTAAGTTAACTTCGCGCCCTCCGCTTGCAGAGGGATATCGCTACTTGCTTACTTTGCCCGTATCTAATGCAGCCAAGCCGCCTAATACTGCGGTGGCCTTTGCAATCTCTTGGTCTTCGCCAACGACTAAATCGGGTTGGATTCCCACTTGATCGATGATGCGACCAGAAGGTGTGCGGTACTTACCGACAGTGAATTCAATTTGTGAGCCATCAAAGAGATCGACGAGTTCTTGCACAGTGCCTTTTCCATATGACTTCTCACCAAGAACAACAGCTCGATTGCGATCTTGAAGCGCGCCAGCGACTACTTCGGCAGCACTTGCAGTGGAACGGTTAATAAGAACCGTCATAGGTGATGTATCTGGTTTCTTATTAGTAGAACTCAAAACTTTGTCATCACGGCCGCGACGAGAATAGGAAACAACGACGCCTTCGCCCAAGAAGATGGATGCAAGGTTTACGCCTTCTTTGAGAAGTCCGCCGGGATTATCGCGAAGGTCAAGGATGATTCCCTTTTTGTGGTCATACTTGTAAAGGGCTCTAGCTACGTCATATGAGATATTGCTTGAGAATGCAGAAACCTGAATGTATAGAATTCCTGGAGCGATCTGTGTTGCTTCCACATCCCCATTAAGAACTGCTGCACGAATTACCTTGGTGCTCGCCTTTAACTGGTTGCGCTCGTAATCAATCTTTACTTCGGTACCAGCGGCCCCACGAAGAGATGCGATTGCAGTAGCGAGTGATGTTCCGTTGATCGAACGGCCGTTGATTGCATCAACGGAGTCGAGAGTCTTGAGTCCTGCAATAGCTGCAGGTGAATTGGGTTGGATGCTAGAAATTTCAATCGTTCCGGAACGATTCTTGCGAAGCCAAACACCAATACCGCTGTATCGACCTTCGGATGTTTGATTGAAAACTTCTACACTCTTTGATGGGAAGTAGTTGGCCCATTGATCGCCTGTGGATTTCAAAACCGCTTCAATAGCAGCACGCTCTAATTGTTCTTTCTTAATGACGCTGCTCTCACGAGAAACAACTTGAGAAATAGTTTGATCCACGATGCTCTTGTGGCGCATCTGTCCGATGAAATCTCCCGCAGCAAAAGCGATAATGACAGCTAGCGATGAGATTGCAGCAAATGCAACGCGAAAGGGAGTGTTAAGAAATGCTGGGGTCTTCTTCGGAAGAAGCGGAGATATTTCAGATGAATATTGATCTGCGTTTGATCCAACGTTAAGTTTTTTAGCCGGCGCACTTTTGGCGGCCTTCTTCACAGCCTTCTTGACTGTTTTCTTGATCGGCTCGGCCATGGGGTAATTCTGACATGGCAATAGCGAGAGAAATAATCGAGCTAGTTATTACGCGTAATTACGCGATGGATATCTGCTTAGACGTTGAGGTGGCGGCGCAGCGTCACAATCGAAGCGATTGATGAGACTACAAAGCCAGTGAGCAACAAGTAAGCGGATGAAACCCAGACATCGGTCCAGGTGAAGAAGCGCGTGAAGGAGAGTAGTGGCGCAACTCTGCTATCAATCAAGAACTTAAATCCTGAGAGAAGACCGACCGAGAAACCCCAGCCAATCAACGTTGAAACGATTCCTTCGAGAAGGAATGGCAATTGGATTGAGAAGGAAGAAGCACCCACAAGCTTCATCACACCGGTTTCGCGGCGGCGGTTAAATGCTGCAACGCGAAGGGTGTTAGAGATAAGAAGTGCTGCGGTAAGAACTGAGAAGATACCGATGAGCAATGCACCGTCACGAAGAACTCCAAGAAGCTTGAAGAACTTATCCAAGATTGCATGTTGGTCTTGTACTGAATCTACGCCGGGGCGACCAGAGAATGCACTTTGGATAACGGCAAACTTTGTGGGGTCTTTCAACTTAATGCGAAATGACTGCGGTAATTGATCTTGCGTGACGTTTTGCGCGATAGCAGAGCCTTTAAATTGCTCTTGGAAATGTTGGTAAGCCTGTGCTTGAGTTTCAAAGAAGACCTGATCGACGACTGGGAGTGCGTTGATATCTGCCTGAATGGATGAAATCTGCGTCTGTGTGGCAGGACCGCTCGCACAGGAAGCTGATTCAGAAAGGTTGTCGCAAAGGAATACGGAGACTTGAATCTTGTCATACCAATAATCTTTCATGACACGAACTTGGCTATTTGCAAGCAAACCGATACCGAGAACTGTCAAAGAAATAGCAACAGTGATCATCACTGCGAAGGTCATTGTCATATTGCGACGAAGCCCAATTTTGACTTCGCCCATTACGAATTTAGCGCGCACTGTTCTCTCTCCCCTTAGCCTGAATACCCGTAGACGCCACGGACTTGGTCGCGCACTACGTGCCCGCCCTCAAGTTCGATAACACGCTTACGCATCTGATCCACAATGGTGGAATCGTGTGTTGCCATCAAAACAGTGGTGCCTTCGCGATTAATTCTGTCGAGCAGCTTCATGATGCCCACGCTGTTTGCTGGGTCAAGGTTTCCGGTTGGCTCATCTGCAATAAGAATGGTGGGCTTGGAAACATAAGCACGAGCAATTGCAACACGTTGTTGTTCTCCACCAGAAAGTTCAGATGGCTTGCGGTCGGCCTTGGCTTCTAGTCCAACCAACTCAAGAATCTCTGGGATTTCGCGATCAATCTCTTTTTGGGAATAACCAAGAACATGCAGTGTGAAAGCGACGTTTTCTGCAACTGTCTTATTTGGCAATAAGCGGAAATCCTGGAAGACAGTTCCAACTTGGCGGCGAAGTTCTGGGACTTTGTGGGCCGAGAGAGTGTTGAGGTCTTTTCCAGCAACAATGATGCTTCCTGATGTTGGGCGCTCTTCGCGAAGAATCAAACGAAGGAATGTTGATTTACCTGAACCAGATAAACCAACGAGGAATACGAATTCACCTTTGAGAATTTCCAGGTCAACAGATTCCAAGGCAGGGCGTTCCTGCTTGGGGTAGATCTTGGTGACATTCTCAAAACGAATCACGGTTACTCCAGTTCCTGATTATGAGCGTCAGTTTAGGCAACCAGCCCGCTCAGGCTGGGGAAATACGCGCCTTTTTAACTGAGAGATGCTCGAAGATTTGAATTTAGGCGTAATTTTCAGCTCCCTTGTAACTTATTTTATGGACGAATTCCTCTCTAGGAGAATCCACTTAATTGTGCAAATTCCTTATTCGCTTCGCTTTCTCCAACGAATAGCAGCCTCAAGAAAGCCATCAATGTCGCCATCTAATACACCGGATGGATTTCCAACTTCATAATTTGTGCGAAGGTCTTTCACCATTTGATACGGCGCAAGAACATAAGAACGCATCTGATTACCCCAAGATCCAGAGTTATCGCCCTTTAGTGCATCAATGCGTGCACGCTCTTCTTGGCGACGGCGTTCCAACAATTTCGATTGCAAGACAGCCATTGCAGTGGCTTTGTTTTGAATTTGGCTTCGTTCGTTCTGACAAGAAACAACAATGCCCGTAGGAATATGCGTAATACGGACTGCAGAGTCTGTGGTGTTCACGCCTTGCCCACCCGGACCGGATGAACGGTAAACATCCACTCGTATCTCTTTCTCATCAATTTCAACATGGTCGCTCTGTTCAACGACCGGAACTACTTCAACGCCAGCAAAAGAGGTATGGCGACGGGATTGTGAATCAAAGGGAGAGATACGTACCAAACGGTGAGTACCTTGCTCAACAGAGAGCGTTCCGTATGCATAAGGAGCACTGACGCGGAAAGTTGTTGACTTAATTCCAGCTTCTTCAGCATAAGACGTTTCAAGTACATCTACCTTCAAAGATTTGCGCTCGCAATAACGAAGGTACATACGCATCAACATTTCGGCCCAGTCAGCCGCCTCAACGCCGCCAGCTTCAGATCGAACAGTTATCAAACAATCGCGGTCGTCATATTGACCGTTGAGTAGTGTCTGGACTTCTAGATCTTGAATTGCCTTTGTGACATCATCGAGTTCAGTACCTGCATCAGCTAATGCCGAAGCATCCTTCTCTTCTTCAGCTAACTCAAGAAGAAGCGGGACATCCTCGAGGCGTCTGCGGATATTTGTAACCCGATTAATTGTCGATTGAACCCGTGAAAGTTTGCTCGTAACAACCTGAGCTTTCTCAGGGTCATCCCAAAGATTGGGTGCGCTTGCTTCAGCTTCAAGTGTCGCGAAGTCAGCATGTAATTTCGGTAAATCCAGAACAGATTCGATTGAGGTAAGGGTCGCACGGAGCTTATTAATCTCTTCGAGATATTCACGGGCGGCCATGGGTTAAGAGTAATGGAAGTAGGTCCAACAGTGGAATTTACCCCTCGCGCTGATCACTCAAACAAGTTCAAATAATCTCATCTTCATGGTATTTCGATTTAGGTCATTTATACACCGAACTGGCTCCGACCTCTGCAGAAATTAAAATCCTACCTTTTACTAAATTGTGAAATATTGGGAAATCAATCAAAGGGGTTACTTCGCTCATGACTGAAAGGACTAATTCGTCATTGACACATCTGGCACTGGTTAATTCAATTTTCTTATCACGAAGAAGCATTTGCGATACCTCAACCTGGGCACGATTTATTGCAAGAGAGCAGTCAATTGGAACCCTCTCTCCTGAAGTGGTTTTTGAATAGTACCTTTGCAAATCTATTGAACCAGCGGCTCGCTGCACCCCTGGTTCAACAATTCCAATTAATTCACGTTTCGCAATAAAGGCATCTGCGGTATCGACAATGCCTATTGTTAGGGGCAAAAGGATTGCGAAAAGACCAAAAATCAATATTGATATTGAACCTGCTTCGTCTGTAAATCTAACTTCGAGAGCTCGAAGGTTTCCAAAAATATTAGGCTTTATCCATTCGCTTGCGGAAAATTTCGAAGGTAAACCCGTTCTGAATTTTGAGAGTAAACACGTTCTGAATTTTGAGAGTAAGACTTCATCCCTAAACGCCATTTAGTTTGCCTTCCATTGATCGACAATTTCTTGGGTGCTCGATCTGGCTAGTAGGCGATGTTTATTGTTAAAGATAGAAAGATTTACTTTGACCGTGCTACCCGGGCTGAGACACTGCAAGTCGCTGCAGGTAATAACTATCTCCGGTTCAAGATCTGTCTCAATCCGATTGAGAATCTCAGCTTTAAATATCGACTTCAACACATTGACTCTCTCTACTGAAACGCTCTGCGAGGGACCCGAAACGTAGATTCGAGCTATCTGACGTGCAAAATTCCTAGTTTGGGATTGAAGCGAAGCGTCATGATTAACGGCTGTAAGAAAGATAGCGAGCGGGAGAAATAATGGAATTCCCAGAGCAATGAATTCAATGATTGCGCTACCCGAGTCATCTTTTATTCCCCAAAAGAAGCGTCGGGTTAATTTCATCAACTAATTCTCATCGATTGCTATAGCCCTTGTAGTGAGATGGGTGTGACCAACCGCCAAGGGAGAAATTGGAACTAACTCACTATCTGAGACTCCGATCAATAGATGACCACCGCCCGGAAGTTCAATACTCCCTTTTTGAAGTAAAAATGTCGGCAACTTTCTTGGAACTTCGCCTTGAAGGAGTGAAGAGTTGGAGATTTCTCCTTGAACTCTATTCAATGAAATTCCATGGACAAGAACAGCCGAAGCGATTTGAAGGACGCTCAGGAATAGAAAAATCAAAGGGATCATAACGATGACACTTTCCACATTTCCATCGTCTTCACGAAAAGAATCAAGGGCAAACATCTGATGGGCTATCGGACGTTGTTCATGGAATCGAGGGAGTTTCTCAGAATTGTTGAGAGCCTCGGCGCAGCGATAGTCCAGATCGCAGTTACAAGCCCTGTGGTCATTAGTACTACTAAGACCCAACCGGGTACATCGCCGCTTTCGTCTTTTACGAGTGATTGCCAAAATTTCTGGTTGTAAGCCCGCAGAAGCATCACGCCATTAAGTACTAAGCCGAATAGCTGCCTAGAAGTACTGATTGCTAACCGGTCTAGCCTAGAAGCAGTACCCAGTAACGAGCCGAAAAGGGTTGAAGCCTTAGTGAATAGTTCGGCATCTCTGGTCTCTTTTGAAGTGGATTGCTCTACACGGCCAGCGTCTTTGGCACAGGTATCTGCGCGATTCCAGCCCTTGGGCAACTTCGCCAAGGTTATTCCGTTACTTGCGCCAGCTTCTAATTCTATTTTAAGTGTCATTCTTATTCTCCCTATTTATAGAGCTTCATTCTTCATATTGGTGATGGCTTTAAGAATAAATTGAAATTTGATTGTCTTATTTTCTCGAAATACAAGCCCACGGAGATCAATTCGAATCAGGTATGTGAGAACTAGACCTTTGTGGATAAATACATTTCTCCCGCTAAAAACATTGACTTCCTCCCCTCGCTTTCAGAAACCAGTGCTTTGTCCAAGGGCGACAAAGGATGGCCACAAAGCAAAAAGGACGGAGATGGGCAAAACTAAAAAAACAACTGGAATCATCAAGGCAATCTCGGCTTTTCCAGCTGCTTCAATCATTTTTGCGTGGTGGTTAGCTCGAATTTCAACCACTTGCCTCGATAGAACTTCGGCTAATGAAGTTCCTCTCTGCACGGCAATTATCAATGAGTCACAGAACCTCCTTAATTCAGGAATTCTTCCCGAACGTGAAAAGTTGTCCAATGACGCGACTAAACCCATTCCAGATTGAAGATTGGCCACACTGTCGCCTAGTAGATGCGCAATCTCGCCCTGGCTAATTCTCGCTAGGTGGAAAATTGCCGCAATCGGACTTTCTCCAGACGAAACAAGAATTGCGAATAACTCCACTATAAGAGGAAGCTCTAGTGCAATTCTTTTCTCTCTTGCTTTACGAGTTGCTATTTCTTCCTGTCTGATAAGTACTATTGCAAGTCCTGTTATGGAGAATATTAGAACTATTCCAGAAAATGATTGAGTCATTATTAGAATCAATACACAAAATATCCACCAAAAAATAAGTCTGGTCCTCGAAATTTTTAGATTGAATAATTTGAAATTTCTATCACTTTTTACAGACAGCAAGTTAATATCTCTGAGCGCACCCGAGTCCGAATATTTCCGACTCATGGCAGCACCTTTATTCATTTTTTCGTTCCGATAAATCTCGTGAAACCGAATCAATGGATCCCCGAGTTCCTGAGTAATCAGCTTTCCTGCGTAAGCGAATGAGGGAGTCAAGAAGCCTAAGGCGAGTAAATATGTACTCATCATGCGAATACTCGCGGCGAGTACTCAATTTTTCCTACTTTCTGCATCCAAAGGAAGGCAATCGCAGAGAACAGAGCACCGGAAAATAGAACTATCACTCCTGCGGTTGAGGCATATGCGCGACGCGCACTTTCCTGCGAGGAGAGAATCAAGAGCAGGATCCATGGGGTTGCCGCAGCGAGCAATGCAGCATTTCTAATCCATGAATGTTTGGCTTTGATTTCTTGACGTAAAGAGAGATCTGCCGTTATGAACTCAGCAATCGTACGAAGGGTAAGAGCAGTATCTCTGTTTCCCGAGCTTTGAGATATACGCATTACTTCTATTACTTGATCAGCGAGAGAGTTAGAAAATTCAAATTTAAGGATATGTAATGAGGTTTCGAAGTTCTGGCCGCTTTTGAGGTTTAGTTTAAACCTTGTGAAGATTGGACGAGTTTCTAGGGGACCTCTTGTTCCCATTGAAGCAATTGATTGCGAAAGCGAAAGTCCCGATTGAATTCCGGAAATAAGTAAATCGAGAATTTCCGGCCATAATTTTTCTAGCTTATTTTTCCGAAGTTTCTCCTTAGAGTTTGAAGCGTAAATCGGAACTCCCACAAAGAGGAGCGAAAGTGGGAGGGATATCGCCACAGATCCGGTGGCACCGATCAGGGATGTGAAAATTATCAGGAGCAAAATTACGGTGAGCAAGAGTGTTTTTTGTGGGTTCCTCCCAAAACTATTTTTACTCTTCAAGAATCTTTCCCCTCTTCGCAAGTATTCGGTTTGGGTCTCCTAAAGCTTCACGGTAATTTGATTTACCGTTATGAATCTCGAGTGAAAAGAGTGTTTCTGTCTCCACTCTTTCACCCTCAATTCGACCATTCACAAATAGAATTTCTTGAATTGCACGCTTGCCATCAGCCTCCATCGCGACATGTACAACTATGTCTATTGCACTTGCAACTACGGGCGCAATGAACCTATGTGAGATATTCTCGCCAGCAAGTAATGGGAGAGTTTGCAATTTTGCTACTGCATCGCGGCCAGAGTTTGCGTGAATCGTTGCCATTCCCGGCAGGCCAGAATTTAATGCAATTAGCAGATCCAAGGATTCTGCCTCTCGAATTTCTCCCACAATCAGGTGAGTGGGACGCATGCGAAGTGCCTCTTTAATTAATTTGCGAAGTGGAATTTCACCTTCGCCCTCTAGATTTGCGGCCCTTGTTTGTAGGGCAACCCAGTCCGGGACTCTCGGACGTAGCTCAAATACCTCTTCTACGGTGATTACTCGACTGCTGACTGAGGTCTCTCCAATTAAAGCGTTGAGAAGAGTCGTCTTCCCAGCCTGAGTAGAGCCGCTTACGAGAATATTCAATCCTGCACTTACACAATTCTTAAGAAACAAGCTGAGCCGAGAATCTAAAACTCCAAACTCTTGTAGTTCTTCTAGCGTTTTTCCTCTAAGTATGTGTTTGCGAATATTGACGGCCCAATGTTCTGCTGTTACATCAGGAATGCTGGCGTGAAGGCGTGAGCCATCGGGAAGTCTTGCATCAACAAATGGGTGTGAAAGGTCTAACCGCCTACCTCCCCACATCAATAACCGTTCGACTAAATCCCTTACCTGATCTGAGGTAAGTACGAGATTTGTCAGTTCGCTCACTCCGCCACGAGCAATAAAGATTCGATTTGGTGAGTTAATCCAAATTTCCTCAATGCCGGCGTCTTGGATAAAAGAATTGAGCACACCGTATTCGATGCGGTCTAGGTTAGTCTGCTCATATTTATCCAGATTTTGCCTATTTTCGAAATCGGCATCATCTGGAATTACCTCGACGTGATTAATCAATTCGCCCCGAGACACGAGGGGAGTTTGGACTGGGTCAATTCTTTTCACATGCGAAGCAAAGTCGCTTGACTGTCAATTCTAATCTTGACTGTGGATTACTTCATTTATTGCTTTCTAATGCAAACTTAATGTGTCCAAGAAAAGTCTCCAAGTGATTATTTCTTAAAATATAGCCGGTCAATTTGTTCGATCCATTTCTCGCTAGTCAAGCCACCCCTATATTCGTGGACTTGAGCGTCGAAGTGTGGAACATTGGAAATTGGTTTTCTAATGCCTTCAGAGTTTTCTGCTACTTGATTAAAAATATTTAGACCGCTTTCAATAAATCGCAGTAATGCTTCTTTGGCACCTTTCGAATCAGCCCGAAGTCCGATCCAAAATCCATCCTCCGAGGCACGGCAGTAAAAATCTTCATTTCTTATTTCGCGACGAATACTCTCATTAAGCAAAACTATTTCACCATCGTCTTTAGGATCTGCGATAGAAATGGAGAGAATAGAGAGCGGTGTACTTACACGTTTTCTTAGTGCAATCTCGCGGTCTAGCTGCGATAAAAAAATTCTAAAAGTTGGAGACCCCGTTAAAGTGTCAGATGTACCGTTATCTCGAAATTCAATACTTTTCATTGAATGAGGATATTTCTCTTTTTTTGAATTGATGCCGTATTTCTATATGCATGGCAATCCGTGCGAATAATGTGAAGAAAATATGATGTTTACAGTTAAACTAATGAGGAACGACTCTTAAGAAAGGACTTGCTACCGCAAATGAACACCGACTTCTTTCGCCGTGCAGCAGTCATCCTTCTGCGCCTCGAAGCGCTCATAATTCTTGGATTAGTTGGCTATCTATTTATTGCCTCATTTACTTCAGATATCACGCATCCATCTGCGCTCATCGGTGAAATCGTTTTTGGAATAGCTGGAGCCCTCGGGCTCTATGTTGCGTCAAAGGGCTTTGCCGCTGGAAAGTCTTATGGACGTGCGCCCGCCGTATTGGCTAACGCGATTGCATTGGGAGTTGCCTACTTCATGTTTTCAGGTGGAGACGTTACCTTTTTAGCGATACCGCTCACTCTTATTGCCGGAGCTACTTTTATCGCCGCGCTATTTGGTTACAAAGAATAGTTTTTACTCAATAACTTATTACCACTCGATAACTTCTCGGTCTTCCCAGAACAAACCGGTCTGATCTTCACCGGGTGTGAACGGACGAGTCGCAAGCCAAATCGCAGTCTCAGCACCCTCTTCTGCAGAACGCGGAGCATCGGGCCCGCCCATATCGGTACGCGAATGATTAGGACACATCGCATCGATCAAGAATCCGCGAGCGCCATGATTAGTTTCGTGCGCAAGATTGCGAACAAGTGCGTTGACTCCCGCTTTACTAATTCGATACGGCGCTAGCCCCCCTGCATTTCCCGGGCCAGACATGCGACCGAGGCAGGCGGTAAAGATGATGACGCGACCGTTGCGTGCATCTGCCATTGCTGGACAGAGCGTGTTGACGATAACGAAAACGGAATCGAGATTGATCGCCATTACTCGGCGCCATTCTTCGGTGGTGGTGCGCAGTGTTTTGGAAAGGCGATCACTCATCACGCCGTGGGCGAGCACAATGATTTCCGCAATACCGAAAGTAGATTGAATCTCTTCACAGACAGTGCGAGTGGCAGCTAAATCTTGGAAATCAACGGTGCGAAATTCGCAACCCAATTCTTGTGCTGTTGCAGCTGCGCGCTCTGGATCTTTCGAGACGATAACAACGCGCTTTCCCTGCGCGACCAGTGCTTTCGCAACAACTTTGCCAAGGCCCCTTGAACCACCGGTGACGATTGCGAGTGGCGCCAATGGCTGGGTTGCATCTGTTGTCATGCGAGAACTCTGCCCGCTCACGAGTCAGAACTCCACCTGCGAGCCCTTGATATCGCTCATCTCGGCCCTCTGCCCCCAAAGTGGGGTCAGCCTCACATTTTCCCCGCCTTATGGGCAGATGTGAGCGTGGCTCTCGCCTATTAGACTTCGAGTAGTTCCAGCACCTGCGTATCGGAGCAGAGGCCAGAAGAGAATTCGGAGCATCGCCAGTGTCGGCAACAGGAAGTAACACGCCTGAGAATCATTTCGGTGGGAGCTTTGGCCCCAACGAATGGCTTGTCGATGAGATGTACGAAAAATATCTCGCAGATCCATCATCAGTAGATAAAGCTTGGTGGGATTTCTTTGCCGATTACGCCCCCGCAACAAGAGGCGGCTCTGCAGTAGTCAATGCATCTTCTATTAACACTGCAACATTCCAACCATTGATGGATGCACCGAAGGGTGGACAACCTCCACTTCCCAAGCGCGCTGATGCAGCACAAGGTGTTCCTGTTACTGCAACGAAAGTTGGAGTCGGCGAGCAAACATTTGCGCCTGTTGCAGCTGCACCGGTTGTTGCTGCACCCGTTGCACTAGTTGCTCCCGCACAACCTGCACCCATCGTTCCCGCACCAGTTGCACCAGTTGTTCCCGCGCAACCTGCAGCCGTAGTTCCTGCTTCACAAGTTTCCGCACCCACACCTGTTCAACCCGCACCATCTCTAACCAATCTGGAGAGCGCTTCTATGAACCAGCCCGTAAATAACTCTGTTCCGCTACCTGCCGATCCGGTGGTCAAGCCGATTCCAACGTTGGAGTCACCTGGCGCATCAACGCTCGAGGTCATCCGCGGTGTGGGCGCTCGCGTTGTACAGAGCATGGAAGCATCACTCAACGTTCCGACTGCCACATCAGTGCGCGCAGTCCCTGCAAAATTAATGATCGACAATCGCACCGTCATCAACAACCACTTGAAGCGCGGTCGTGGTGGCAAGGTTTCTTTTACTCACATCATTGGTTACGCGATGATCAAGGCACTTCGCCAGATTCCAGAGATGAATGCATTCTTCGGTGAATCCGAAGGCAAGCCAGCAATCGGTCGCCCAGCACATATCAACTTAGGTATCGCAATCGACTTGGCAAAGCCAGATGGCTCTCGCCAACTATTAGTACCTTCTATTAAGGGCTGCGAAGCACTTGATTTCGCACAGTTCTGGGCTTCCTATGAAGAGACCGTGCGCAAGGCCCGCACCGGCGCACTAACTGTTGAAGATTTCGCTGGCACCACTGTTTCTCTGACTAACCCAGGAACAATCGGCACCGTTCACTCTGTTCCTCGCTTAGTGCAAGGCCAGGGCTTGATTCTTGGCGTTGGTGCGATGGATTACCCCGCCGAATTCCAAGGCGCAAGTGAAGAGACTTTGTCGCAATTAGCAATCAGCAAAGTCATCACGCTGACTAGCACTTACGATCACCGCATCATTCAAGGCGCGATGTCCGGCGATTTCCTCCGTGTTATCAATGAACTCTTGCTCGGTGCAGATGGTTTCTACGATGAACTCTTTGCCGCACTTCGTATTCCATACGTACCCATTCGTTGGGTGCAAGATATTCCTGAATCAGCCGAGAACCAGTTGGATAAGGTCTCTCGCGTTCAGCAATTGATTAACGCCTACCGCACCACTGGCCACTTGATGGCAGATACCGATCCGCTCGAGTATCACCAACGTTCACATCCAGACCTTGATGTGGTTACACATGGACTGACTTTGTGGGATTTGGATCGCGAATTTCCTACTGGCGGTTTTGGCGGAAAGCCAAAGCTCAAGTTACGCAAGATTCTCGGAACTTTGCGTGACTCCTACTGCCGCACTATCGGTATCGAATATATGTATATCGAAAACCCAGCAGAACGTAAGTGGATTCAAGAGCGCGTAGAAGTTGGTGCGCCTCGAACACCACGTGAAGAACAATTGCGTATTTTGCGTAAACTCAATAGCGCTGAAGCATTCGAATCATTTTTGCAGACTAAGTACGTCGGTCAGAAGCGCTTCTCCCTCGAAGGCGGCGAGACTGTGATTCCATTACTCGATGCTGTTATCTCATCCGCTGCTGAGGATAGTTTGGATGAAGTCTGCATTGGTATGCCACACCGTGGTCGCCTCAATGTCTTGGCCAATATTGCGGGCAAGAACATCGGGCAGATCTTCCAAGAGTTCGAAGGACACTACGCCGAGAACCAAGTACATGGCTCTGGCGATGTGAAGTATCACTTGGGCACTCAAGGAACATTCACTGCTGAATCTGGCGCAACAACCCAGGTTTATTTGGCTGCCAACCCATCACACTTAGAAGCAGTCAATACTGTGCTCGAAGGTGTTGTCCGCGCCAAGCAAGATATCTTGAACGTGAAAGATAAGTATTCGGTGATGCCGATCTTGATGCACGGCGATGCTGCATTTGCTGGTCAAGGAATTGTTGCTGAAACACTTTCCATGTCACAGCTCAAGGGCTACCGCACTGGTGGAACTATCCACATTGTGGTGAACAACCAAGTTGGATTTACTACTTCGCCCATCTCTGCTCGTTCTTCGACTTATTCGACCGACATGGCAAAGATTATTCAGGCACCGGTCTTCCACGTGAATGCTGATGATCCAGAATCAGTCGTGCGTGTGGCAAAGATTGCCTACCAATATCGTCAAGAATTTAATAAAGATGTCGTTATCGACATGGTCTGCTACCGCCGCCGCGGACACAACGAAGGCGACGAGCCAAGCTTCACACAACCGCTGATGTACAAGTTGATTGAGGCAAAGCGTTCTACTCGCAAGCTCTACACCGAATCACTTATCGGTCGCGGCGATATCACCGTTGAAGAAGCCGAAGAAGTCTTGCGTGATTACCAGACTCAATTGGAATCTGTCTTTAATGCGGTTCACAACACCGAGCCTGCACCAATGACAACCCCAGTTCCACAATCACCTGCACCTGAAACTGTTCACACTGCAGTTGATGAAGCAACACTTCGCCGCATTGCCGCAACCCAAGGTGCAACACCAGAGGGTTTCGTCATCCATCCTAAACTCGCACCACAGCTTGCTAAGCGCGTGGAGATGTTGGATGAGGGCACTGTTGACTGGGCAACTGGCGAAATGTTGGCGATGGGATCACTTCTTCTGGAAGGCCATCCGATTCGGTTAGCGGGCCAAGATGTTCGCCGCGGAACATTCTCTAACCGTCACGCTGTTGTCATCGATCAGAACACTGGCGCCGACTGGACTCCACTTCGCTCATTGATTAGCGATGAGAACCAATTCTTCGTTGTCGA
Organism: Actinomycetota bacterium; assembly: GCA_947372915.1. Lineage (GTDB taxonomy): Bacteria > Actinomycetota > Actinomycetes > Nanopelagicales > Nanopelagicaceae > AAA044-D11. The sequence continues at coordinate 3,842 of CANBVO010000015.1, read as the reverse complement.
TTCGCTTCTCTCTGAATATGGCGCAATGGGATTTGAATACGGTTACTCCGTTGTTCGCGATGACGCACTTGTGATGTGGGAAGGTCAGTTCGGCGACTTCGCCAACGGCGCCCAAACCATCATCGATGAGTTCATCTCTTCCTCACTTCAAAAGTGGGGTGAGCGTTCATCTGTAGTCCTACTTCTTCCACATGGATATGAAGGACAAGGTCCAGATCACTCATCCGCTCGCATCGAGCGTTATCTAACCTTGTGCGCAGAGCTCAATATGACTGTTGCACAACCGTCATCACCAGCGTCCTACTTCCACTTGCTGCGTTGGCATATGAACAACCCAGCTCGTCGCCCGCTGATTGTCTTTGAGCCAAAGTCCATGCTTCGCCTCAAGGCAGCGGCATCGGGTCTTGCTGATTTCACACAAGGAACTTTCCGTCCAGTCATTGATGATGCGACCGTTCCCGGTAATGCAACTCGCGTGATCTTCTGCTCCGGCAAGGTCTACTACGACCTCCTTGCAGAGCGCACTCGTTTGAACGAGAGTCACACTGCAATCGTTCGTATCGAACAGTTGTATCCACTGCCTCTTGCAGAAATGACTGCGATTGCGGCAAAGCATCCAAATGCGAACTTGCTCTGGGTCCAAGATGAACCCGCGAACCAAGGTCCATGGCCATTTATCGCACTCAACACCATGGGTACTTTGGATTCACGCGTTCTTCGTCCGGTCTCACGTCGTGCAACGGCATCACCTGCAACAGGTAGCCATCACTTGCACGAAGAAGAGCAGAAAGCTTTGATTATCGAGGCCTTCACGCGATAATTATTTAGCGCGCTACTTCTTCGCGCGTTTGAAGCAGAGCACGAATACGCCAACGACTTCGCTTGGCTTGAGATAACCCCAATTACGTGAATCGGTGCTCTCCGCTTTGTTATCGCCCTCTACCCATAAACCTAAATCTCCGGCCATGAAAGCGGCTGATCCTTGGGCAAAGTTACGGGCGATGCGAACGGTATCTTCGGAGAATGTTGCACTCGACGTGGAGTCACTGGAATGCGTCTCTTTATGTTCCAGAATTTCAGTGGTGCCTGGTGCATCAATTCGACGCAGGCGTTTGATCTGCAAGAAATCGGTGGGCTCTTCACCGGTTGTAAGGAAACCGAAAGCACGGCGTTGGATAAGCAGAACTTTGCCTTGCATTGCACGAAGATTGGCGCGAGATTTAGATTGCTTCTTCGCCGATGCCGATGGCCTAGCAATGGTGATGGTGCGAAAGAGCGCCCAATCACCATCATTGAGAAAGGGGCTCATTGAATTTCCTGAAACCCGCACTGTCTTAAAACCAAGAGGCAATCCCATGGGTGAAGTATCTCGCAAAGGGTGGGAAGAGGTCGGCTCTGCGCGGTCCATGGCTCCGTAGTATTCTTGCCTCACGCCATCGGGGCGGATCTTTACGCAAGAGAGACGACCTCGATATTCATCACTTATAGACGGAGAGAAAATGAAGATTTCATCAGCTGTCTCATCAGTATTCAAGAGTGTTTTTGAACCATCCACCGTTGCATTCGCACACTGCGATCTTCCATGTGGAATTTACGACCCAGCACAAGCAAAGATTGAGGCTCAATCAGTAAAGGCTGCAATGGAAAAATACGCGGCTTCATCTGATGTTGATTTCAAGTCTCGCGCAGTTGCAGTTAAGGAAGAGCGTTCCGAGATGGTCAAGCACCACCTCTGGGTTCTCTGGACTGACTACTTCAAGGCTCCTCACTTCGAGGCTTACCCACAACTCAACTCACTTTTCAACGAGGCAACAAAGCTCGCTGGCGCCGGTGGCACCAAGGGCACAAACGATGTTGCAGTTGCAGAAAAGTTGATCACCAAGATCGATGAGATTGCAGAGATCTTCTGGGCCACAAAGAAGGCTTAATACATCAATTCGGTTAGTAACAAAAAAGCCTCCGCTTATGCGGAGGCTTTTTTGTTGAGATTAATCTCGAGCGGTGCGGTTGCTGCCGGTGTATCTGGAATCGGACATGGCGCTCCATCACAGCAATTAGTTTTCATGTGACAGTTGGGACATAGCCAACGCGTAGAGACTGGGTCATATGGTTGTCCGCAGAAATCGCAGGGCATCTGATTGTTGGCGCTATTTGAAGACACTTTTACTCAATCTCATTTGTTGTTGAATACATATTTTTTGATAGATATGGATGAAACATGTTTTACCCTGCTTCACTCATTACGGACTCAGCTGCGATTCGCGCCATGTAAGTAACGCGATCTACAACTTTGCGGGTTAAGTTGGCAGAGGCAATCAACCGGGATGCATGGTGGACCTCAACATTGAAATCGAGAACAGCGCCATCAATTTCAACACAGGTGGCATGCGCACGAATTTCGGCACCAACGCCGACGGTTCCGGAGATTGCGATGACTAATTCTTGAGTGATGGAAGTTTCTCCAGATGCGTAGTGCTCAGCTAGCGCTGCGCTGCACGCGCCCTCCATCAAGTTGGTGAGGGTGGTGGGGTCGAGAACCGGAAGATCATTGTGCGCTTGGGCCACCGAAGTATCTGCGGGGCGGACGACGAGTGAGGCCATACCCATGGCGCCGCGGACCTCGTCGAACTTCACATGCGTTAACTTACTAGTTCGAGTTAAAAATCATGCCGAATCTCGTGTGATGTTTCGATTTCTACGTGGGTCTCGCCATCAATAGTAATTTCGGTGCGGCTATAAGTGGTAGTCACTTGGGTGCTAATTCCTGGAACTCCAAAAGGCATTCCGCCTAGGCCACCCATCTGACCCATTGCTGCCTGCGCGGCCATTTGTGCTGCGAGAAGTTCGGTCTGCTCGAGCAAACGTGCCTGCAAATCATCAGGGGCTGCTTCACAACATTCTTGGCTCAGTAAATTCTTGAGAGTTTTGACGACCTGTTCTTCGTGCACCTTCTCGCTCTCGCACGGTGCGCACTCTTGGAAGTGAATAGTAAATGAGGCTTCGAGTCGGGGGTCGATTAAATCGGGGGTGAACTCGTTATCGATGAAGAGCGTGATGGATTGAAGCGCTTGCTCGCAGTTCACCGCTTCGCCGGGCGTACCCAGCGCGATGATGAAATTCTCGGTCATGGCTTTTTCTCCCGGTTAGCGGCGCTTGTTGCCGTATTGGATTTATTGAAACCGCGATCTTTTGCATAATCTGCAAGGAGCTCGCGCAAGAGTTTGCGACCGCGGTGAAGTCTGGACATGATGGTGCCGGCAGGGACATTGAGAATTTCAGCGATTTCCTTATAGGAATAACCTTCAACATCAGCGAAATAAACTGCCATTCGGAACTCTTCTGGAATTTCGGCAAGTGCGCGCTTTACATCGCCATCGGGCAAATTCTCAAGGACTTCATCTTCGGCAGATTTACCTTGATCGCTAGTGTGGCTAGCGGCTTTGTGAATCTGCCAATCTTCGAGTTCGGAAGAACCAATCAGTGGTTGGCGCTGAGCCTTGCGATAGGAATTAATAAAAGTGGTGGAGAGAATGCGATAGAGCCAGGCCTTGAGATTAGTGCCCTCTTGGAATTGATGAAAAGAGGTAAACGCTTTGGCATAGGTATCTTGAACTAAATCTTGGGCGTCATGCGCATTCTTGGTGTAACGAAGTGCGGCGGAATACAACTGACTGGTGTATTGAAATGCATCGCGTTCAAAGCGCGCTTTTTGTTCCGCTATTTGCTCAGCGGTCACCGGGCGGCGAATATCAATTTCGGTTGATGTGCCGTCTTCGGGGATAACCAATTCAGATGACATTGGTCGTAAGGCTACCGCCACTTGGCTCCTCTCCAGATTTGAA
>CANBVO010000014.1 GCA_947372915.1 Actinomycetota bacterium | reverse complement strand
AAGTACACCATCGCGACCTTGTTAGAGCTTCCTAAATTCAAGCCCATTCGCTATCGAATCGCTATCGACGGTCAAGTCATTGAAACTGACGCCATGCTGGTCTCCGTTGCCAATGGAGCAACGTATGGTGGGGGCATGAAAATTGTTCCAGATGCGGATCGTCATGACGGACTGCTCGATCTGATGATTCTCAAGAGAGTTTCCAAAATTGAACTACTTCGAGTCTTTCCAAAAGTTTTTAGTGGTGCACACAAAAACCATCCAGCGGTTTCATTTCACCGGACGAAGAATTTCACTTTAGAGGCGGCGGCGCTTGCTTACGCAGATGGCGAGTTCGTCGGGAACTTACCCATCTCTGGCGAAGTTAAGCCTCAATCACTTCTCACATGGGAGCGTTAATGGAGCTCTCACCAGCCGCGCGATATGCACAATCACGGTCGAAAAGTTCGCATCCCAAGAGCGCAGCATTCGCAACGACCATTAATTTTGATCTGGATACTTTTCAAATTGCGGGCTGTCACGCACTTGAGGATGGACATTCAGTACTCGTTGCCGCACCTACTGGTGCTGGAAAAACCATCGTTGGTGAATTCGCTGCCTACCTAGCGATGGAGACTGGAACTAAGTGTTTTTATACAACTCCAATCAAGGCGCTTAGTAACCAGAAATATCAGGATCTCTGTGGCATGTACGGTGAAGAGAACATTGGCTTGCTGACGGGGGATACGAGTTTTAACTCTGAGGCGCAAATCGTTGTCATGACGACTGAAGTGTTGCGCAACATGATTTACGCAAATTCATCCACTCTGAAGAATCTCAGATATGTGGTCATGGATGAAGTTCATTATCTCGCAGACAAATTCCGTGGCGCGGTCTGGGAAGAGATTTTGATTCACCTGCCAGAAAGCGTCTCGCTAGCAGCGCTTTCCGCCACCGTCTCCAATGCTGAAGAATTCGGTGATTGGCTGCAAACAGTCCGCGGTGAAACAAAAGTCATTGTGAGTGAAGTCCGCCCGGTGCCGCTGTACCAACATGTGCTCTTTGGCCCTCATCTATTAGATCTCTTTGTTCAAGAGGGCAAGGTCAACCCAGAAATTATTCGACTAGAAAAAGAATCGATTAGACATGTTCGCACACGATATGGCGGCGGCAAGCATAAGGCGAAATCGTGGACGGAAAATTCAAGTCTCGCGCCAACTCTTCGCTCTCTCGGCCGTGCCGAAGTAATCGAAAAGCTTGACCGACAAGGACTTCTTCCAGCAATTACCTTTATTTTTTCTCGAGCTGCATGTGATGCGGCGGTACGACAATGTTTAGCTGGTGGTCTCAAGTTAACGACAACTGAAGAACGTTCTCTGATCCGAGAAATAGTTTCAGAAAAAACTAGCCACCTTCCGGAAGAAGATTTGCTGATCATTGGCTATCACGAATGGGCTGAGTCGCTCGAGCGAGGAGTGGCAGCTCACCATGCCGGTCTACTCCCTGCCTTTAAAGAGACAGTAGAAGAACTCTTTCAACGTGGATTGATTAAAGCAGTATTCGCCACTGAAACTCTTGCGCTCGGAATCAACATGCCTGCGAAGACTGTAGTACTTGAAAAACTTTCCAAGTGGAACGGTGAAGCACATGTTGCAATAACACCGGGGGAGTACACCCAACTAACAGGTCGTGCCGGACGTCGCGGCATCGATATTGAGGGTAACGCCGTCATCCTCTGGAGTAAAGATATTGATTCGGCGATGGCAGCTGGATTGGCTTCTACTCGAACATATCCACTCAAGAGTTCATTTAAACCCACGTATAACATGACGATAAATTTGATTTCACAATTTGGTTCCGATCGCGCTCGATCCTCGTTGGAGTCTTCCTTTGCACAGTTTCAGGCGGATAAAGCTGTCGTCGGACTGGCAAAACAGATCCGTCGAAATACTGAAGCTATGGCGCGGTTATCAGAGGAAGTCTCTTGCCATCTCGGTGATTTTCTTGAATACGGGGAGATCCGCGGCAAGATTCGAGAATTAGAGTCGAGCGTGGAATTCAAATCCAAACGCACCAGGCTTCAAGTAGAAGTCGAAATCTCTGCGCTTCGCCACACGATGAGACAGCATCCGTGTCACGGCTGCGATGAACGAGAAACGCATGCCAGGACAACTGAACGCATTGATCGTTTGCGCCGAGAAAACAAGGGTCTCTCAGACCGAGTAGATAACCGGACAAATGTGATTGCCCGTCGCTTTGACCTCGTCAAAATTATGCTCGAACGATTCGGATATATCGATGGTCAGGCAATTACTCCTGCAGGAAAATTACTTTCCAAGATATTTGGCGAGACTGACCTCTTGGTTGCAGAAGTTATTCGCTCTGGAATGTTAGAGGCGCTTTCACCAGCCGAACTCGTTTCAGTCGTATCTTGCTTTCAGTTTGAAGCAAGAAAAGAGGCAGAGCCAAAGATTCCGCGAGGTGCTGTTGCCGACGTGCTCACTCAAGTCATGGGGAAGTGGCGAGAGATTCACGAAGAAGAGCTTGACCTCAAACTTGAGCCACTTCGTGACCCTGACTTTGGTTTTTGTTGGGCCTCACATCGATGGGCATCTGGTCATTCATTAAGTGCAATCTTGAAGGGGAGTGAACTGACTGTGGGAGATTTCGTTCGTTCGATGAAACAGATCATTGATTTGATGAGACAGATTGCGATTGCGGCTCCCGATTTAGAACCCGTTGTCTCAGAGGCACTGCGACGTGTTGATCGAGGCGTCATTGCATATGCTGGAGCTGTCGTATGACATTAATGTTATTAGATAGCGCCTCATTGTGGTATCGCGCGTACTACGGAATGCCAGATACATTGACTGGCCCAGATGGAACGCCCGTCAATGCTATTCGTGGTTATCTCGATATGACTGCTCGCTTAATTGGAATGTACAACCCTGATCGAATTGTTGCCTGCCTAGAAGGTGATTGGCGACCAACCTGGCGAACAGATCTATTTCCAGAATATAAAGCAAATAGAATCGATGAAGAAGGCGATGAAGAGGAACCCGATCTACTCACGCCGCAAATTCCTATTTTGCTCGATGTATTAGAAGCGTTCGGAATCGCATTAGTTGGTGTCGACAATTACGAAGCTGACGATGTCATGGCAAGTTTTGCGGTGCGTGAAAATGGTCCAATTAGAGTCGTTACCGGCGATCGCGACCTCTTTCAACTAGTAGACGATCAGCGCGATGTTGCCATCGTTTACCTCGCAAAAGGAATCTCGCAGCATGATTTAGTTGACCGAAAATATGTCTCCGAAAAATATGGAATACCAGGGGATAGATACGCACTTTTTGCCATGATCCGTGGCGATGCATCAGATGGCTTGCCAGGAATTCGTGGGATTGGCGAAAAGGGTGCGGCAGTTATTGCTAATCACTTCGCCACTATGGATGAAGTGATGGCCGCCGCAGCTGATGAAGCAGACACCAGGCTTACCCCATTGCTTCGAAAGAAGTTGCTTGCCGGGGCGGACTATGCAGCTATTGCACCCAAATTGGTCCATTGCGCATTGGATATCGAACTACCCCAAGTCGACATTAAAAAACCTCGCCGCCCAGAATCCCTAGATGAGATTTATCAATATAAAAAAGATTATGGCCTTGGCGCGAGCGTCGACCGACTGATCTCAGCCTTGGGTTGGTAGCGGCTGAATTAAGGGCGTAGAAGGGCATTTCTAGCCATTTTTGAGCGTCGCTAAGGCTTCAACCAGGCTACTCAACGTAGATGTATATCGCCGATAATCTACATTATGTCAATTAGAAATGGGTGAAGACCAAATGGCCCTTCCCCGAGTTTTTAGCGGTTGATCGCCAAATCCTCGATAGGTGAACAGGCACAGACCAAGTTTCTATCGCCATAGACGCCATCGATTCGACCCACAGCTGGCCAATATTTTCCGCTCGTTCCCATTTCATGAGTAACTCCGCTCGGAAAAGCTCCCTCTTCGCGACTATAGGCGCGATCCCATTCGGTGCGGAGTAAATCAGAATTGGTGTGTGGTGCGAAAGCTAATGGTGATTGCTCATGGGTGAGTTTTCCATTTTCGATATCGGAGATTTCCGCTCTAATTGAAATCATGGCATTGATAAATCGGTCGAGCTCACGAAGATCCTCGGATTCAGTCGGCTCAATCATCATTGTTCCGGCAACCGGGAAGCTGACAGTCGGAGCATGGAATCCATGATCCATCAGGCGCTTTGCCACATCATCCACCGTGACGCCTGTGTTCTTAGTGATTTCACGAAGGTCAATGATGCACTCGTGCGCGATGTAACCATTCTTTCCCTTATACAGAACTGGGTAGAACGGATCTAACTTCGCTGCAATGTAGTTAGCCGAAAGGATTGCAACTTGAGTTGCTTTCATCAAGCCATCCCCGCCCATCATGCGGATATATGCCCACGAAATGGGCAAAATGCTTGCCGAACCAAATGGAGCAGAGCTAACCGGTCCAGGTCCTGTGGCAGGGCCGGCCAGTCCATCTAATGGGTGGTTGGGAAGGAAAGGCGCAAGATGTGAGCGTGCAATGACTGGTCCAACTCCTGGTCCCCCACCGCCATGTGGAATACAGAAAGTCTTATGAAGATTCAAATGTGAAACATCGGCACCAAACTTGCCCGGCTGAGATAGTCCAACGAGGGCGTTGAGGTTGGCACCGTCAACATAAACCTGGCCACCGGCTTCGTGCACCAGTGAGCAGATTTCTGATATAGCTTCTTCAAAGACGCCGTGTGTAGATGGGTATGTCACCATCAATGCGGCTAATGAATCCTTATAAGTAGCAATCTTCTCTTTAAGATCTGCAACGCTGACATTGCCTTGATCATCACATGCAATAACAACAACTTGCATTCCTGCCATGACCGCGCTTGCCGCGTTTGTGCCGTGCGCACTGGAAGGAATTAAGCAGATATCGCGATGCTTCTCCCCCTTCGCATCAAGATAGCCACGGATAGCAAGTAGCCCAGCAAACTCACCTTGCGAACCAGCATTGGGTTGAAGTGACACTGCGTCATATCCTGTGATTTTGATGAGCCAACCTGAAAGCTGAGCAATCAATTGGCGCATTCCATCGCTTTGCTTCGCAGGCGCAAATGGATGAAGCCCTGAGAACTCTGGCCAAGTAACCGGAATCATTTCAGTTGTTGCATTGAGCTTCATGGTGCATGAACCCAGTGGGATCATGGTTCGATCGAGTGCTAAATCCTTATCGGCGAGTGCTCGAAGGTAGCGCAACATGCTGGTCTCGGAATGGAAGGTATGAAAGAGCGGATGAGTCAAGAATGACGTTGCGCGCACTTGATCAGCAGAAATTCGCGAAGCACTCCCCTGCACGCTGATCGAAAAAATCTTTGCAAGCTTCTCAACATCAGTATCTGTCGTTGTTTCATCTATAGCGAATGAAACTGTGTCAGCTGAGACTCGACGAATGTTATATCCGTGGTTCAACGCTGAAGCAGTAAGCGCATCCGCATCAACCCCAGAAACGGTGACTGTGTCGAAAGTAGATTGATTAACAACCACTCCCCCCTTCGTTGCTATGGCGGTGCGAAGTGATTCGGCGTAACCGTGAATGCGAAGTGCGATTGCTTTCAAGCCTTCAGGACCATGCCACATCGCATAGAAGCCAGACATATTTGCTAGTAGTACCTGTGCGGTACAAATATTGGAAGTTGCTTTGTCGCGACGAATATGTTGCTCACGAGTTTGAAGCGCGAGTCGGAAAGCCGGATTGCCGTGGGAGTCAACACTTTGACCGACGAGACGTCCAGGGATCGATCTTTCTAAGCCTTGCTTAACCGCCATGAAACCTGCGTGTGGACCACCAAAACCCATCGGAATACCAAATCGTTGCGCAGATCCCACTGCCACATCTGCGCCCCATTCTCCCGGTGACTTAAGAAGAGTCGCCGCGAACAAATCACAGGTCATAATTGAAATTGCTCCGTGTGCAGCAAGCCAGGCAATCGCTTGTGACGGATTGGTTATCTCGCCAAAAGTCGAGATGTGGGAAATCAATGCTCCAAAAATTTCTTTCCCTACGGCATCAAGAGATTTCGCAAAGTCGTGTTCAATAACAGTGAGCCCCAACGGCTTAGCGCGTGTATGAATTACAGCCGAGATATGTGGATGAAGATTTTTATCGATGACGAAAACTGCATCGTCACTCCCCTTCCATGCACGACGAGCTAGCGTCATTGCCTCTGCCGCAGATGTAGCTTCGTCCAACATGGATGCGTTAGAGATTGCAAGTCCAGTCAAATCAGAGATAACAGTTTGAAAAGCAAAAATCGCTTCCAAACGTCCTTGCGAAATTTCTGGTTGATACGGCGTATATGCGGTGTACCAGGCTGGATTTTCTAAAACATTTCTTAGAATTACAGGAGGAGTAATACTCCCGTAGTAGCCCATACCGATGTATGACTTAACCGTTGAATTCTTCTTTGCCATTTCGCGGAGTTCATCGATTGCTTCCACTTCGCTTGCAGCTGCTGGCAGTACCTCTTCTAGCTTTTGAGAGATTGCAATATTGGCTGGCACAACTTTTGCGATGAATGGCTCGAGTGCAGATTCGCCGAGTTCTTTGAGCATCGTTGAAATTTGATTGTCATTAGGACCAATATGACGGTCTTCAAACTTCGAACGAACTTCACTCATGCCGAACTCCCCTACTCGCTACCGCCCGCTATGGGCACAAGGGAAGAATAGAGAGTTTTAGGCTCCACGACGCTTTCTACGCTCGGAAAGTTCATCAGTTGCAGGGTTACCTTCGCCACCTGATGACGAACCGGTTTGGAAGGTTCCATCATGAGTGGATTCCCCTTGAAGAGTCGCAAGGGAGCCTTCAACTTCACTCCATACCTTGCCAATGGCAATCCCGAAGACGCCTTGACCACCTTTGAGTAGATCGACAATGTCATCTGCTGTGGTGCACTCAAAAATGGATGCGCCATCGCTCATCAAGGTCATAGCTTCCAAATCTTTAACTCCGCGACCACGTAGGTGCTCGACTGCGGTACGGATATTTTGAAGTGATACGCCGGTATCGAGCAGACGCTTAACAATCTTGAGGACCAAGATGTCACGAAATCCATAGAGGCGTTGTGAGCCAGAACCAGTTGCACTCTGAACGCTGGGAACCACTAACCCGGTCCGTGCCCAATAATCGAGTTGACGATATGTGATCCCGGCTGCGATACAGGCAGTTGCGCCTCGATAACCAATATTCTCGGAAGGTTCGATTCCTTGATGAGTTGAATCAGACATAGTTCTCGCTTCTGGGGGGAAGGGGCCTTACGGCCTTGGGGTTACGAGAAGAATAAGGTGAGCTGGAGCGTGATTCAATGACCGACACGGTGTAACTATCTACTTTAACTTTAGGGTTTCGCAGCTCCTTGAGGCTTAACCAAGAAAGTCTTCTGGGTTAATTTCCTCCAAGAATTCACGGAATTTCTCGACTTCATCATCGGCGGCGTCAGGGATCTCGATTCCCGCTTGAGCAAAGAGATCTTCGGTCGCAAAAATCGGAGACCCGGTTCGAAGGGCCAAGGCAATGGCATCGCTGGGGCGGGCGGAGAGGTTGGACTCCCCTGCATTGGTCCGGATTTTGAGCTCTGCATAGAAGACGCCATCGCGCAGCTCTGTGAGATGAACGGCGAGCAGGGTGGCACCGAGTTCTTCAAGGATAGTAACCATCAAATCATGCGTCATAGGTCGCGGCGGCAAAATCCCTTGCTGGGCGAAGGCAATTGCACTTGCCTCCACACTTCCCACCCAGATCGGCAAATAGCGAATTCCATCAATTTGTTTCAAGAGAACTATGGGTTGGTTGGACGGCATCTCCACGCGAACGCCCACAACTTCGACCGCATGAAATGTGCTCATGTACGCAGGCTATTCCAGAATCAAACTTTGCGCAGGACTAAATTAGCGAAGTCGCGCTAGACCAGATGCAACGAGGGCTGCATGTAGTCGAACAGAAAGGGATGCCAACTCACGTTGCACTTCCTCAGCGCGTGCCTTGGCGTCAGAACTTTTCTGACGAAGTAGCGGAGTGATAACTTGCTCGACAAGTCCTACCTCGCGATCGGCGGCGGTCTTAAATGCACGCAAGTGACGAGCTTCGATTCCAAAGGCTGCAATCTCTGCAACTGCCTTAGCAACCGAGAGCGCATCCGAGCCGTAATAACGACCTCGAATGGAAATCAAGCCATAGGACTCAAGTTCAGTAAGTTGCTTATCATCCAGGGCTGATGCTTCCAACAATTCAGCGCGAGAAAGTCTAAGTTCAGAATCTTGAATAAAGTTTGAAGGAGCAAATTCACCATCGACTGTTGCTAGGCGTGGTGCTGCGATTGCGCCAGGAGTAGCTGCTGGCTGTAAACCACGGTCGAGTGCATCAAGATTATCTTTGATGACCTTGAGTGGTAGATATTGATCGCGTTGCGCAGTAAGTACGTAACGAAGACGATCCAAATCGGAATTGGTAAATTTGCGATAACCAGATGGGGTGCGCTGTGGATCGATCAGTCCTTCGGATTCTAAGAAGCGAATCTTAGAAATCGTTACATCAGGAAAATCCCCTCGCAACTTAGAAAGAACTTCACCGATGCTCAGATACGCGCGTGCTGGTACGCCCATTTATTTTCCCCCTTGTAGCTGACCATGAAAGAAGGTCAGTCGATATTTTCCAATATGTAGCTCATCGCCCGTGCGCAGGGAAGTACGCGTGATTGATTGTGCGTTCACATAAGTTCCATTTAAACTCTTTAAATCTTCGATACTAAATTCATCCCCAGAGCGGGAGATCTGAGAGTGCTTGCGAGAGACGGTGATGTCATCAAGAAAGATCTCGCTATTGGTATCGCGACCAATACTGACCTGATCAGAATTGAGAAGAAAACGCGCTCCTGCGCTTGGCCCAGAGAGTGCAATCAACATTGCAGAATGGGCATCTAAACCGGAAATGATTTCAACAATTTCAGCGGGAAGTGTTTGAAGCAATCCATTGGTATCAACGGTGCTGGGAACTTGTCGCAGCGCTGAGAGTGAAATTGTTGTGGTGAGCTCTACTGGTGCCTGAGGAGTGGAATCTGATGCTGGTGCGCTCATCACTTCCCCACATTCTCAAGTATTCGAGCAGAAATGGCTCTACTTCAACTAGAGGCTGACACTATGCCAAGTGCGAAGGCAAGGTCAAGTGAGGGATTAAGGCTTATTCAGTGATTGCGGCGTACTCGGCAGCCGACATCAAACCGGCGATTGGACCGATGACTTCGATTTCTGCAATCCATCCTGATGTATATGGATCTGAGTTAATAAGTTCTGGCGCTTTATCAAGTTCAGAATTAATTGTCACAACTGTGCCCGTCAATGGTGCATAAATTTCGGAGACCGATTTAGTCGATTCAACTTCGCCACAGACTTTATCTGCAACAACTGCTTGTCCAACCTTTGGCAATTGAATATAGACAATATCTCCGAGGGCGCCTTGTGCGAAGTCGGTAATTCCGATTCGAACAATCTGTGGATTAGCTGTCGCTGCGACCCATTCGTGCTCTTTTGTGTATTGCAATTCTTGTGGAATGGATGACATAACTAGCTATCCCCTATCAATCACGCGATGACCTGTGCGAGCTGCGCTCAGACCTTGGATGCTGTATCCAATACCAGTCAGAAGATATAGCCCAACTCCCCAAATCACAAACGCCCACCCCATAATCCCGCACATACGTGAGAATCCGGTATCACCAGCAACGAGCAGGAAAGGAAATGCGTAGAGCAGATTGAAGGTAGCTGCCTTGCCCAGAAAAGTAACCTCGAAGAAGAGCCCGGTTTTGCGACGATAATTGGCCAGAACAATAGCTAACCAGAGATCGCGAACGACTAAAACTAAAACAATCCACCACGGGATGACAGATTCAATCGCCAAGGCCACAACCGTGGCTGCGATATATGCGCGATCAATAGCTGGATCTAGCGCAGCTCCAAGTTTGGATTCTTGATTGAGCGCACGCGCAATTTTTCCATCTAGGTAATCAGTTGCAGCGCCAAGAGCGAGAATGAAGAAAGAGAGAACTGGTTTATGCCAATTGAGATAGGCGACGAGAAATAGCGGAATACCTGCGGCGCGAATAAGAGTAATTACGTTGGGAATAGTGAGTACACGATCAGAGTCAGTCTTACTCATAGCTATCCTCATCTCAGAGATTTATGGTCGGGATGACAGGATTTGAACCTGCGACACCCAGACCCCCAGCCTGGTGCGCTACCAAGCTGCGCTACATCCCGGTGGCGAAAATCCTACTCGCGCTCTTTTACCTTCACGACTACCTCAACCGGCGTACCGGGGAAACCAAACTCTTCCCGGAGACGACGCTCGATGAAACGTCGATAGGAAGTTTCCACGAATTCGGTTGCAAAGACCACGAATTTTGGCGGCGAGATGGCGGCTTGGGTGGCAAAACGAATCTTTGGCTGCTTGCCAGAACGCACTGGCGGCGGAGTTGCGCCGACCAACGCTCCCAGGAAGGAGTTGAGCTTGGATGTCGGAATGCGCTTCTCCCACGAAGCTAGCGCGGTTCGAAGAGCGGGTGCCAGACGATCTCTGTGCCAACCAGTCTTAGCTGAAACATTTACGCGCTGAGCCCATGGGAAGCGATCGAGCTGACGCTCCATCTCTTTCTCCAATTGAATCTGGCGATCTTCATCTACCACGTCCCACTTGTTCATAACAATTACAAGTGCGCGACCAGCTTCTTCGACCATGGTCAATATTCTTAAATCTTGTTCGGTGATTGGAACAGATGCGTCCAGGACGACAACTGCTACTTCCGCTCGTTCGAGAGCGGAGGCAGTACGAAGTGATGCGTAGTAATCAGTTCCACTGTCTTGATGTGCACGCTTGCGAATACCTGCGGTATCAATAAAACGCCAAGTCTGACCGGCAATTTCAATGAGTTCATCAACTGGATCGCGCGTTGTGCCAGCTGCATCATCAACGATGACGCGTGACTCCCCTGCGAGAATATTGAGCATGCTTGATTTTCCAACATTTGGTCGACCAACAAGTGCCACTCGACGGAAACCATCATCCGGCTTCTCGGAACCAATTTCTGGAAGTTGCTTGACTAAGTAATCGAGCAAATCGCCTGATCCACGTCCATGAAGCGCAGATACAAAATGTGGTTCGCCAATTCCTAAGTTCCAAAGACCATGCGCATCAGATTCTTCACTTTGCCCATCAACTTTATTTGCAGCAAGAATAACTTTCTTCTTTGAGCGACGAAGCAAATCAACCAAGGCTTCATCTTCATCAAGTGCTCCCACTTGCGCATCTACAACAAAGAGAACAACATCTGCTTCTTCAATCGCTGCCTGTGATCCCGCAGTAATTTTCGATGAGATGCCTTCTGGGTGCGCTTCCCATCCGCCGGTATCAATCAAAGTAAATCTGCGACCGTTCCATTCGGCCTCGTATTTAACTCGGTCGCGAGTAACGCCAGGAGTATCTTCAACAATTGCTTCACGACGACCAATTATGCGATTGACCAAGGTGGACTTACCAACGTTGGGGCGACCAATAACGGCAACTGTAGGTAAACCCAATAAATTACGGCGAGATAGCCACTCCCAAATAATGTCTACTACTTCCGCTAACGACATTAATGTTGAATCTAACTCAAGTGCATCGGCTGCAGGTCGCAATGGCGAAATCTTGCGAGTGGAATCGATGGCATCTCGCTTATCGAGTGATTCTGTTACTACTTCAGTATTAACGCCATCAAGTTCAGATTCGCGGCGCAATGTGCGTGCTTCCAAATCTGCATAAAGAAATACTTTCAAATGCGCTTCCGGTGCAACCACTGTTCCGATATCGCGTCCTTCGACAACTATTCCTAGCGGTGCTTCTTCGATAACCGTGCGTTGCAAGGAAACTAAATAGTCGCGCAATTCTGGAATCTGACTAAAGATGCTGACCTGATCGGTAATACGTAGAGAACGAATTTCAGTCGTTATGTCGACATCTCCACAAAATATCTCAGGTGATTCTGGGTCAGTCTTGAAAGTGATTGGTTCGTCTTTCAGCGCGGCAATTATTTGCCAGCCTTCTGAAAGATTATTCTTAATTGCAAGCCAAGTTGCAGCGCGATAAAGGGCGCCAGTATCTAAGTAACTCCAGTTTGCACGTTTCGCGATTGTTTTAGCGGTGCTTGATTTTCCAGAACCACTCGGGCCATCTATTGCAACAATTATTCCGGCCATGAGGCAACCTTACTGTTCAATTATTTGAGAGGCGAATGCACTCGCCACCCAGCAGCGAGAAGGTGCTCTTGAAGCTTGATTGCATCACTTTCAGAGAGTGCGAGCGTAATTAATCCAGTTTCTTGACCTGGACTATGTTCAATAGAAAGATCTTCAACATTCACTTCAACTGCAGCACATTCTTCAAATAAGCGTGCAAGTTGACCAGCCTTGTCATCAATAACAACCGGCAAGAATGTGTAATCGCGTTTCTGCGCTCCATGCTTACCCGGAATGAGCGCTCGTCCGTCATTGCCTGATTCGATAATTCTCTTAATTGCTTCACGATCTTCATTTTCGAGCGCTTCAATGAAGCTGTCTAGACGTTCTGAATACTTATGAGCGCTTCTGATCAACTCAACTTTGTTTGCCAGAAAAAGCTCGCTCCACAGTCCAGCATCCGATCCTGCAAGGCGGGTCATATCTCTTAGTCCTCCGCCAGAAAAAGCGAGGTCCTCACTCTCTAGCTCAACCAAAGACGCTCCGAGAAGGGTGCTCACCAACTGAGGCATATGAGAGATAGCAGAAATAATCTGGTCGTGATCATTGGCGGCAATCAGATAGCCAGTACCACCTAGGGTCTTAACAAGTGAGTGGGCGGCATCTAAAGTGACCTGGTTAGTCAGCGTTGTTGGTGTCATCAAAATTGCCCTGGAGTTAAAGAGATCCGCTCGAGCAGATTCTGGTCCTGAGATCTCTCGTCCCGCCATGGGATGAAGTGAGATGAAACGCTCTGATAAATCCGGAAACTTCTCTATCTCTTGTATGAGGTTAGACTTCAAGCCACCAAAATCCATAAATATTGCTTGAGGGTTCTCGGCAAATTCCGCTTGAAGGACATCAGATATCGCCTGTACGGGTGTTGCGACAAGAACAAGCTTGATCGGCTCTTGGAGATGAGAAGCGCCAACTAAATCTGCGGCTAGTGCTTGGCTTTTTGGATTGAGATCACTTACCTCGACACTCTCCCCTGCACCTTTGAGCGCTAATGCAACGGAGGTTCCAATAAGGCCAGCTCCGACAATTCTTACACTCATTGTGAGCTTAAATCTGGGCGAAGGACCTTGGCTCCGCGAAGGTATAGATGGGTAATCTCCGACTGCTTCTTCTCAGTATTGACGTGAATAAGTATCCGTATTGCCCTGGGAAGAGCGCCCTCAATGTCGAGTTCTTGGGCACAAATCAGTGGAACCTGGGCAAGCTCGAAATCTCGAGCTGCGGTTGCCGGAAAAATAGAGTGGATGTCACTGGTTGCGGTGAAAAGGATGGAAACTATTGACTCTGGCTCTACTGAGTTGATCTCAAGCATCTTCCCCAATAGCTCTCCAACGGCCGATTTCATCTCGGGGGCAGTATCTGCCTCGAGCTGAGTAGCTCCACGGATTCCACGTACAAACATGGGTAAAGAGTAGTCCACTTGTTCTTCTCACTCCTATCCATTTCTCAATATGTCGTTATTGCAATTTATCTATTTAACCTGATTAACAAATGTCTACAATTTTTTGGCCCCATTTGTAGGTTAATCGCAAATATCGATAAATTAATTTTATACCCGATTTCATGCGTTCAAATACTGATTTATCGATATTTATGGACGCTCTCTAATATAGATTTAACGTTATAAATATATTTTGGATTTCGATTTATTGATTTAACTTTAAAAGGTTAAATAGCTTATCGATTTCCACCTGTGAGAGATTGCGCCAACGCCCCTCTTTGGTTTCATCGAGAGCAATAGGGCCGAACTCGCTGCGAATCAGGCGGATGACCTCGATACCCAGGGCCTCAAACATGCGCCGGACGATATGGAATCGACCCTCGTGAATTGAGAGCTCGACCCAGAAATGCTTTGAATTGACCTCGCGCAGGACCGATACATCCAGAGCTCTGGCTAGGCCATCCTCGAGTTCAACGCCCTTAAGGAGCGCTGAGATCACATCCTTGGAGATGCTTCCTTCAACCTCAACGACGTATTTCTTGATTAGCCCGTAAGAGGGATGGGTTGCCCGATGGGCAAGATCGCCATCGTTGGTGAGCAGGATTAAACCCTCGCTCTCCTTATCTAATCGACCCACGTGGAAAAGCCGTTCATTTCGGGTCTTGAAGTAATCCCCCAGGTTTGGGCGGCCCTCAGGGTCTGACATGGTGGAAATTACCCCGGCTGGCTTATGAAATGCTAGATAAGTTTTAGACTTTGTAGCCTTAATTGGTTCACCATCAACCTCAACTTTAGAGATTTCCGGGTTTAACTTGAAGCCCATCTCGAGTATTTGATTGCCATCTACGCTCACGCGACCATCTGCGATGAGCTCTTCACTCCCCCGGCGGCTTGCCACACCCGCATCAGCGAGCACCTTTTGGAGTCGAACTAATTTCGTCTCTTGATCTTTCTTATTTGCCATCACGGCAGACCTCAATCTAGTTATGGAGCGTTTGCCGATCAGATGACCCGCAGAGGTAGAACTCTAGAGTATTGGTTGAGCTTTAGCGAACGTGGCAGCTATTCGGTCAGACTAGAGAGAACTTCATCCAAACCATCGACATCAGGTAGGAATGGGGCGAGGGCGGGAAGGTCGGTAACCTGATTAAGCCCTAGCTTCTCAAGGAAGAACGAGGTGGTCTGGTACAAAATTGCGCCACTTTCTGGCTCTGTCCCTGCCTCCTCGACCAATCCACGCGTAACGAGCGTCTTCATTACTGCCTCCACGTTGACGCCACGGATAGCGGAGACACGGGCACGCGAGACTGGCTGGCGATAGGCGATAACTGCCAAAGTTTCTAAGGCAGCCTGTGTGAGACGTGATTGTTGACCATCCAACACGAACTTTTCGACCATAGGTGCGAGATCTGGGTGGCTATAGAAGCGCCATCCCCCAGCGACTTGGCGTAGTTCAAAGCCTCGGCCCTGCTCTTCGTAGCTAGCGGCTAGCTCTGCCAGGGTGGTGAGCACCTGGTCGGTGGGAACTTCGGTTATTTGAGCCAAAATAATCTCAGAGACTGGCTCATCAACCACCATAAGGATGGCTTCAAGTGATCTATGAAGTTCAGAATTAGACATTTGTATCTCCAGTTGTCTCATCTTCAGCTATTTGAACAGGTATATCAAACTCATCACTGACTTCAATTTCGCCTTCAGTGCTTCCTACCCACGTAATGTGCAGCTCGCCAAGGGCCATAACCTGCTCAAAGCGTAGGACGCCTTCTCGATAGAGCTCAAGAAGGGCCAAGAATCTAGCCACGACCACAAGGGTGCTATCGGCATCCCCAACTAGGTTGCGGAAGGTTAGGCGAGAGGTCTTGCGAAGGTGCTCCACTATTCGAACTGCCTCTTCGGTCACGCTGACAAGCGGACGATGGATGTGGTCGATGGTGACGACTGGGGCAACCTTGGGGCTAAGTACGCGTTGAGCGATAGCTGCAAAGCGATCGGCACCGACGCCAATTAGGACCTCGGGCAATAGCTGGGCAAAATGACTTTCTAGGGCCACCACGCGGGCGAAGGTCTTCTCTTCGCGGACCAGGCGCTCGCTGAAGATGGCCGCAATCTGCTTGAAAGCTCGATACTGCAAGAGGCGGGCGAAGAGTAGGTCTCGCGCTTCGAGCAGAGCCAAGTCTCCTTCGTCCTCGATCTCGCCTGATGGAAGCAATCTCGCCGCTTTAAGGTCTAGCAAGGTGGCTGCGACAACTAAGAACTCGGTCGTGGCATCGAGGTCCCAGCCCTTCTCTGAGCCCTCTAGGGCGCGGATATAGGCGATGAAATCGTCAGTGACAACTCCTAGGGCCACTTCGGTAACATCCATCTTGTGGCGCGCGATGAGCTGTAAAAGTAGGTCAAAGGGGCCATCAAAGTTGGTGAGGTGAACAGAAAAGCCGGGCGCTTCTGGCGAGATCTCGGGAGCGAGATCCTCACCAGCGAGGGAAATCTCGCTATTTTCCGGCGTATTCATGCGAGAAAGGTACTTCACTCGCGCTTGCTACGGTAATCGCACCGCCGTAGAGTCTGGCCATGGCAAAAAGCTCTCAAGATATATCTCGCTTCGGCGCTAAATCGACAATTCCGGAAGAGGATCAATCCTCCACCGCAGTCGTATTGGGCAAGAAGCCGTTGGACTTCCCTGAAAAGGTCAACCCACCAAAAGGCGAGAAAGCCCGCGTTATCTCAATCGTGAATCAAAAGGGTGGCGTCGGTAAGACCACTACGACTATTAACTTGGGCGCATCACTCGCCGAACTCGGACGTCGAGTTCTTCTCATTGATTTCGATTCACAAGCTTCTATGACTTCCGGTCTTGGCATCAATCAAGTCGCCATTCAAGAGCAATATGGATCTATCTGGCACTTGCTTAACGATCTCAATGAAGATGTTCGCGGAACAATTTTAAAGACAAGTGTTCCCGGAATGGATTTCATTCGCGGCCACTACGACCTGGCTGGAGCAGATAGTCGATTCGCATCTGAGATAGCTAAAGAATTGATGCTTCGCAAGATTTTGGCTCCTGTGCTTTCAGAGTATGACGATATTTTGATTGACTGCTCTCCATCATTGGGAACTCTCACAGTCAACGCGCTCACCGCTTCTGATGGCGTCATCATTCCTATGGAATGCGAATTCTTTGCCGTGCTTGGCCTCGACTTGGTAACAAAGACAATTGAGAAGATTGTTGCTGCAATAAATCCACACCTTGAAATTTACGGAATTCTTGCGACCATGTTTGATCGTAAAACTGCGCATTCAAAGGAAGTATTGGCCTTGATTGCTGGACAGTTCCCAGCACTACTTCTCGACACCATCATTCCTCGTACTGTGCGATTCTCTGAATCAACAGTCAAGGGAATGCCAATTACTACTTTTGCAAGCAGTTCTGCTGCTGCCAATTCTTATCGACGTCTAGCTCGTGAATTAATTTCACGTGGAGGAGCAAACTAATGAGTCGCCGTGTCAGCCTGCCCGGAGCCGATGAGCTCTTTCGCCAAACAACTACTCTCAGCGCTGTTCCTTCACAGAAGAATGCAGTGGCTGAAGAGTTCACAGTTGAAGCGCCAACGCCTGCTGCCGTGCCAGCAAAGAAGAGTGTTCGTACGACATCACGTCGACGCGTAAACAATTTCGATCGCTCCCCTAGTGGCCGCGAACGTCACGATGAAAAAATCACCGTTTATCTTTCTCCTGAAGAACTGTATGACTTGGAGCAAGCACGCCTTGCGCTGCGCGGAGATTTAGGGCTCGCAGTAGATCGCGGTCGCATTGTTCGCGAATCGCTAGCAATCATCATCGCTGATTTAGAAACTAAAGGCGATCAAAGCATTATTGCTCGTCGTTTGCGCGGTCGCTAAAACTATTTTGCTCTCGGATGCGAGGATGAATAATTTTCGCGCAACCTATCAATGGTGACCAAGGAATAGATCTGCGTTGTCGTCACTGACGAATGACCCAATAACTCCTGCACAACTCGAATATCCGCACCCCCGTCAAGCAGATGTGTGGCAAAAGAGTGTCGCAGTGAATGGGGCGAAACTCCTTCAATCTTTAGCCGTTCTGCTGCTTCGCTTATTATCTTCCAAGCGCTTTGTCGACTTAAACGCGAGCCGCGTGAATTGAGAAAGAGAAAATCACTTCGTTTCGCCTTAAGCAAGGTAGGACGCAACCGTGCCACATACGTATCTACCGATACGCGTGCGTAAGACCCGACGGGAACAACCCTCTGCTTATTGCCCTTTCCAGTAAGCCGAACCATTAAAGCATCATCGCTAATATCTAAATCTCCTACCTTCAAATCTAGAACTTCGGTAATGCGAGACCCGGTGCCGTACATCAATTCAATCAACGCCGCATCTCTTAGCGCCATGGGATTGGCATCGCGACCAACATTTCCGATCAATTCCAAAATTGACTCGTAGCTCAAGGCCTTGGGAAGTCTTTGTGGAATTTTTGGCGGAGCGAAATTACGGATTGGATCAACAAGACCTAATTCCTTTGCCCGAAACGCTGAAAAATTTCGCACTGTGACAACGGCACGTGAAATTGACGATTCGGAAAGTTGGCCGTTACCGCGTAACCAAGCAACAAATTTAGAGAGCAAATCCTCGGAAAAATCCTCAGAACTATTGAGAAGAATAAATTCCGTAAACTTGCCCAAATCGCGTCGGTACGCCGAAACAGTATTAGCGCTCAGTGCGCGCTCTACAACTAGGTGGTTTAAATACTCCGTGATGGAGCGTTGAATCTCGGACGAATCAATTGCCATGTCTTGCTATCGCCGCAGCGATAAGACCAAGAAACAGTGGATGTGGCCGAGTTGGGCGAGAGAGAAACTCTGGGTGCGCTTGCGTTCCCACATAATATGGATGAACATCCCCAGGAAGTTCGACAAATTCCACGAGCAATTTATCTGGTGAAAGTCCGGTGAACTTTAGACCCGCCTCTGAAATTTGATCACGATATTTATTATTAACTTCATATCGATGACGGTGACGTTCCTGAATTTCGGTACTGCCATAAGTTTTTGCAACAATAGAACCGGATTCGAGATGCGCTGGATAGAGACCTAAGCGCATAGTGCCGCCCATATCTCCACGACCGGCAACGATATCTTCCTGCGAAGACATGGTCGAGATAACTGCATGCTTTGATTCGGGATCAAACTCCGCCGAACTCGCGCCAGCAATTCCTGCCATGTTTCGCGCAGCCTCAATGACCATGCATTGCAATCCTAAACAGAGACCGAGTGTTGGAATCTTCTTTTCGCGCGCATAAGTAAGTGCGCCAAGCTTTCCTTCAATTCCACGAACACCAAATCCACCCGGAACGCATATTGCATCCACTCCTTCAAGCTGGGCCTGGGCTCCGGAAGGTGTCTCGCATTCATCGCTGGGAACCCACTTGATATTCACCTTGGCATTATTTCCGAAACCACCGGCGCGAAGCGCTTCAGTGACAGAAAGGTAGGCGTCAGGAAGGTCAACATATTTGCCGACAAGCGCAACGGTTACTTGATGCTTGGGATGGTGAACTACCTCGAGAAGATCGTTCCACTCCCCCCACACAACATCGCCGCTTGCTAAACCAAGACGTCGGGCGACATAGGCATCCAAGCCTTCGCTAAAGAGAACTTTGGGAATATCGTAAATTGAGGGCGCATCTACTGCCGCTACCACTGCTTCTTGATCAACGTCGCACATCGCGGAAATCTTGCGCTTCACTGAATCTGGAATTTCCCGATCAGAGCGAATAACAATTGCATCTGGCGCGATACCGATCGAGCGCAGCGCAGCTACAGAGTGCTGGGTCGGCTTAGTCTTGAGCTCACCCGACGGACCAATGTAAGGAACTAATGAAACGTGTAAATAAAAGACATTTTCGCGCCCAACATCTTGTCGAATCTGGCGGGCTGCTTCCAAAAATGGAAGGGATTCGATATCGCCAACCGTGCCACCGATTTCGGTGATGACTAGATCGATATCCGGAGCTGCCATTGCGCGAATCCGCTCTTTAATCTCATTGGTGATGTGCGGAATTACCTGGACGGTATCGCCCAAATATTCGCCGCGACGTTCCTTGGCAATTACATTGGAATACACCTGCCCGGTTGTGACATTTGCCGAACCGTGAAGGTTGGTATCGAGAAAGCGCTCGTAGTGCCCAATATCTAAATCGGTCTCAGCCCCATCATCGGTCACAAAGACTTCACCATGTTGAAATGGGTTCATGGTGCCTGGATCGACGTTGATGTAGGGATCAAGCTTCTGCATGGTTACGCGAATTCCGCGCGAGGTTAATAGTCGGCCGAGACTGGAGGCCGTTAATCCTTTGCCTAAACTAGAGGCGACGCCTCCGGTGACGAATAGATGCTTGGTCACATGAGAGGTGGTCATGGAGGGCAAACCTATCACGCACTCCGTGGTGAACTTCGGACTAACTCCAATAGCTCTGCGGCGTGTTCTTGAGCGCTCTCGGATTGATCTTGACCAGAGAGAAGACGGGCAATTTCACGCTTACGCGCATCATTTTCTACGCGAATTACGCTGCTCTGGGAGAACGAACCTGATTCGTCTTTGCTCACCACTAAATGATTATCAGCCCAGACCGCTACTTGCGGCAGATGGGTGACGACTATGACTTGAGCGCTCTGTGAGAGCTTGGCTAACCGGCGCCCAACTTCAATCGCAGCTTTTCCACCCACGCCGGCATCAACTTCATCGAATATATACGTTCCAACTGGTGAATTCTTTGCGAGGACAATTTCAATAGAGAGCATTACACGCGAAAGCTCGCCACCACTTGCACCTTTAGAAAGTGGCAGTGGGGCCGCACCGGTGTGGCTGGTGAAGAGAAACTTAACTTCATCTAAACCAGATTCCAAATAGCTCTTCGGAGAACTCAAGTCAGCAGATTCAATCTCGATGGTTACTTTCGAATGCGGCATGGAAAGAGCAGTTAGCTCAACGCTAATGAGTTCGGAGAGTTCGGCACTAGTTCGTTGGCGGCAATCAGTGAGAACTTTTCCGGCCTTTTGCAATTTCTTAAAGGCCTGAGCCAATTCGCTCTCCATCTCCTCCAGGCGAGCATCCCCACCTGTTAAATCCGACATCCGTTCACCAGCGCTCATTCCATCAACAACAAGTTGGGCGTACGCTTCCAGGCGATCGCTGCCTTTGCCATATTTTTTGAGCAATGAACTAATCGCAGCTCGACGTTGTTGCAAAAATTCGAAGCGAGCCGGATCTGCTTCTAGCGAAGATAGGTAACGAGCTAAATCACCCGTAGATTCTTGGGTGGCAAAGAGAGAATCCAGGAACCGATCAATAATTGCATCTAAATCCGTATCTTTCCCGCGTAACGAATCCAAGCTTTTGCGCGCTTGATTAAGGTAATTAAGCGCAGATTGCTCATCATCACTCAGTAAATTAAGAGTCTGCGAGAGTTCAGCATTGATGCTTTCGACCGATCCAAGCCGAGAAATTTCATTCTCAATATCAACTATCTCGCCCGAAAGCGGGGTTACTTCATTGAACTCTTTAACAAATTCCTTCAGCGCGCCCATCTCTTTATCCCGCTCGAGCAAACTTTTGCGAAGTTCGGAAATTCTCTTCTCTAACTCTTTGTACAGCCAAAGCAATTCTGAATAGATAGTCTGCTCGGATAAGTAGCCACCGTAAGTGTCGAGCAACTGGCGCTGCACGTGTGGCTTCAGCAAACGGGCGGTGCTTGATTGGGCATGTACTTCAACTAAATCTTGCGCCAGAGCAGATACTTGAGAGGCAGTCACTTGCGCTCCCCCAACAGTGATTCGAGATTTTCCTTCACTAGAGACGGTTCGCGCAATAATTACTTCGCTATCTTCAATCTCTCCGCCGACCTCTTCAAAGGCCATATGCAGATCTTTCGGTATGTGGAAACGGGAGCTAACTGTTAAACGATCGCTACCGTTACGTACAAAATCTGCATCAGTCTTGGCGCCGAGAATTAACCCCAGCGCCGTGAGGACCATTGTCTTTCCCGCGCCAGTTTCACCGGTGAGAACAGTAAAACCTGGAGTGAACTCAAGTTCTGCCGCTTCGATAACGCC
>CANBVO010000013.1 GCA_947372915.1 Actinomycetota bacterium | reverse complement strand
ACCGAGAGCGAGACATCGGAATCAAGAAGTGCTGACTTTATATCAGAGAGAATCTCATCCAGATCGCCATCCCTAATTCGGCCCTTGCTGCGCAGGGAAGAAAATGCGCTGGCAAACTTGGCGGATAAGGAGTCGAACATGAGCGAAATCCTACTCGGTGGTTTTTAGTATTGAGTCAAAAGATAAGACTCCACTTGGCTTGCCAATAATTTTGCCCGCTCTTCACTTAGGGCAGCGCCTGCGAAATCAGTCACATATAAGGTGTCGAATGCTTCCGCGCCAAGGGTGGAGACAATTGCCGCACGAATATCCACACCAAAGCGCGAGATGGCACGAGCCGCAGAGTAGAGAACTCCTGGTCGGTCGTGCATACGGATCTCAATCACAGTTGCGTTCGTTGCAATGTCATTTGTTGCTGTAACGACAGGTGGCGGAACGGGAATGCCTGGAATTTTTCGGTAATTAGAGATTCGATCATCAATTTTCTTGGCTAAATCAATCTCTCCTGCCATCGCCTTGCGCAGTGATTCCGTTAAACCTTCACTTGTAGGGATTGGCGCATTGGGGTCGAGCGCAACTAACCAATTCATCGCTACCGCATCACCGACCGTTCGGGTACGGGCCGTACGTACATTCATTCGGGAAACGCTAAAGGTTCCTGCCACAACAGAGAGAAGTCCAACTTGATCGGGCGAGAGAATTTCAATTTCATGCACTCCCTCCCCTTCGGTTATTCGCACACTCAGACTCTTGCTATCCAATCGGGCTAATTGTTCTGGGGTGAGCTCGAGTTGCTCTGCAGGTTTGATCCCGCTGCCACCCGTCAAAGATTCAATGCATCGTGACACGAGATCTGCGACTAATCCAGCTTTCCATTTACTCCAAGCCGTCTTGCCGGTTGCTTCGCCATCAGCGATGCTGAGCGCGTGGAGAAGTTCAAGAACTTCTGGGTCATTGATCTGCGTGGTGACGAATTCAATAGTGGCCGGGTCATCGAGATCGCGTCGAGTTGCAACCACCGATAGCAGGAGGTGATGTTTAACCAATGTCGCGAGTATCTCGGCATCCTTCGCCGAAAAGCCCATCCGCAGAGCGAGTGGGCGAATGAGTTCTTCTCCATATTCAGAATGGTCTCGATCCGGATAGCCCTTACCAATGTCATGAACGAGTGCTGCAACAAGTAGTAAATCTGGGCGATGCACAGTGCGGGTGAGGCGAGCAGCTCGGACTGCCGTCTCCAACATGTGACGATCAACCGTATGACGATGGAGAACATTTCGTTGTGGCAAGAATCGAACATGACCCCATTCGGGAATCCATCGCTCAATGATCCCTTCTTGGTCTAGCGCTTCAAAAACTCGAATCATGGAGTCACCGGCTCCGATGAGTGCCACTAAATCTTCTCGACTACTCCGTGGCCACGGATTGCTGAGTGGTTGAAAATTCCTAGCAAGTGAGATGCAGGCATCAATCGATAGTGGCAGTCCTCGTTGTGCTGCAATCGATGCGGCACGCAGCCCAATACCAGCGTCGCTTGAAATATCTAAGGTGGAATCAATGGTTATTTCTTGATTAAGGGAGATGACACCTTTACCTAAGATGCTCTCGGAGCGCTTTTTGAAAAGAGATTTTGGTTGGGAAGAACTCAGACGGTGCCAAGTCAGATCCATTACGTAATCGACAGAGCGAGCTGCACGTGCCACTTCTAACATCAGCGCATCCGCATCGATAAATTCCATCTGAGCTGCTACTCGATCTTGTTCTGTCAGCAGTAACTGATCTCGGCCTTTACCGCTCACTTCATGTAACACATCTCGAACATTTGCCAATAGCGCTTCCGCACTGGCTAATCGATCTAATGCAACACTGGCTCCGGTGCGTGAAATTGCTCGAAGTGCATTGATATCTCGCAGGCCACCTCGCGCCTCTTTCAAATCAGGTTCGAGCAAAAAGGCTAGCTCGCCAGAACGCTCAGCTCGCTCGTGAATACTCGAACGAAGCTTCTGTAAATTAACCTTGGCTCCCTTGCGCCAATCATCTGAAATATCAGTTGCAACACTTTCTACTAAATCGGAGTTTCCGGCAATCAATCGAATATCTAAAATACCCATCGCAACGCGAATATCTTCGCGAGAAGTCTCTCGAGTCTGCGCTCGGGTGCGCACTGAATGATCGACAGCTATTCCTGAATCCCAGAGTGGATATAACAATGCATTCACAAACTCGGTGAGTTTTGATTCAGTTGCCGAGCCATCATGGAGAACAAGTAAATCTAAATCCGAACCTGGCGAGAGTTCGCCTCGGCCAAACCCACCGACCGCTGCCAAGGCGAGAGATCTATCGGCTAATCCACTGGCGTGAAGCGCGGTGAAAAAAAGACCCGAGAGCTTGCGATCGTTCGAATCTGAACGCTCGCGTCGCTCCCGGGTCCCCATGGAGTTAACTGTATTAGGTTGTTTTAGATTGCGTCAGTGCCGCGTTCGCCAGTGCGAACTCGAACGACGTTGTCGACTGGTGTAGACCAGACCTTGCCATCGCCAATTGCGCCAGTGGTCGCCGCCTGCACAATTACATCGATAACTTTCTCTGCTTCTGCACTATCGACGAGAACTTCCAAGCGCACCTTTGGTACGAGGTCAACGGTGTATTCAGCACCGCGATAGACCTCAGTGTGACCACGCTGGCGACCAAAACCACTGGCCTCAGAGACGGTCATACCGGTGATCCCATATGTCTGAAGTGCGTTCTTCACATCATCTAACTTGAACGGCTTGATAATTGCGGTAATGAGTTTCATGTCAGTGCTCCTTAGTTTCCGCTTGATGATTGAGAGAAACGTGAACCATCGTTAAATGATGCCGTCTCATAAGCTGTTTCGGCATGCTGAGATAGATCTAGACCAGCAATTTCTTCTTCAACAGTGACGCGCAATCCAATAACGAGATCGAGCACCTTAGCCAAGATGTAGGTGGCAATGAAGGAGTAAGCAACTACTGCGCCTACGGCTGCCGCTTGGTGTCCCATGAGAGTCCAGCCGCCCTTATAGAAGACGCCATTTAATCCAGCGCCATTTGTCATCTTTGTACCAAAGAAACCAATGAGTAGCGCACCTAAAATACCGCCGACCAAGTGGACTCCGATGACATCGAGCGCATCGTCGTAACCCAACTTGTTCTTCAGGCCAACTGCAAATGCACAGATGATCCCGGCTGCAAATCCGATGAAGATTGATCCCATTGGACTTACAAAGCCGCAGGCAGGAGTGATAGCAACTAAACCTGCAACCGCGCCAGATGCAGCGCCGAGTGTGGTCGCATGTCCATCACGAATTCGCTCTACCAAAATCCAACCAAGGAGAGCGGCGCCAGTGGCAGTGTTGGTATTAACAAAAGCAAAAGCGGAGAGAGTATTAGCAGAGAGAGCTGATCCAGCGTTGAAACCAAACCAACCAAACCACAAGAGCCCTGCACCGAGAAGTACGTACGGAACATTGTGTGGACGCATCCGCTCCTTTGGCCAACCGCGACGCTTGCCGATAACAAGTACGACAGCAAGTGCTGCAGCGCCTGCATTTGCGTGAACAACAGTTCCGCCGGCGAAGTCTTCGGCGCCTAATTTAAATAGCCAGCCACTTGGAGAGAAGACCCAGTGCGCGACTGGTGCATAGACAAGTACTAACCAGAGACCGCAGAAGAGGGTCCAAGCACCAAACTTTAAACGATCAGCAGTAGCACCGGTAATTAGCGCGGGTGTAATGATCGCAAACATCAATTGGAAGGCGCAGAAGACCAATGGCGGAATTGTTAACGCCTCAAATCCGGTTGCCTGTTGCCAAATATGGTTGAGACCGAATTGGTGGAAATCACCAATGAACTTTCCAGTTCCGCTAAATGCCAAGCTATAAACGCCAGTAATCCATAGGACACTGACAACACCCATAGTCACATAATTTTGTGCGAGCATTCCAAGTACATTCTTGCCGCGGACCATTCCGCCATAGAAGAAGGCAAGACCAGGTGTCATCAGCAAGACCATTGCTGCTGCGACCAAGATCCACGCTGTATCGCCAGTATTAAAATTCATCATTTCTCCAGAATTTTTAGGTAACAAGAGCTACTACTCGCCATTGAGATGACCGTAGATTGTCTGGGAATGGTTACGCAAAGGGCGGTTTTAGGTTTCGGCTGAGTGACAGTTTTACGGGTTGTGTTAATAGTGTGTTACAGCCGACTTATGCCTGAAATAAGCCGGTCAGGTAATTCTGGGCATCGAAGGGGGCGAAATCCGAGGCGCTCTCCCCTGTTCCAATGAATTTCACGGGCAGTCCAGTCTCACGCTCGATCGCCAGCGCGATACCGCCACGAGCCGAACCGTCCATCTTGGTCAAAATCAGTCCAGTGACCGCGACGGATTCAATAAAGACCTTTGCTTGGGCAATTCCATTTTGTCCAGTGGTGGCATCTACAACTAAAAGAACTTCATCGACGGGCGATATCTTCTCTATCACTCGTCTTACCTTGCCGAGTTCATCCATCAAGCCAGACTTAGTGTGCAATCTTCCTGCGGTATCTACGATGAGATATTGCGACGCCAATCGCTTCGCCTCAGTGATGGCATCGAATGCAACTGATGCTGGATCACCATTCGCTTTGCCCGCAATCACAGGAACGTTTAACCGTTCACCCCACGTCTGTAATTGTTCAATCGCGGCAGCCCGAAAAGTATCGGCCGCTGCGAGGAGCACGCTTTTTTGTGCCGCTTTGAGATGCGCAACTAACTTCGCGCTCGATGTTGTCTTTCCGGTGCCATTAACTCCGACGACAAGAACTGTGGTCGTGCGATCAGAGTGCGAGGATAATTCACGAGGTGCTGCGCTGAGCCAACTGGTCAAAGTGGCCATCACTGCACTTTCAATCTCTTCACCCTTGACCTTTTTAGCGATAGCAATAATTTCAGATGAATTGATCGCACCTAAATCAGATTCGATAAGTGAACGTTCAATCTCTTCCCAATCGGCAGTGGATGTTGATCCGCCGCGGATTTTTGTAAAGAGCTTGCTAAAGAGAGCCATGAGTTGCTCCGAAACTAGGAAGCGGTCTCAGATTCACGTAAGCGTTGCGAAATAACTTCGGAAACTCCGTCGCCACGCATGGTCACGCCATAGAGCGCATCGGCAATTTCCATGGTGCGCTTTTGGTGAGTAATGATGATCAGCTGGGATTTCTCGCGCAATTCTTCGAAAACACCCAAGAGTCGACCAAGGTTGGTGTCATCCAGTGCTGCTTCAACCTCATCCATGACATAGAACGGACTTGGGCGTGCTTTGAAAATCGCTACAAGAAGAGCAACGGCAACGAGTGAACGCTCGCCACCGGAAAGGAGAGAGAGGCGCTTGACGCGTTTGCCTGGCGGCCGAGCTTCCACATCGACGCCAGCATTCATCATATCTTCGGCGTTGGTGAGAATTAATCGGCCATCTCCACCTGGGAAGAGACGCGCAAAAATTTTCTCAAATTCTCGAGCTGTGTCGTCATATGCCTCTTGGAAGATCTGCTGCACCTTGTCATCAACTTCCTTGATGATTTCGAGCAAGTCGCGCTTAGTCTTCTTCAAATCTTCGAGTTGTTCTGCCAGGTAGCGCAGGCGCTCTTCCAGCGATGAATACTCTTCAAGTGCAAGTGGGTTGATCTTGCCAAGCATATTAAGTGAGCGCTCTGCTTGAATTAATCGCTTCTCTTGTTGATCGCGACGATATGGAATGAGCTCGCCGGGCACGAAATTGCCTTCTTCATCTTCAACAAAGGTAGGAACATCGGTATGTGGACCGTACTCGTTCATCAGCGTAGTGACATCAACGCCAAGTTCTTCAACCGCTTTTTGTTCGAGTTGTTCGATACGTAGGCGTTGTTCGGCTCGTGCAATCTCATCGCGATGAACGCTGGAAGTGAGTTGTTCAAGTTCGGTGGTGAGTTCGCGTCCGCGGCCACGCACGGCCAAGATTTCACCTTCGCGATCGCTGCGAGCATTTTCTAGGCGTTCACGCTCTGCAGCAGCTCTGGATATAGAGGATTCAATTTGAATCAGCGCTTCATAGGCAGCATCTGCAATCTCTTGCGCTGTCACCGCGGCCATGCCTCGGGCCTCGCGACGGGAGACCGCCTTAGAAGCAGAATCACGTTCTGCTTGCGCAGCATTTTCTAGAGCCAGCGCGCGCTCGGCAAGTGCAGTGACGCGCTCTTCCAGAGTACGAAGCTGTAAGCGCGCTTCAACTTCTAGCGAGCGAGTTGCAGACACTTTGGATCGAAGATCCTCAAGTGGTGTGTGATCTGGCTCAACCGGCTCTTGTTGAGATTCAAATTGTGCAATTGCAGCTTGAAGATCGTTCTCATCATTAGTGCGCTGTTGTGATGCCTCCGCAATAGAGAGTTTGAATCGCTCAACTTCAGCTTGTGCGCTCTTTACATTTTGGCCAGCAACTGCCATCTGCTCAGCAAGTCCAGACATCTTCGCATCGGAATCATTGAGCTTTGCCAAAGCTGCTTCGTATTCACGCTTGCGCGCATCGAGGGTTTCAGCGATGCGAACTAAATCAAACTTAATGCGCTCACATGTAGCGGTTACATCGCGAAGTTCGGACTCTGATTTTTCAATCAGAGCTGAAATTTCAATGGTCGATGATTGACTTGCCGAACCGCCGCGAACGCGGGTACTCGTAAGCAGGTCGCCTTCGCGAGTAATTGCCTTAAGCGAAGAGTCAGCAGATAGCGCGCGCTCAGCTTCTTGCAGATCTTCAACGGCAACAAATCCAGAGAGAAGGTGGGCAATGACATCTGAAATTTCAGATGAAGAAACGAGTGAGGCAAGCGAGGTAAAGCCGCCTGGAACTGAGCGCGAACCGCCCGCAAAATTATTACTGCCATCAACAACGAGGAGCTCGGACTGACCAGCGCTCTCGCGCTTGAGCATGGTGAGAGCTGAGACTGCTGATGAAGTATCAGAAACTACGATGGAATCAGAGAGGGTGCCTAGTGCTGCCGCAACCGCTGCTTCCCATCCACGAGTGACGGTGATGAGTTCAGCTAATCGGCCGCGAACTTTCGCATCGCTCTTACCGGAAAGAATTGCTTCAGAGCCATCACGATGGAGCAAGCTCTCTTTCAGTGCTACTAGTCGAGCTTCCAGACCGGAACGTGAACGTTGCGCCGTACTCTCATCGCCAAGAACTTTTGTATGTTCGCTCTCAATTTCTGCAAGTGCAGACTTTGCCTTTTCGAAATCTGAATCAAGCGTTGGTTCTGATGCATCAAGGCTTGCAATGTTTGTTTCAAGGAGGGCGAACTCTTCTTGAAAACTTTGGAGTCTGGCAGCTGCTTCATCACGAGCTTTAGTCAGACGAGTTACTTCTGCATTTGTGGCATCAATACGAGAGCGAAGCCCATTGATATGACCTTCTTGGCGAGCGGTTCCTTCGCGTTGATCGGCAATCGCACGAAGCGCTGCCGAAACTCGGTTCTCTTCAATGTGGAGGTCGGCTTCCAGCGCGCGCACGCTGGCGGTCGCGGCATCTAATGCAGTTGCGGCATTTGCAACATCGCCACGCAACGAAAGTTCTTCTTGACGTAAGGCGGCTGCTTCGGCATCCATTGCTTCTGGATCGCGCCCGCTCGATCTGGCCTCTTCCGCTTCTTCAGAAAGGAAGCGAGCTCGTTCAGAGGAGAGGGATTGAACGCCGCGGAATTTTTCACGTTGAGCAGTAAGTTTGTAATAGTTCTCTTGCGCCGCAATAAGAAGTGGGTTTTCCTCGAGTGCGATTCGGTCGAGTTCTTCCTCGCGGGCACGTGCAGTGTTAAGTGCGCCCTCTACCTCATCGCGACGAGCGCGAAGGGTTGTCTCATCTGCAACTTCCGCATCCAAGGTGGCGCGCAGGCCAACTAAATCATCAGCTAAGAGACGAAGTCGTGAATCTCGAACATCGGATTGAATGACAGATGCCTTACGGGCAACTTCAGCTTGCTTGCCCAGAGGCTTAAGTTGGCGGCGAAGTTCGACGGTGAGGTCTTGAATACGTGCAAGGTTTGCTTGCATCGAATCGAGTTTACGTAGCGCCTTCTCTTTACGTTTGCGGTGCTTGAGTACGCCGGCAGCTTCTTCAATAAATGCGCGACGCTCTTCTGGGTTAGCCAGCAGGATTGCATCAAGTTGACCCTGGCCAACGATGACGTGCATTTCGCGACCGATACCGCTGTCGCTCAGTAATTCTTGGATATCAAGGAGACGAGTTGTTTCGCCGTTCAGTTGGTATTCACTCTGTCCGTTGCGGAAGAGGATTCGAGAGATTGTTACTTCAGCAAATTCAATCGGAAGCACGCCATCGGAGTTATCTATAGTGACTGATACTTCTGCGCGACCAAGTGGCGCACGTCCTGAAGTTCCGGCGAAAATAACATCTTCCATCTTTCCGCCACGAAGAGATTTTGCGCCTTGCTCTCCCATAACCCAGGAAAGGGCGTCGACAACGTTGGACTTACCAGATCCGTTGGGACCGACCACGCAAGTGATACCTGGTTCGAAATTCAGGCTGGTGGCGGAGGCAAAGGATTTGAAGCCCTTAAGCGTCATACTCTTCAAATACACGAGGAGAACCTATCGGAAAAGCAGCGCGCTCTTGCCGAGCAGAGCGGTGTGTGGCGGTAGCGAAGCCTCAACTACTACTTGAGGTTTTAATTATTATGCGCGCGCAGATAGTTCATCAAATGCGATGCGCGCTGCAACTTGCTCGGCCTCGCGCTTGCTCTTGCCAACTGCTGGCGCGAATCGTTCGCCCCCAACATTCGCAATTGCAGTAAAAGATTTATCGTGGTCGGGGCCAGAGTCAGTGACTTCGTATTCTGGTGCGCCCATCCCCCGCGCTGCAGCCAATTCTTGTAGCGCAGTCTTGCCATCTAATCCAAGTCCTTGTGCATTTGCCGATTCAATCGTCGAGGCAAACCAGTTCATGATGACTGAAGCGGTCTTAGTAAAGCCATGATCTAAATAGATGGCCCCTACGAGCGCCTCTAAGCTATCTGCAAGAATCGAATTCTTCTCGCGCCCACCAGTTGATTCTTCACCCTTACCAATGCGCACAAATGCACCTAGGTTAAGTTCTCGAGCGATTGCAGCTAGCGCACGCATATTGACAACGCCGGAACGCAGCGGCGAAAGACGACTTTCGTCGAGTTCGGGAAATTTCTTATAGAGCTCTTCAGTAACGACTAAACCCAAAACGCTATCGCCGAGAAATTCCATGCGTTCGTTTGTGGGAAGTCCACCTGATTCGTATGCGAATGAGCGGTGGGTTAATGCAAGTTCCAGCAACTCATCTTTAACTACGACTCCAAGAGCCGCGGTTAGTTGTGAGTAGTCAGACAGATCAGACCTCGAGAACCTGACGACGGTTGTATGTACCGCAGGTTGGGCATGCTGTGTGTTGCAACTTTGGTTGTTGGCACTGACCGCAGGCTGTAATAGGAGCGACTGTTGTCTTCCATGATGAGCGGCGATGACGAGTGCGTGAACGGGACATCTTTCGCTTTGGAACTGGCATGAGATTCCCCTTCTGACGTGTTGGTGCAGTATCTATTTCCTGCTTAACGTGAAGGCAGAAGTATCCCTCAAATATCGCCCGAAGTAAAAACGAGGCCTATTCCGACTCGGGCAACTCCAAGCCCTCTAGCCCGGCCCAGCGAATATCGGTGACCTGGTGGGCATGGTCGTCGGGCAAATCCCGCCACTTCTCTCCGCATTCTGGGCAGAGGCCCGGGCAATCAGGGGTACAAAGGGGGTTGATGGGAAGGTTCAAAATAATGGCGTCGCGGATGGGGCCTTCAAGGTCAATATCCTCGCCATCCATCTGGCGAATCTCATCTTCTTCGTCCAGCTCTTCCTCTTCTAGCTTCTTAGCTTTAGCCCGCTCGGACATCTTCTTCTCGCGTTTGCGCACAATGCGAGGATCCTCTGAATATTCGTACAGCTCTACGAAATTCTCATCAATATCAATTTCGACCGGGTCCAGGCAGCGCGTGCATTCACCAGTTGCCAGCGACCTGACATTAGCTGTTGCTAAAACACCATCGGAAACAGATTCCAACTTCAATTCGATATCAATCGGTTCATCTGTGGCAATCGCCAATATGTCGAATCCCATTACATCGTGTACTTCAATGGGAACAAAGTATTCGCGCATCTCACCTGGGCGACGAGGCAGGTCGTGGGTACTAAATAGATATGGGGAACGGCTCATGTGAATTAGCTATCCGCGAGGTCAGAGAGGGCGTGCTTGGTTTCTGCGCCGCCTAACTTTTCGCGGCCACGACTTACAACATCCAAGGTCTTGTTGAGAATAACTTCAAGAGTTGCCAGACGTGAATCAATGTATGCATCGATATCATCGCGACCTGCTCGGGCTTCGGCATCCACTTCGTCGAGGATTCGCTGTGATTCCTTACGGGCGGCAGCGACAATTTCGGTTTGAGCAACCATATTTGCTACCTCTTCGCGAGCAAGTGCGATGAGTTGGTCTGCAGATGCTCGGGCTTCTTCAATAATATTTTCGTGTTGGTGCAAAATTTCTTGCGCGCGCTCTAAATCAGATGGAAAGGATACGCGGACCTGATCGAGTAGCTCGAGCATTTCGCCACGGTGCATGACGCAGCTTGCCGATAGCGGAACACCCTTAGCCTCTTTAACCATGGTGATGGCGGCATAAATTCTTTCGATTGCATCCATTGTGGTTCTCCTTTTACTTCTCGCTCGAGCTATCTGAATTCACAGAAGCCAAACGAGTCTTCAATCGAGTCAGTACAGGTGCAGGAATATAACTGGAGACATCTCCCCCATAACTGGCAATTTCTTTTACCAGTGACGACGATAAGAATGAATGCGATGGCGATGTCGACATAAAGAGAGTCTCAACATTTTGTAGTTGGAGGTTCATTTGTGACATCTGTAATTCATAATCAAAGTCTGTTACCGCGCGCAGACCCTTAATGATCGTGTTGATCGAATTAGCCTTGCAATAATCCACCAAGAGCCCAGACCAAGAATCTACTGTGACGTTTGGATAGGCAGCAGTGACATCCTTAGCCATCTCCATGCGTTCTTCCACCGTGAAGAGAGTCTTCTTGGTTTTGTTAACCATAACTGCGATGACTACCTCATCAAAGAGCGCGCTGGCGCGAGTGATGATATCTAGGTGCCCAAAGGTGATGGGATCAAAGGATCCTGGGCAGACGACGCGGTTCACGGCAAAACGCTAGCAGGTCGGCCGCCGTAGAAGATACTTCCCTGCCCATACGAGCGAATCTTCTCTTGGATAAACGGTTCCGGCCACTGAAAGGGCGACTTCTTACTTGCGCGCTCAATGGCGATTAATCCACGCTCAGCGAGGAGACCGTTAATTTCGATTTTATTAATAAGTTCTTCGATATCCGAATTTGAAATCTCGTAAGGCGGATCCATAAAAATAATGTCAAAAACTATTTGGTGTGGTGCGGATACAAAGCGAAGAGCAGGTGAATTGATGACAGTAAATTTTCCGGTCGCGGACGTAACGAGTTCAAAATTTTTCTGCGCGACCCTCGATGTTGCTTCATGTTGTTCAATGGAGAAAACATTAGCTGCGCCCCGCGATAGTGCTTCTACGCCTACGGCGCCGGAGCCCGAGAAGAGATCAAGCACATTTAAATCTTGGATACTTCCAAATTCCGATTCCAGTGAGGAGAAAAGACCTTCTCGTGCGCGATCGGAGGTGGGTCGGGTCGTATCGGGTGGCGAAAAGAGAGTCTTACCTTTGCTGCTGCCGGCAATGATGCGCATCTGCTTAGTTTACGGCTTCAACCCTTATCCATGAAAGCAGATTGTTCTTCTGCGCGTAATTCTGCGACTTCGGCTGCCAGTCGTGGATATTTCGATAGCGATGCATCAGTAGAAATAATATTGATTGCGAGTTCTCGCGCCTGTTCGATTAAATCCTCATCCCGGAGAACTCGGAGCAAACGAAGTTGAGATTTACTTCCTGATTGTGCACGGCCAAGCACATCACCCTCGCGACGTTGATCTAAATCAATTCGTGAAAGTTCAAAGCCATCGAGCGTCTGGGCGACCGCTTTTAATCGTTCCATGGCTGGACTTTCCTCGTCCGCGCTCGTGACCAAGAGACATAGACCAGGCACACTTCCACGACCAACGCGACCACGAAGCTGGTGCAACTGAGAAACGCCAAAACGGTCAGCATCCATGATTACCATCGTTGATGCATTCGGCACATCAACACCAACTTCAATCACAGTTGTTGAAACCAAGACATCAAGTTGGTGCGATGCGAAGGCCTTCATGGTCTCTTCCTTGAGCTCTGAACTTTGTTTTCCGTGCAATGGTGCAATCTTTAATCCAGTGAGCGCGCCGGTTGCTAACTCAGGAGCGAGCTCTTCGACCGAAGACATCTCGCCACTTTCGAGAACTTCTTCATCAAAACTCTGACCAAGGAGTGCAGCCATTTCTCGATCTCGTTGGGTGATGGCAGATTTACTCTGCTCCTGCGAGGGCGCGGTAATTCGTGGCGCGACGATGTATGCCTGATGACCCTTCTCTACCTCTTCTCGAATCCGTTGCCACGCGCGAGTGAGATAGTGCGGCTTTTCTAAAGTGGGAATCACATGGGTTGTAATCGGAGAACGTCCGCCAGGAAGTTGTCTCAGCGTGGAAACATCAAGATCGCCAAATATGGTCATAGCAACAGTGCGTGGAATTGGAGTTGCCGTCATGACGAGAACGTGAGGTGGCAACTTTGCCTTCGTGCGAAGCGCATCTCTCTGCTCCACACCAAATCTATGTTGTTCATCAACAACTACTAGCCCCAAGTCATTGAATTCAACTCCGTGGCTTAAGAGCGCATGAGTTCCAATCACAATTCCAGCATCGCCCGATGCAATTCGAGCCAGCGTTTCACGCTTTGCCGCCGCACTCATGGAACCGGTAAGAAGCGCCAATTGAGTACCAACATCACTTGCCCCAAGAGTTCCTGCTTCCGCAAGATCACCCAGTAGTTTAGAAAATGTGGAGAAGTGCTGCTGCGCGAGGACTTCAGTCGGTGCGAGCAGCGCCGCCTGTCCCCCACTATCGACCACGGCGAGCATTGCGCGTAGTGCGACGACGGTCTTACCTGAACCTACTTCGCCCTGAAGCAATCGATGCATCGGATGCGCTCGCTTTAAATCAGATTCAATTTCTGCATTTACTTCGCGCTGGCCCTCAGTATATGAAAATGGCAATTGTGCTTCGAAGGCGCTGACCAGCCCACCCTCGCGAATGGCACGCGGAGTTGCATCCTGCATCGCAAGTTCTACTTTTCGGGAGGCCAGAACTAATTGCAGAAGTAGTGCTTCGTCGAAAGTGAGACGAGCGCGTGCGCCTTCTGCCTCTTCCAGAGTCTGCGGGCGATGAATACGTTCGAAGGCTTGATGAAGCGTGGGATATCCAAAGCGAGTAATTATTTCTTCGGGCAGATAATCTTCAATTGGGTCAAGTGAATCTAAGGCAATCTCAATGCACTTCGAGATCTTCCAGGTGGGGATTTTTGCAGTAGCTGGATAAACCGGAATAAATACCCCCGCGAAATTTTGCAACGCTTCATCGACATCGTTGCCATCTGGAATTAATTCGTAA
Organism: Actinomycetota bacterium; assembly: GCA_947372915.1. Lineage (GTDB taxonomy): Bacteria > Actinomycetota > Actinomycetes > Nanopelagicales > Nanopelagicaceae > AAA044-D11. Next base: position 10,449 of record CANBVO010000013.1, on the reverse strand, counting down.
TCGGGATGCGCAAGTTGTTTGCGACCATTAAAAATTCCAATTTTTCCGGCGAACATTCCCTGTCTTCCCACGCGCAGGTCGCGCTCTCGCCACGGTTGATTAAAGAAGGTGAGTGAGATCTTCTCTTTGCTTCCATCCTCAATCACGACTTCTAGAATTTTGCGAGCGCCGTTGACGCGTAACCGGCACGATGAAATTTCTGCGAGAACTGTTGCTTCATCGCCTTCGTGCAGGTCGGAGATATCGGAGAGCTCCCCGCGGGCGATATATCGACGCGGGTAATGGCGCAGGAGATCTTCCACGGTCGCAATGCCAAAGCTCTTGCCCAGGGCATCCGCGGTCTTATCCCCGATGACGCTCTTAATAGCGGAATCCAGCGTGGCCATAGCCTCATCTTTCCCGCTCGCTGCCGGAATCTGGCGGAGGCCATCGATTCGCCTTTTCCCGCGTGGTCGGGGTAGCCTTGCGCTCTCAATCCGTTCACTAGATTTAAGGGAGTACACCGTGGCCTCTAACTGCGATATCTGCGGCAAAGGACCTAGCTTCGGCAACAAGGTCTCCCACTCAATGCGCAAGACCCGTCGTCGCTGGAATCCAAATATCCAACGCGTACGCACTCTTGTCGGAAGCACACCTAAGCGTCAAAACGTCTGTTCTTCCTGCTTGAAAGCTGGCAAAGTCACTCGCTAGTTCCCTGTGGTGCCAGAGTTAATTGGCGCTAACGCTTTCCGGTCTTCAAGACAATCGTGAAAAAGTCCACGCTATCTGGCTTTCCCTTGCTCCCCTTGCCCACCGTCTTATAGACCGCCTTACTCATTGTCGGGCTGGGGTAATTTGCTACAAAATTGTAGAAATATGGATTTTTCCTATCCGTACATGCATCTGCTTTAACCACACCCGTTATCGATTTCACTAACTTCAATTTCTTACCGTCTTGTAGGTAAATCGAATCGCTTGCCACTGAATCGCAGAATGAGATCTGAAAGATGGGATAGGGCGAGCAGCTCTCCGGCCAACCCTTTTTCTGTAGGCAAAGCTCGGTGTAGGAAACAAGTGGCTTCGTGCCACTCTTCAGAATCTGGGGCTGCGAGCTCACCCACCGACCTGATGCATCTTGAACTTTCACGGCGATGGTAAATGTTCCTAGGGCGGGCGGCGCATATGAAAAGGCGGCCGAAGGTGGCAACGTGCCATTGGTCGCATTGTTGTACAAAAGATCTGCAGCAGGCAGGGTCGCAACCGATTGCCCATTCACGACGAGCTCAGCTGCGACCAACCGAACTGCAGTTTTTGGTAGTTCGAATTGAAGATGAATCTGTGGAAGTGGCGCGGAGAAATTACGGGGAAGGATAATCTCCTTCTTCGCGGAATCGGCATAGCTTTCGCCAGTTCCAGAAAATTCCCAGTTGGTCTTCAGCGCATCTGAGGAGAATTGAGTGTCGATGATGGGCGACGGACGAGTAATCCGCACTTGCGCACCCCGCACCGCATCAGCGGTCAGTACGGAAATAACCGTTCCATCAAAGAGCGCCACGCTCTGGCCCGGATCCATTCCCTGTCGACCCTTATCAAAATTCTCAAGTAGTGAGCTCATCTTTCCACTAAAGCCATTTGCGATAGAGATATCTTGAAAGCCAGAATATGTATACGTAGGCATTGCGGCGCTGAAATATGACGAGAGTGGCGCTAGCGCTCTTACTTGAACACCGTACGACGGTTGATTGGGATAATAAGTATTAGTTCCAGGAACCGGAACTTCAGTAGCCATAAGTTGCAGGTCATCGTTTACTGCTGGGCGATATTCAATCGCGTAACCCAACTGACCCAGAAGTGAAAGATATGCAAGTCGCACTCCACCCGTGGAATAGACCGGTGCAAGAAGAATTTCGGTGCTGGTATCAATAGTGGTTACTTCATCTGGACTGAGCGCTCCTAGCGCGTCGAGGTTATAGGCACTGGTGCGAGCAACGGTGGCGCTTGGCGGATTGGCATAGGTGTAATTGCCCATGAAATCTGAATAATCGCCATATTCAATTGCTTTGCATTGACTGCTTAAGCCATAGGTGCAGATTGCAGTACCCGCGTGCGCTAATCCGAATGAGTGACCTAATTCGTGCATCAAAGTATTAAAGGCTGAGTTAATCGGATAATTCAGCAGAATATATTGAGTTCCCAATGCTTGCCCTGCGATCGGCAGTGTGGAATCGCGAGGTATGTAGCCAATCACAATTGCACCGGCAAAACCGGCATCCGCAGGAAGCGGCTTGTTCACGAGTTTGGACATATCGTTAACGCTAGAAATCGGAGTAGATGTTGTAACACCGGGCAGAATTGAGCGAAGCGCAAAGCCAATTCGCCCGCCGGTAATCGCGCGATAGGCGTTATCTAGCTTGGTGACCATGGCGCTTACTTCTGATTGGGCAAGCGAGCTTGATCCCAGTGTCGTAGATATGGGAATGAAATCGAGTTGATAAATTCCGGCTTTCGGGGCGGCAGCTGCAGGTGAGATGCCAAGAACAAGCAGACCGAAGGTGAGGACTGTAAGAATAAATTTATTGCGCATAGTTTTATGAGGTGAAATGTGAGTAGACGAAGTTACTTCGCAACGAAACGCCGTGAACATTAACTCCGCTACCAGCTTGGACCGTACCAATAACTAGCGCACCCGCCGCCGGTGCAAGTGGGGTTGTCGCCAAAAACAAATGATCTTCTCCCCCAGTGAGGATCCAATCCCAGATATCGACGCCCAGTTCTTTAGCTACCGCAGCAAGTGCTGGAAATTCTGGTGCCGCAGCCAAGAGCTGGGAATCAATATTCATTTCCACCCCGGATGCGCGAGCAATATGACTTGCCTCAGAAAGCAAACCATCACTGATATCAATCATTGAATGAACAGGAAGCTCGGCCAATTTCTGCGCCGATGAATAGTCAACAACGGGCTGCTTGTGGTGTGAAATGAAATCTGTGCCGACATGAGTAAGACCTACATTGAGCGCAGCTAATCCAGCAGCGGATCGGCCCGGTAAGCCACTCACAATAATATTGTCGCCCACTTGTGCGCCGCTTCGGCGAATTGCACTTGCGCCCTCTGCGAATTCACCTAGCGCTGTAATGGAAATTGTGAGGATTGATCCAGAAGATAAATCTCCGCCCACAACAAGCGCGCCCACTCGATTCGCTTCATCGGCGATACCGAGCGCTAATAGTTCAAGTTCTGCAATGCCAAAATCAGAGGGTAAACTTGCGCTGACCAACAGGTAGGTGGGCTGCGCACCCATGGCGTAAATATCTGCGAGATTTGCGGCAGTAAGTTTTGCGCCAATTTCTCGCGGCGTAGACCACTCTCGCTTGAAGTGGACGCCTTCAACGGCCATATCGGCTGCTGCGACGAGCTCTGAATCTGGACGGGGCAGGACGGCGCCATCATCGCCAATACCAACGGGCAGATCTTTCGCGGTGGCGCCAAAGATGCGGGAAAGGAGCGCAATCATCTCTGCTTCCTTGCTCGAGTTCATCACCCTCCCCTTCTCTCTGCGGTAAATATAAGTTCCGCCCCAACTCTAGAGGCGGTAGCCTTCTCTTCAGTAATTAATCCCCGCGCCCAATGGTGCGTCGCGATGGCGAGTCATTACTGAGTACCCAAAAGGAGTCCACATGTCAGTTCAGGTTTACATTCTCATTCAGACCGAAGTGGGTAAGGCTTCCACCGTCGCAAAGGCAGTCTCTGCAATTGCAGGAGTTACCTTGGCTGAGGGCGTTACTGGTCCCTACGATGTCATTATGCGCGCTGAGTCGCCTTCGATGGAAGAGCTCGGTCGTGGTGTTCTCTCTAAGGTTCAAGCAGTGCCAGGAATTACCCGCACTCTTACCTGTCCAGTAACTGTCTACTAAGCAATCTGAAATATCTAGCGGGTCACGCTCATCGAGCGTGACAGCGCAGATTCCAACAAAATAGTTATCAGCTCGGCATAGCCAATTCCTGCCTCTTTCCAGACTTTTGGAAATACCGAGGTAGATGTAAATCCAGGCATCGTATTAATCTCATTGATGATGACTTCCCCGTTTGTATCTAAGAAGAAATCAACCCGCGCCAAACCTTCGCAACCGAGCGCTTCAAAAGCTTGTTTTGCTAATTTCTTAATTCGCTCAGCCACACCTGCTGGCAATTGAGCATTAGTAATAAAGGTGGTTGCGCCATCGAGATACTTTGCTTGAAAATCGTAGAACTCGTGTTCGGCTGAAATTTTCACTTCTCCTGGTTCTGAGACTTGTGTAAGTCCGCTCACTTGCAATACGCCGCACTCAATTTCGCGGCCATCGATTGCTCGCTCGACCATCACCTTGCTATCAAGTTCAAGGGCAGATTCGATGGCAGCATTTAACTCCGCCATCGACTTGACCTTTGTGGTGCCACGACTGGAGCCACCACGAGCTGGCTTAACAAAGAGAGGTAGACCTAGCGATTGCGCGGCGCCGGCAAAATTGTCAGCAGAGTGCGGCCAATCGCGGGAGTTAACGATGAAGCCTTCGGCAACGCGAAGTCCATGCGCTTGGAAAATTGCTTTAGCAAAAGATTTATCCATGGCCGTTGCACTGGCCAAGACTCCGCTTCCCACATATCGAAAACCCGCCATCTCGCACATGCCTTGAAAGGTCCCATCTTCGCCATACGGGCCATGTAAGACCGGAAAAAGTACATCTAGATTCAGCGGCGCTGCGTGGGCACTAAATTCGTTGAGATCTGCACAGATCAGAGGAGCATCCTCGGAGATTTCTGGAAGTTGGCCATCCACAATGGTTAACGGTGAATGAGCATCAGGAAGTACCCACTTGCCTGACTTTGTGATTCCAATGAGCACTGGTTCGAATTTATTGCGATCAATTGCACTGAGTACTCCGGCTGCGGAAATACAGGAAATTTCATGTTCGCTGGATTGGCCGCCAGCGATGATGCCTACGCGAATCTTGCTCATGAGAACATCTCGGCGCGAAGCGATACCGTCATCAAACGATCCATTGCAGCTGCCGGGCTACAAGTTCCTTTAATAACATCAGAGACAACTTCAATAATCGGAACTTCTACTCCAACTCGGTGGGCGAGTTCCAAGATTGCGCTAGATGAAGCAACACCTTCGACCGTCTTTGCTACATCGCGACGCGCAACGTCCATCGAGCCAGAACGTCCAAGGACTTCACCAAAGGTTCGGTTACGAGAGAGCGCAGAGCCACAACTTGCAACTAAATCGCCCATTCCGGCTAAGCCAAGGAAGGTCAGCGGCTGTGCACCATATGCATTTCCAAATCGTGCAACTTCAGAGAGGCCACGCGTAATGAGCATCGCTTGAGTATTTTCGCCAAGCTCTAGCCCGATTGCCATTCCTACGGCAATTCCAATCACGCTCTTGGCAGATCCGGCGAGCTCGCATCCCACTAAATCATCTGATGGATATACGCGGAAATAAGGTGTGGTGAAGAGCTCGACCATGAGTTCTGAAATTGCGGGAGATGGTGATGCGGCGACCGCACCGGCCGGCTGGCGAAGTGATAACTCCCCTGCCAAGTTGGGACCAGTAATAAGTCCAAGTTGAGATGAGGAAATCCCCAAAACCTCTTCAATTACTTCAGTCATTCTCAAGTGTGAGTCGGCTTCGATTCCCTTGAGCGAAGAAATAACTGGAAGATTACGCGGAAAGATTTCCTTCCACGTCTGCAAGTTTTCACGCAACGACTGAGCCGGAATAGCAATCACAATTGAAGATCCAAAGGCAAAAGCCGCTGCGATATCTGTTGTGGCTTTTAAGTTTTCTGGAAGAACGATGCCAGGAATAAATTTACTGTTGAGATGAGCAGAATTAATCTCGTTGACTACATCTGGGTTACGTCCCCACACGAGTACTTCGTGTCCGGCATCGCAAAGCACCTGGGCCATAGTTGTACCCCATGCTCCAGCACCTAGTACCGTCACGCGCTTGCTCATTGGTTGCTTTCCTTACTTCTTCTTTTTCTTAGTACTAGTGAAGTTACCGGTTCGTGGAAGATCTGAGGTATGTGGATCGAACTTCTGGGCAGGCGCATATTCTCCCCTAATTTTCTCCAAAAGGCTCGTGATTGAATCCATCGCATAAGCAGTTGCTGCCTGCAGCGCCTGTGGATCTTCAGCTTTTCCGTACCACCGCGAGAAATCAAGTGGCTCTCCCGCAAGAATCGTGATCTTGGTGCGTTTCCAGAAGACCAATTTCTTGCCATAGCGAGGGAGTAAATTTTGATCTCCCCATTGAGCGCATGGAATCACCGGGGCCTTACTCAAAATTGCTAATCGGGCCAATCCAGTCTTGGCCACCATCGGCCACAAATTCTCATCTCGAGTCAGAGTTCCTTCGGGATAGACGCCCACGCAATGACCCGCTTCTAAGAAGGCTAATGCGTGTTTCAATGCATCAGATGCCTCGCTGCTCTCGCGAAGTACTGGAATTTGGCCAGAGCCAGAGATGATCTTGCCGATGACGGGAACGCGAAAGACTGCCTCCTTGCCGAGGAAGCGTGGAGCGCGGCCATTTTTAAAAAGAAAATGCGTGAGGACTAACGCGTCGGCATAAGAAATATGGTTGGAGATAATGATAACTGGCCCTTGTTGAGGAATATTTTCGCGACCGCGCCAATCACGTTTTGTTAACAGATTGAGAAGTGGAAGAAGTATCCACGAAGCAAATCGAAAATATTTATTGGTGCCGAGCGGATGGCCCGTAGGCGGATCGTATTGAACGGCGGTACTCACGGCTATAGCGTACGGGGAAAGTTAGTGAAAAATAAAAAGAGGAGACCATTTCTGGTCTCCTCTTTCACTAACTCTATGCGAAGTTGCGACTAGCGCTTCTTTGCAGCCTTCTTTACTGGCTTCTTAACAGCTTTCTTAGCTGTCTTCTTGACAACCTTCTTCACTGCCTTCTTAACAACCTTCTTCGCTGCCTTCTTTGGAGCTGCCTTCTTAACTGCAGCCTTCTTAGCAACTGGAACTACCTTTACAGGTGGCTTTGGTGCTGCTTCTAGCTTGCGAGCTCCGGAAATAACTTCCTTGAGTGCCTTAGCTGGAAGGAAGCGAACCTTCTTGCTTGCCTTGATCTGAATGGTTTCACCAGTGAATGGGTTGCGGCCCTTGCGTGCAGGACGGTCAACCTTCTTGAACTTACCGAAATCATTGATCATTACATCTTCGCCCTTTGAAATGTTGCGAACGATGGTGTCGAATACGATATCTACAGCGCGAGCTGCTTCCTTCTTGCTGTCGCCAAAGTGTGGAGCTAACAGCGCGATGAACTGGGCCTTGTTCATTAAATCCCCTTATTTACGCGTAAATGTTAAGCATTTGCTTAACGTGTAATGAAATCTACGCAGTGAAAAGTGTTAGGGGTGATATCTAAGTCGGCGTGTCGCATTTAATTAAAAACTCTGTACCTCGAGAAAATCCACTTTTTATGCGTAGAAAACTCTCAATTTAAGATTGAGGGTTTTTCATTAATGAAAAATATGAGCGTAAATTACTTTCTTTTCACTACTCTCACTTCATGAAACCAACTCTTGCACTCGTTCATGGCGCCTGGCATAACGCCGCCGGCTTTGATCTGCTCCGCACGGAGCTAGAAAAACGCGGAATTTCCAGCGTTGCCATCTCTCTGAAAAGCGCTGGCGATAGTGGCGATATGTATGGCGATGCAGAGATTGTCCGAAACGCTGTGGCTGCGATTGATGGCGATTGCTACGTCCTCGGTCACTCGTATGGCGGTCTCGCCATTACTCAAGGTTTGGCCAGTTCTACCAACGTCAAGGGATTGATTTATCTGACTGCCTTTATGTTGGATGAAGGCGAAACCCTCTATGCCGCCTGCGGTAGCGTGGATCCTGCCTGGTGGGTTCGCAATCCCGACGATACTTTGCTGACAACCAGCAATCCCACCGATGTTTTCTACAATACCTGTACGGCCGAGGTAGCAAGCAAGGCTGCTTCACAGCTTCGCACTCAAAGCATCATTTCCTTCACGCAGGCCATCACCCAAGTCGCATGGAAGACCATTCCATCGACCTACATTATTTGCGAACAGGATCAGGCGATTCCACTCTTTGCGCAAGAGGGCATGAGTCAGCGCGCATCACATTCAGTTCGCATCGATAGCGATCATTCGCCATTTTTGAGTAAGCCAGCAGAACTCGCAGAGCTATTAGCAGGGATTGTGAAGTAACTAGGCCTTAATGGGAAGTGTCTGCGGCTTATACGACGCCCGCTTAGCTTCAAAGGCAGTTACTTCATCAATCTTTTGCAGAGTCAGACCGATGTCGTCGAGCCCCTCCATGAGGCGCCAGCGCACATAATCGTTGAGTTCAAAGGCAACGCTCTGCCCGGCATAGGAAATCTTCTTTGCATCTAAATCAACGGTGACTGCGGTTGTGGGTTCGCTCTCGATTGCCGCCCAGAGTGATTCAACTTCGGCATCGCTCAAGACAATCGTCAAGAGACCGGCCTTCTGTGAATTGCCACGGAAAATATCGGCAAAGCGAGATGAGATGACAACTTTAAAACCATAGTTTTGCAGCGCCCAGACCGCATGTTCGCGTGAGGAGCCAGTGCCGAAATCAGCGCCTGCCACCAAGATGGTTGCGCCGTTGTAGGCCGGGTTATTCAAGACAAATTCTGGATCATTGCGCCAAGCAGCGAAGAGTCCATCTTCAAAGCCGCTCTTGGTCACGCGCTTGAGGTAAACCGCAGGAATGATCTGGTCGGTATCGACATTGCTGCGACGAAGCGGGACAGCGGTGCCGGTGTGAGTTACAAATTTCTCCATGGTCTATTCCTTCCTTACAAATCTGCCGGGGATGAGAGGGTGCCGCGAAGAGCTGTTGCTGCTGCCACCAATGGGCTAACCAGGTGGGTGCGACCGCCCTTACCCTGACGGCCTTCAAAGTTTCGGTTGGAGGTAGAAGCAGAACGCTCTCCTACTGCGAGTTGATCCGGGTTCATACCGAGACACATTGAACAACCAGCATTGCGCCATTCAGCGCCGGCATCGATAAAGACTTTATCCAATCCCTCTTCTTGGGCTTGCACGCGAACGCGATCTGATCCAGGAACAACCAACATTCGAAGTGAAGAAGCAATCTTCTGACCTTTGATGACTGCAGCAGCTGCCCGCAAATCTTCAATGCGACCATTAGTGCACGAGCCAAGAAAGACGGTATCAATCTTGATGGACTTCAACGGAGTTCCTGCGGTCAGTCCCATGTAAGTCAGTGCGCGTTCTGCTGCGCCACGTTCCTGCTCATCGGAAATATCTTCAGGATTAGGAACATTTGCGCTCAATGGCAGACCTTGTCCTGGGTTAGTTCCCCATGTAACAAACGGTTCGAGCTCATCGGCGTTAATAGAAATTTCCACATCAAACTTGGCATCCGCATCGCTCTGCAGTGTCTTCCAATATGCGAGAGCTGCATCCCAATCAGCGCCTTGCGGTGCATGCGGCTTGCCCTGGACGTAATCAAAGGTTGTCTGATCAGGCGCGATGAGACCAGCGCGTGCGCCAGCTTCAATCGACATATTGCAAACGGTCATGCGACCTTCCATAGAAAGTGCACGAATAGCACTTCCGCGATACTCCAACACGTAACCCTGTCCCCCGCCGGTTCCAATCTTTGCAATCACGGCCAAGATGATGTCCTTGCTAGTGACGCCAGGTTTCAATGTTCCTTCAATATTTATCGCCATTGTCTTTGGGCGAACTAAGGGAAGAGTTTGGGTAGCGAGCACGTGTTCGACTTCGCTAGTTCCGATACCAAATGCAAGCGCACCAAAGGCGCCATGGGTCGAGGTGTGGGAATCACCGCAGACAATCGTCATGCCGGGCTGAGTAATACCAAGCTGGGGTCCTACAACGTGAACGATTCCTTGTTCGGCATCGCCTAATGAGTGCAAACGCACGCCAAACTCTTTGCAATTAGCGCGCAAGGTATCGACCTGTAGCTTGGAGACTGGATCGGCGATGGGCTTGAGAATGTCGAGCGTTGGAACGTTGTGGTCTTCCGTTGCAATAGTTAAATCTGGGCGACGGACAGAGCGGCCAGCGAGGCGAAGTCCATCAAATGCTTGTGGGCTGGTTACTTCGTGGATGAGATGAAGATCGATGTAGATGAGATCAGGTTCTCCTGCTGCGCTGCGCACAACGTGGTCTGCCCAAATCTTCTCCGCTAACGTCAGTCCCATATTCTTTCCATTCTTTTGCGCTTGCATTTCAAATATTGAGATGCCAATATTAGATTGTGGACAAGAAGAATAGCGGAGTCGGCGTATTAGATAAAGCCGTACGTATTTTGGCAACCTTAGAATCCGGTCCCCACTCCCTCACTGAACTCGTTGCTGTGACTGGAATCGCTCGCCCTACCGCACATCGCCTCGCCGTTGCCTTG
>CANBVO010000012.1 GCA_947372915.1 Actinomycetota bacterium | reverse complement strand
GGCTCTGACTTCTTTGCGGAAATATCGCGTACCACTTCTTCATTGATGCCACGGCGACTATTGGCGCCAACATCGTTCTTATCCGACCAGCCGTATTCGTAATTACCAATACCGTCTAGTTCTGGATGTGTGGTTGTATCGCTCATTTATTTCCCTTTCCGGAAGTAGCGAGATTCTTTGACTGTGGTGTGGGAATGAAAGTTGTGCAGACGCCTTCGCCATGTGCAATCGTGGCAAGGCGTTGTACGTGCGTACCTAAGAGCTCGGAGAATGCCGCAGTCTCTGCTTCGCAGAGTTCGGGAAATTGAGCAGCCACGTGCGCAATTGGACAATGATTCTGACAAAGCTCCTCGCCCATTCCTTGGGTATGAGAATTAGCTGCAAAACCTTCGGCACTCAAGAATTCGGCAAGCGCTTTACTTTTATCAGTAATGCTCTTCTTGCCACTGACGCTCTTTGATGCACGCGTCGCAATATCTTTCGCACGAGTGTTAGCGAATTCGGTGACGAGTGATGGACCACTTTTAGTAGCCATAAATTTAAGTGCTGATACAGCTAAGTCATCGTACGAATGTTCAAATTGTTCGCGACCGTTATCAGTCATTGCAAAGACTTTGGATGGACGGCCTCTGCCGCGTTGGGATGGACCCTGATAAGGATCGCGCGCTACAAGTACTCCCTCGGCGACCAACGAGTCGAGGTGGCGACGGATTCCAGCTGGGGTAATAGAAAGAGTCTCGGCGAGGTGGGCTGCAGTAGCCGGGCCGCCCTCAAGAATGGCGCGCGCGACCTGCACTCGGGTACGGTCTGGATCGCTCTTTTTCACAACACTAGTGTTGCGTAATTCAGGGCTTCACGCCACTTCAGAGCGGCAAATCGGACGAGGTGTGTGCCACTCCTCCCCACGCGAGGAGGCAGCGCTGGATAGGCTTACATGATGAAGTTAAAGAAGTTTATCTATACCTCTTTACTCGTCCTGCAGGCAGGAATTGTTGTGACCGGTGGCGCCGTCCGCCTCACAGGCTCAGGACTTGGCTGTCCTACTTGGCCAGAATGTACGCCTGGATCCTTCACACCCGTCCCCCATCAAGCGCAAGGAACTCTGCACGTTTGGATTGAATTCTCCAACCGGTTGCTTACCTTCGCGCTCGTCATTGCATCGATTGCCGCCCTCGCCGGCGCAATCAAGTGGAGCAAGGGCAGAATCGATAAAAAACTCATTCGTCTCTTGGCACTCGGACAATTCCTTGGCATTTTTGCGCAAGGCGTTCTGGGTGGAATCACGGTACTGACCAAACTCAATCCAATTCCGGTAGCAGGCCACTTTCTTTTGAGCATCCCGTTGATTGCTGGAGCGCTCTCACTTCGCCAGCGAATGCTTGGTCGAGTCAGCGAACGCAAGCAAAGCTCTACTCTCAATCCGACGACAATAACTATCGCTAAATTCCTCGTTCCACTCACCGCAATTGTCATCACGCTAGGAACGCTTGTTACTGGAAGCGGGCCACATGCAGGCGACGAACAAGCAAAACGATTTGGTTTTGATACTCGAATGATTTCATGGCTCCATGCCGATGTCGTCATCGCCTTAATTTCTTTGACTCTGGCATTGCTCTTGGTCAATCGCGTATCGAATGAATCAAAATCAAATGCCTCATTCACAAAAGCAGTCGCACTCTTTCTAGCAGTATCACTTGGGCAAGGAACGCTTGGATATATTCAATATTTCACAGGACTGCCTGAACTAATTGTTGGACTTCATCTCTTGGGATCCGCCCTCGTCTGGGCTTCAGCATGGAATATCAAACTAGTAGGAAATATCAGATACTTCGACCGAGAAAGCACAGGCTCAGCACATGGCGCTTAACAATCAATCATGGACATCACTTGACGATAAAGCGGTAGCGGTCAGCCGTGCCTTAGCGGCAGATGCTGTGCAAAAAGCTGGTCACGGGCACCCAGGAACTGCAATGTCACTCGCGCCAGTTGCCTACACACTCTTTCAACGTTTCCTACGCCATGATCCAGCTCGCCCAGAATGGATTGGACGCGATCGCTTCGTTCTTTCCTGCGGACATTCATCCCTCACCCTTTACATCCAACTCTTCTTATCGGGTTACGGATTAGAGCTTTCCGATATCGAAAATTTCCGTACTGCAAATTCGCTAACTCCTGCTCACCCAGAATTCGGCCATACCACCGGTGTCGAAATCACCACCGGACCATTAGGCTCCGGAATCGCAAGTGCAGTGGGCATGGCGATGGCCGCTCGTTACGAGAAGGGTCTCTTTGATCCAACTTCTGAAACGACGCTCTTCGACCACAACATCTGGTCTATCTGCTCGGATGGCGATTTGCAAGAAGGTATCAGCGCGGAAGCATCATCCATTGCTGGCACTCAAGCGCTTGGCAATCTCAAAGTTATTTATGATGACAATCGCATCTCCATCGAGGGTGATACTCATGTTGCCTTTACCGAAGATGTCTCCGCGCGCTACCGTGCATATGGCTGGAACGTGATTGAAGTAGCGGCGCTTGCTGATGGAAATGTCGATCGCGACGCACTAGAAAGAGCGATGGTGCAGGCAGAGAACGAAACTTCACAGCCAACCTTGATTCGTCTTCATTCGGTCATTGCATGGCCCGCTCCCAAAGCTCGCGGCACCGCAAAATCACATGGTTCAGCGCTCGGTACGGACGAAGTTGCAGCAACAAAAATCGAACTCGGACTTGATCCAGCACTAAATTTCCAAGTCGGCAGCGATGTGCTCGAACATGCTCGAGCAATCAAGATACGCGGAGCTGCGCTCAGCTTTGAATGGGATTCACAATTTTCATCATGGCAGAAAGCACATCCAGATCGTGCTGCGCTCTTAGCAAGATTGCAAAAGAAGGAATTGCCAACTGGTTGGGAGAAATCGTTGCCGATCTTTGAAGCCGGTAAAGATATTGCGACTCGCTCCGCTTCCGGAAAAGTTATTAACGCTTTAGCCGCAGTCTTGCCGGAGTTCTGGGGTGGATCAGCAGATTTAGCTGAAAGCAATAACACGATGATTGAAGGGGCGCATTCTTTCTTGCCTTTGTCTAGCGCGATGAAGAATGTTGATCCATACGGACGAGTCATTCACTTTGGAATTCGCGAACATGCAATGGGGGCGATTCTCAACGGCATCGCGCTTCATGGATTGACGAAACCATTCGGTGGAACTTTCCTTGTCTTTAGTGATTACATGCGCGGTTCGGTCCGGTTAGCGGCGCTGATGGATATTCCAGTGACTTTTGTCTGGACGCATGATTCCATCGGACTTGGCGAAGATGGCCCTACTCACCAACCAATTGAGCACATCGCCTCTCTTCGTATGATCCCTAACTTCGCGATGGTTCGCCCGGCAGATGCCAATGAAACTTCAGCTGCATGGGGCGAGATTTTGAAGCGGAGCAAGCCAGTTGGCTTTGCGCTCTCCCGCCAAAATCTGCCGGTCTTTGACCGCACCAAATATGCCTCAGCTGCTGGCGTAGCAAAGGGCGCTTACATCATCAGCGATTCACACGGAACACCAGATGTCATCATCATCGCAACTGGATCGGAAGTAGCAGTCGCAATTGCTGCCCAAGAGTTGTTGGCAAGCGACGGTATTTCAGCTCGAGTCATTAGTGCCCCATGCTTGGAGTGGTTTAGCGCCGAAGGTTCTGCCTATCGCGAGAGCATCCTTCCTTCTGCAATCAAGGCTCGGGTATCAGTCGAAGCTGGAGTTGCCACCGGTTGGCGCGAATATGTGGGTGATGCTGGCGAAATCGTCAGCCTCGACCACTTCGGCGCATCTGCAAGTGCCGGTCATCTCTTTAAAGAATATGGCTTTACTGCTGAAAACGTTGCAGCGGCAGCCAAGAAATCCATCGCACAATCCAAGTAAGAGGAGAAATCATGTCATCACTTAAGGATGTATCCGACGCTGGCGTTGCTATTTGGCTAGATGACTTATCTCGGGACCGTCTTGAAAGTGGTTCGCTCGCCGGGTTGATTGCCTCATCGCATGTGGTGGGCGTGACTACAAACCCCAGCATTTTCTCGGCCGCAATCTCTAAATCAGATAAATACTCCGCCGATATCAAAGAACTCGCCGCTCAAGGTTCAACCGTAGATCAGATTGTTACGCGCTTAACCACAGATGACGTGCGTGCCGCATGCGACCTATTCTTGGATACTTATCAAGCAACCGCTGGCGCAGATGGTCGAGTCTCGATTGAAGTTGAACCTAACCTCGCTTACAACACTGAACGCACCATCTCTCGCGCGATCGAACTGCATGAAATTGTTAATCGCCCCAATGTGCTGATCAAAGTGCCGGCTACGGTTGAGGGGCTGCCTGCAATCGAAGAGCTCACCGCGCGCGGTATCAGCATCAATGTCACTTTGATCTTCTCGGTGGAGCGTTACGAGCAGGTCGTCGATGCCTATCTTCGTGGGTTAGAGAAGCGATTGGGTAAAGGGGAGAATCTTTCAGATATCCATTCCGTTGCATCATTCTTTATTAGCCGTCTTGATACCCAAGTGGATAAGCAGCTCGATGAGAACCATCCAGGCTCGCCATTTCGCGGTACTGCAGCGATTGCCAATGCCCATCTGGCCTATGAATCATTCTTGCGAATCTCGCACTCAGATCGCTGGCAGAAGCTGGCAACCGCTGGTGCAAACTATCAACGCCCACTCTGGGCATCGACTGGCGTGAAAGATAAGAGCTACGACTCAACTCGTTATGTTGTTGAGCTAGTCGCAGCTAATTGCGTGAACACCATGCCCGAAAGCACTTTAAATGAACTTCGCGAACATGGAGTTGTCCGTGGCGACACCATCACTTCCGAACTCACAAAATCCCATCGAACCTTGGAAGCGCTAGCGGAGTCCGGCGTGAACATCGCCGATATCAATCGAAAGTTAGAAGATGCTGCAGTTGCGGGTTTTGCTACCGCTTGGGAAGAGTTACTCGCCAATGTTGCTGCGGCAGCGAAGTGAGTATTGAACTTTCTGGCCCAGCGCTGACTGGGCTCAACAAAAGCTCGACAGTATTCGAGGATTTGCTCGCATCTGCACCGCTCCTAGCTGGTAAAGATTCAACACTCTGGGGCGCAGAAGCAGAAGTTGAAGCCGCTATCCGACTTAACTGGATTGATCTCCCACAATCTTCGCGCGAATTACTCCCTGAATTAGATGCGCTATCAGCCTGGGCTCGTAGCAATAACCTCAAGAATGTAATCCTCTGTGGCATGGGTGGCTCGTCGCTCGCCCCAGAAGTAATTGCTAAGTGCTACGGAAAATCCCTCACTGTTTTGGACTCCACTGATCCCGCCCAAATCGCGGCAGCGCTCCCTTCTGATTTTTCCGAAACAATTGTTGTAGTGGGCTCAAAATCTGGCTCCACGATTGAAACTGCCTCACAGCGCGCCTTCTTTGCGGATGCAATCACTCGCTCCGGTCTGGCAGTCGCAGACCACATGGTTATCGTGACCGATCCAGGATCGCCGCTTGATCTCGAATCCAGAGCACTAGGACTTCGCACCATCAATGCTGACCCACATGTTGGCGGACGCTACAGCGCACTCAGCGCATTTGGATTGGTTCCGGCCGCACTTATGGGTGTGGATGTTTCAGTACTCCTCGATGATGCTGCTGCGGCAGCTAAGACTTTTCTCGATCAGAATTCACCGGCAGTTGCGTTAGCGACGCTGCTCTTTGAGCTCAGTGATGAGGCAATTGCCTTTTATGATGCGGGCTCAACACTTCCAGGTATCTCGGATTGGATTGAGCAATTAGTTGCAGAGTCAACCGGAAAGAATGAAAAGGGTCGGATTCCAATTGTGATTGAGGGTGCGCATGCACCTGTCGGAGGTCGCGCGCTCACCATTGCATTTGCAGGTGGATCTGCCGATTTGATTGTTCAAGGAACTTTAGGTGAGCAATTTATTCTCTGGGAATGGGTGACCGCGCTACTCAGTCGTGCATTAAATATCGATCCCTTTAACCAACCAAATGTAACCGAGGCCAAGGAGCGCACCGGCGCACTTCTAGCCGAGTGGAGCGATGGCCAGGTTCACTCCCCCGCTCCAATCTTTGAAAGCGATAACGTTCAAGTTTTTGGCGATGTAGCTGGCTCTTCACTGCCAGAGATCCTCAATAATTTTATTGCCCAAGATAATTACTACTTTGCCCTGATGGCCTATCTCCATCGAGGCAATGATGATGCCATCATGCAATTGCGCGAACTGATTGCCACTGCCACTAATAAGCCGACCACATTTGGCTGGGGCCCACGATTCCTGCATTCCACCGGACAATTCCACAAGGGCGGGCAACAAAACGGAGCCTTCATTCAAATCTCCGGGGAGTCAGTAAAGGACCTTGCAATCCCCGAACAGAACTTTGGTTTTCATACGCTATTAATGGCTCAAGTTCTTGGCGATGGTCAGGCGCTAGCGACAAGAAAATACCCGCTCATACGATTCCATTTAAAGAATCGAGAAGCGGGTATATCAGAACTTATTAAGGCTGCAAAAGAGTTGAACTCTTAATCTTCGCCGCGCAGCGCTGAGAGAGCATCTGCAAGAATCTTTGCCGCCTCTGCTTCAGAGCGACGTTCTTTTACATATGCCAAGTGAGTCTTGTAAGGCTCGTTCTTGGTTGGCATAGGTGGCTTATCTTTGTTGAGACCAGCTGGGTAACCGCAACGTGGGCAATCCCATTCTTCTGGAATCTGAACTGTTCCATCTTGTGCAAAGGAAGGCTTTGTTTCGTGGCCATTGGCACACCAGTAAGAGACTCGGAAACGTGGGATAGCTTCGCCACGCTCGGCCTCGCCCATTGGTCCTGCGCCGACACGACTTCCGCGGATTGCGCTACCCATATGAACTCCTTACTAGTTAATCGATGACGTACTGAAAACAAATATTTGAGAGAAACTATTCCAAACTTTTCTGAGTTAAGCGTTCTTCAAGAGCAAGCTCAGTGCCACAACGCTGGCAAACCAGAGGCCGCCCACCACGATGGTGATGCGATCGAGGTTGCGCTCTACGACGGATGAACCACCGTAGTTAGAGGAGATTCCGCCACCGAAAAGGTCAGAGAGACCGCTGCCTTTACCCTTGTGAAGCAAGACCAAGAGGATCATCAACACGCTGGTGATGACCAAAACAAGCGAGAGAGCAAAAATCACGTCAGACTCCTAAAAGGTGCGAAACTGTAAGCGGTAAGGATACCGCCCTGGCGGGAGGGGTTAAGCCGTTGCCACTCGGTGGAATTTAGCAATTCGGGCGAATTCCTCAGGATCTAGGCTCGCTCCACCAACAAGGACGCCATCAACATCGGCCTCCTTCATAATTTCCACAATATTTGCAGACTTTACCGAACCGCCATAAAGGATGCGGGCAGCTTCGGCAATCTCGTCGCTACCAATCTTGGCTAGCTCTACTCGTATCGCTTCGCACACTTCTTGTGCATCCTGAGGCGTCGCCGTCTTGCCAGTACCAATTGCCCAAACTGGTTCGTACGCAATCACAATCTTCTTGAGATCAGGCTTATGGAAGCCCTTCAACGCCCCACGCAATTGAGCAAGCACGTGGTCAACTTGGTTGCCAGATTCGCGTACTGCTAGCTCTTCGCCGATGCAGAGAATTGGTGTGATCTCATTTGTAAGAGCTGCCTTGATTTTGCGGTTCACAAGTTCATCGGTCTCGCCATGAATCGCGCGGCGCTCAGAGTGACCAATCACAACGTATGAGCAGCCCAATTTGTGCAACATAGAACCAGAGATATCACCAGTAAATGCACCGCTGGCATCAGGTGAGAGGTCTTGTGCGCCATAGACGAGGCGAAGGCGATCGCCATCAATCAAAGTTTGGACTGAACGAATATCAGTAAATGGTGGAATGACAAGTACATCCACTGCGTCAAAATCTTTATCATCTAAAGAGTATGAGAGCTTCTGAGTAACGGCAATCGCCTCAAGGTGGTTGAGGTTCATCTTCCAGTTACCTGCGATAAGTGGCTTACGCATTAGTGCTCCTTTAGTGGTTATACGAATAAGAAATTATGCGAGTGCAGTGATTCCGGGGAGTTCTTTACCTTCGAGATATTCAAGGGATGCTCCGCCGCCGGTGGAGATATAACCAAAATCTGCATCAGCAAAACCTAGCTTACGAACAGCCGCAGCAGAGTCTCCCCCACCCACTACTGAAATTCCAGAAACTTTAGTTAACGCCGCGGCTACCACCTTGGTGCCATGAGCAAAATTGGGAAATTCGAAGACGCCCATAGGGCCGTTCCAAAAAACAGTTTTGCACTCTTCAATAGCGCGCGCGAATGACGCTGCTGTGTCTGGACCGATATCTAGACCCATTTGATCCGATGGAATTGCATCGGCATTCACAGTTGTGGGTTGCGCATCAATATTGAATTCTGGCGCGACGACGATATCCGTGGGGAGCAAGATTGTGACGCCAAGCTTTTCTGCACGTTGCAAGAGTTCTTGAACGGTGGGAATGAGATCGGTTTCTACTAAGGACTTTCCGATTTCTTTCCCCTGTGCAGCAAGAAAGGTGAAGAGCATTCCGCCACCAATGGCGAGCACATTGACCTTGTCGAGCAGATTGGAGATAACGCCAATCTTGTCTGAGACCTTTGCGCCACCGAGAACTACTCCATATGGACGCTCTGGGTTATCGGTTAATTTCTTCAGGACTTCGACCTCAGCTGCAACCAAATATCCAGCGGCGTGCGGGAGAAGCTTGGCGACGTCGTACACCGATGCATGTTTACGGTGCACCGCACCGAAGCCATCACTGACAAAGCAATCGGCGTAAGAGGCAAGTTCTTTGGCGAGCACTAATCGTTCTGCTTCGTCCTTGCTTGTCTCAGCGGCCTCGTAGCGGATATTTTCTAATAGAAGAACATCGCCCGCGCCGAGTGAGGAAACAACTGATGCTGCTCCGGTTATTTCTGATGAGAATGCGATTTTCTTGCCAAGGAGTTCGCCCAAACGTATCGCTACTGGTGCGAGCGAAAGTTCTGGCTTGCGCTCACCTTTTGGTCGCCCGAGGTGCGCAGTGATAATCACCGACGCACCTTGAGCAATCAAATATTGAATAGTAGGAAGTGAGGCGCGAATCCGACCATCGTCGGTAATCACGCCATCTTTTAATGGCACATTGAGATCGCAGCGCAGAAGTACGCGCTTGCCAGCAACTTCTAACTTATCAAGTGAGACGATATTCATTAGTGAATTAGAGCTTCTTGCCTACGAGACCGACGAGATCAACCAATCGGTTGGAATAACCCCATTCGTTGTCGTACCAACCAACAACCTTGACCGTTGAACCAATTGCCTTGGTAAGACCTGCATCAAAGATGCATGAACTTGGATCAGTGACGATATCTGCTGAAACAATTGGGTCTTCGGTGTAAGTGAGATATCCCTTGAGTGATCCTTCTGCTGCTTTCTTGATTGCAGCATTAACGTCAGCGGCTGAAACTTCTTTAGCGAGTTCAACAGTGAGGTCAGTTGCAGAACCAGTTGGGACTGGAACGCGCATCGCAAATCCATCAAGCTTGCCCTTGAGGTTAGGAAGGACGAGGGAAATCGCCTTTGCTGCTCCGGTAGAGCTTGGAACGATGGAGATTGCGGCTGCACGTGCGCGGCGTAGATCCTTGTGTGGTTGATCGAGCAGTGCTTGATCGTTTGTGTACGCGTGAATAGTGGTCATCAAGCCACGAACGATTCCGAATTCTTCGTCCAAAACCTTAGCCATAGGTGCAAGGCAGTTGGTTGTACATGAAGCATTAGAGATAACGTTGTGAATCGCTGCATCGTAATCATTGTGATTGACGCCCATCACGATAGTGATATCTTCATCAGTTGCGGGTGCAGAAATGATAACTTTCTTGGCGCCGCCAGCGAGGTGCTTCTTCGCATCTGCAGCCTTGGTAAAGAAGCCAGTGGACTCGATAACGATATCTGCCTTTACTTCGCCCCAAGGCAAGTTTGCCGGATCCTTTTCAGCAAAGACGCGGAAGGTCTTTCCGCCAACGGTGATGGAGTTATCTGAATGTGAAACTGGGAGTCCTAAGCGACCCAAGATGGAGTCGTACTTGAGGAGATGAGCAAGAGTTGCAATATCTGTCAGATCATTAACGCCGACAATTTCGATATCTGCGCCTGAAGTGAGAACTGCACGGAAGAAGTTACGACCGATACGACCAAAACCATTAATTCCTACACGGACCACGGTAAACCTGCCTTTACAAATAATTTAACCAATGTATGGGAGTCCCAGACTTAGCTTGGATAGCTATCAACCCCAGAAGAGAGGGAAATTTGGGCTCAATGCCACAACGTTGTGATGGGGCAACCCTATCATTTTGGCGCTTTAGCCGAGTAAATCTGGACTTAACCCTGCCTCTGTATCTGGGATTCCCAGGTCATGCGCACGCTTATCAGCCATGGCAAGCAGTCTGCGGATACGTCCGGCGATTGCATCTTTGGTCATGGGTGGAGATGCAAGTGAACCGAGCTCTTCCAAACTGGCTTGGCCATGATTGATGCGAAGCTCCCCCGCCTCTTTCAAATGGTCAGGAATTTCAGCGCCAAGAATTTCCATCGCGCGTTGGACTCGAGCAGACGCAGCAACTGCTGCACGGGCAGAACGACGTAGGTTGGCATCATCAAAATTTGCCAATCGATTTGCAGTCGCGCGAACTTCACGACGCATCCGTCGCTCTTCCCACGCAAGAACGGATTCATGTGCGCCCAGTCGAGTAAGGAGTGCACCTATTGCATCACCATCACGCAACACAACTCGATCAACGCTACGCACTTCGCGAGCTTTTGCAGTTATTCCTAACCGACGTGCCGAGCCGACAAGAGCTAGCGCTGCCTCTGGACCAGGACAGGTAATTTCAAGTGCTGACGAACGACCAGGTTCCGTCAGTGAGCCATGAGCAAGAAATGCACCGCGCCATGCTGCCTCGGCATCGCAAATTCCGGCTGAAACTACCTGCGGCGGCAGACCGCGGATCGGACGATTATTTGCATCAATCAAACCTGTTTGGCGCGCAAGGGCATCGCCATCGGAGGTGACTCGAACTAAGTAGCGGCTTCCTTTGCGAAGACCAGAGGGCGATAGAACAGCTAGTTCGGAGTCATGCCCATAGACTTCAGAAATATCTTTACGCAGGCGACGAGCGGTCTGAGCTGTATCGAGTTCGACCTCAATCACAATCTTGCCAGCAGCAATATGGAGTCCGCCTGCGAAGCGAAGGAGAGCAGAAACTTCGGCTTTCCGACAGCAAGGCTTAGTTACGGAAAGTCGGCTGAGCTCGTCTTTTACAGATGCTGTCATTGCCATGGCGGTATCTAATCAGGGTTCAACCGAAAATGTGTGCGAAAACTGAACTTAATTTCTTGGGATCGTGGTGATGAGGGTTATTTTCTTGGGCCACATCGGCAATAACGAGCTCTCCGCCACAACTTTTCACCAATTGTGCGAGGGTGCTAATGGGCGTTATCACTGATGGGTCAGCGATAGCGTAATCAAGGTGAAGGTCAGGTAGATGGTTGCAGACGAGTTGAAGATGCTCCTCCGGCGTACTTCCTGCGAATTCGCCATCCTCGGCGTTCTCGGGGAGATTGAAGACCAAAACTTTCTTCGCCGACGAATCCGCAAGTGCTGCGGCTTGGGCAGAGAGAAGAATATGTGGCATCACACTAGAAAACCACGAACCAGGTCCAATCGTGATCCATTCTGCATCACTGATTGCACCAAGGACTTCTGGAGTTGCTTGCGGTTGCTCAGGAATCAATCGCAGCGACTGGAGTTCGCCTCTCGTCGTAGCAACTTGAACCTGACCTCGCACTTCTTGGATTCCATACTTAGTTCGAAACGTTCCAGCGATATCTAATGGCTCTATGGCCATTGGCAAGACTCGGCCCACAACTTTAAGTAACGCTCCGACTCGGTCCAGGCCAGCGACTAAATTGCCGTCCATATCCCAGAGTGCGGTGAGCAGTAAATTTCCTAAAGCATGACCGCTCATCTCACCAGTGCTGCTAAATCGATGCTGCATGACTTCCGCCCAACCGCGGCCCCACTCATCATCGCTGCAGAGTGCGGCAAGTGCCATGCGCAAATCTCCTGGTGGAAGCTGATTAAATTCTTGTCGCAGTCGTCCACTAGATCCACCGTTATCGGCAACCGTCACCACCGCGGTAATTTCAGAGGTGATTAAACGTAGCGATGTCAGTGTGGCTGCGAGGCCATGCCCACCACCAAGTGCGACAACACGAGCAGACACTTAAACCTCGCGACCTAAATCTCGATCAATGGCAGTGGCCGATATCTTCTTGCCAGATGAATGCGTCAGACCATCCAGTCGCTTTGCCAGTTCGTGCGCAATGGCAACGCTGCGATGTTTACCACCGGTACATCCCACTGCAAGTGTTAAATATTTGCGTCCTTCAAAGATAAATCCCGTAGCCATAGTGTCAAAGAGTGCGATGTATCGGTCAAGAAAAGTCTGCACATTTTCGGTTCCGAGCACTGCATCTTTCACTGGTTGGTCGAGACCGTTTTGCGGACGGAGTTCAGGAACCCAAAAAGGGTTTGCAATAAAACGGCAATCGGTAACTAGGTCCGCATCAACGGGAATTCCATACTTATAGCCGAAACTCAAAATGTTGACTCGAAGATCTGCTGTATTGCCATCCGAGAAGAGGTCTGCGATTTTCTTCTCTAACTGATGAATGTTCAGCGCAGATGAATCAATCACGACATCGGCAGAGGAACGAACTTCTTGCAAACGTTCCCGCTCCTTCACAATTCCATCCAGAATTCGACCGCTGCCTTGAAGTGGGTGTGGGCGACGGGTTGATTCGAATCGGCGTACGAGAACTTCATCCGCTGAATCGACGAAGAGGATGCGATGTGCAATTGATTTTTCAGAGAGTTCGGAGAGCGCTCGACTTAAATCATCAAAGAACTCACGGCCACGGACATCGATAACGACCGCAATATTGGTAGCACTCTTAGCAGTCATCTCACATAAGGAGGCGAGCATCGATGGCGGCAGATTATCAACGACATACCAGCCAAGGTCTTCCATCGCGTGAGCGACAGTAGAGCGACCAGCGCCACTCATTCCTGTGACGACTACGACTTCATGGGATGCCATGGCTACAAGATACTCAATCTTGCGTAATTATTTCACCTGTTTGCATATCAATAATTTCCGTTGGCGCCTCACTAGCACTCTGCAACGCCTCAACGATTTGCGCGGCGGTCTTTTCGCCTATTCCAGGAATCGTCGAAATCTCCGCAAGTGTCGCCTTCTTTAGTGCCGTCACTGAGCCAAATTTTTCTAGCAGCGCTTTGCGGCGAACATCTCCGAGGGTGGGAATCTCATCAAGCAAGGATTCCAACATCACCTTGGAGCGTCTGCTCCGATGAAAGGTAATTGCAAAGCGGTGTGCTTCGTCGCGAATACGTTGCAACATGTACAGGCCTTCACTATGACGGGGGAAAATCACCGGATCTTTACTGTCGGGAAGCCAGACTTCCTCTAACCGTTTGGCCAAACCGCATAAGGCAATATCGGAGATACCAAGCTCGGCAAGCGCACGTGCCGCCGCGGCAACTTGCGGGGCGCCACCATCGACGACGATGAGCTGCGGTGGATAGGCAAACTTGGGCTTCGCTCCCCCAAGCTCGTTGATCTCATCCACGCTAATTTCGCGTTCTGCTAAATAGCGCTTAAGCCGACGAGTCAGCACATGATGCATCGCCAGGGTGTCGTCAAAACCTTCATTGTCATCAATTGCAAACCGGCGATAATCAGATTTCTTTGGTTGGCCATCTTCAAAGACAACCATGGAGGCGACCATTGAAGTTCCTTGAATATTGGAAATATCAAAGCATTCAATCCGCAATGGCAACTCATTTAAGTCCAGGGCTGCTGCTATTTCTTCTAGCGCCTTTCCGCTCACTGCAGCATCGTTAGAACGCTTGCTGAGATATTGGATGAGGGCCTGGTGGGCATTGAGTTTGACGGTACCGAGTACTTCAACTTTTTCACCACGTTGTGGTGCGGTGATAGAGATCTTGTGTCCATATTTCTCAGATAGGAAGTTCTCGATTGTCGAGACGCCCTCTGGCAGATGCTGGACGAGAATTTCACTCGCTGGCTCTGTATCGGCATAGGCCTTGAGGATTGCCGCCTCGATAATGTCCTGATCTTCCAACACATCTGAACGGTCCAATACCCACGAACGTGATCCCACGACGCGACCATGCCTGACCGAGAAGAGGGTGACACCAGCATGAGTAATTTCTTCATGTACGGCGAGCAAGTCAGCGCTCAAACTTGCACTAAGCATTGTGCCGGCTGTCTCGGAGGAGCGCTTCAGAGCATGAATCTGATCTCTAATCTTCGCGGCTTTTTCAAATTCCTCATCAGCCGATGCTTTCGCCATATCTGCTTCTAGCGTGCGAGCAATGTCATCAGGATTGGAATCAATGAACTTGACCAGATCCTTAGCCAATTTCAGATGATCTTCCTTGGAAATCCACTCCACGCACGGAGCAGCACATTTTCCAATATCTCCCAATAAACATTGGCGACCAGTCTTTGCGGCCCGTGCGAAGTTGGAGTCAGAGCAACTACGAATTGGGTAATTTTTTTGAAGTACATCAAATGTGCTGCGTAGCGCCCAGGCGTGCGCATATGGGCCAAAGTATTTAACCCCTGGAATCTTTTTCGCCCTCGATATATATAGCTTGGGATATTCATCTTTCAGACTAACGGCAAGATATGGGTACGACTTATCGTCCTTAAATTGAATATTGAATTGTGGGTTCTCCGATTTAATCCAGGTAAATTCGAGCTGAAGCGCCTCGACCTCAGTCTTCACGATCGTCCAATCCACCCGCACTGCAGTGTGAACCATTCGGTAAGTCTTCTCTAGGAGGTTACTTCCGAAATATGAATTAAGGCGATTCTTGAGATTCTTTGCCTTGCCCACATAAATAACTCGATCGTTCTTGTCGTAGAAGCGATAGACGCCAGGGTCAGTGGGAATCGCGGTAGGGCGATAGCTCTTGGGATCGCTCATGAATGTAGTTATGCCTTAAGTGTCTGAGCCAAGAACGTTCCAGTAAAGCTCGCCTTATTCTTTGCTACTTCCTCTGGAGTTCCCTCCGCGACAACCATGCCGCCGCCAGAACCACCTTCGGGACCCATGTCGATGACCCAGTCGGCAGATTTAATAACATCGAGGTTGTGTTCAATTACGATGACGGTGTTGCCTGTATCAACTAAGCGATTGAGGACTAGAAGCAATTTACGAACATCCTCAAAGTGCAGGCCGGTAGTGGGCTCATCAAGTACATAAATAGTTCGACCGGTAGAGCGACGTTGAAGTTCCGTCGCTAACTTAACGCGTTGCGCCTCACCGCCGGAGAGAGTGGGAGCAGATTGCCCGAGTCGTACATAACCAAGTCCGACTTCATTAAGAGTCTTGAGATAGCGCGCAATGGCTGGGACTGATTCAAAGAAATCGAAGGCTTCGCTGATTGGCATATCTAATACTTGAGCAATCGTCTTTCCTTTGTAATGAACTTCTAACGTTTCGCGGTTATAGCGCGCACCGTGGCAGACCTCGCACGGAACATAGACATCCGGAAGGAAATTCATCTCAATCGTAATGGTGCCATCGCCAGCACAGTTTTCGCAGCGACCACCCTTAACGTTAAATGAAAAACGTCCTTGTTGGTATCCACGGATCTTAGCTTCGGCGGTCTCTGCGAAGAGGGCTCGAACTTTGTCGAAAACGCCGGTATATGTGGCTGGATTAGAGCGAGGGGTTCGACCTATCGGTGATTGATCTACGTGCACAACTTTATCGAGTTGATCGAGACCAGTAATCGTTCGGTGGCGACCAGGAACGATGCGAGCTCCGTTGAGCTTGTTGGCCAGTACGGAGTAGAGAATGTCATTAACGAGCGTGGACTTTCCGGATCCCGATACGCCAGTCACTGCAATAAAGGCGGCAAGCGGAAAGGAGACATCGATATTTTGAAGATTATTCTCGCGCGCAGCCTTGACGGTAATGACCTTGCTCTTAGAAATCGGGCGACGCTTTTCTGGAATTTCAATCTTGGTGCGACCAGCTAGATAGGCACCGGTGATGGAATCTTTTGCGGTGATCAACGCTTGATAGTCGCCAGATGATACGACGTGGCCACCATGCTCCCCCGCGCCAGGACCAATATCTACAATCCAGTCAGCAGTGCGAATAGTGTCTTCATCGTGCTCGACCACAATTAAGGTGTTGCCGAGATCGCGCAAGCGCGTCAATGTGTCAATCAACCGACGATTATCACGTTGGTGCAGGCCAATACTTGGTTCATCGAGCACATAGAGCACGCCGACTAAGCCAGAACCAATTTGAGTGGCCAAGCGAATGCGTTGCGCTTCGCCACCGGAGAGCGTTGCCGCTGCTCGATCTAGTGAAAGATAATTAAGACCAACATCAAGCAAAAAGCCGAGGCGAGCGTTTACCTCTTTTAAAACGCGTTCGGCAATCTGCTTCTCGCGGGCGCTGAGTGTGAGCTTCTTCAAGAATTCAGCGCACTCCGCCAGCGAGAGTTCACAAATTTGTGCGATGCTCTTTCCACCAATGGTGACAGAGAGAACTTCTGGCTTAAGTCGGGTTCCCTTGCACACTGGGCAAGGAGTTTCGCGCATATACGCCTCGTACTTATCGCGGCTGAAATCAGAATCGGTCTCAGAGTGACGGCGTTCAATAAAGGCAACAACGCCTTCAAATCCAGTGGAGTAATTACGAACTCGGCCATAGCGGTTCTTGTACTTCACATGGACTTCGTAATCAGATCCATAGAGGACTGCGTCACGTGCTTTTTGTGGAAGCGCCTTCCATGGCTTTTCGAGCGAGAACTTGAGATCAGTTGCTAAACCTTCGAGCAGGCGATTGAAATATTCAGAGGAATGCCCCCCGGCCCACGGTGCTATCGCGCCTTCATAAATGCTGATGGAATCATCCGGAATGACGAGCTCTTCATCTACTTCGAGTTTGGTGCCAATACCAGTGCATTCTGGACAAGCGCCAAAGGGTGAGTTGAATGAAAATGAACGCGGCTCGAGTTCTTCAAAAGAGAGTTCGCAATCATGGCAAGCCATGTGCTCGCTATAGGTCTTCTCTTTTTCTGGATCCCCCTCTTTAAGATCCACAAAATCCAAAATCACTAAGCCATTCGCCAAGCGCAATGCCGTCTCGATGGAATCAGTTAGGCGCGATTTGGAATCAGGTTTAACGGTTAATCGGTCGACGACTACTTCAATGGTGTGTTTCTCAGTCTTTTTTAATTTAGGAATTTCTTCGATGGGATAGACCACTCCATCCACCCGCACTCGAGAAAATCCTTGAACTGTGAAATCTTTGAAGAGATCGACGAACTCGCCCTTGCGAGCACGAACGACGGGAGCGAGGACGAGGAATTTAATTCCCTCTTTCATTCCGAGGATTTGATCCACAATATTTTGCGGTGTCTGTTTAGCGATTGGCTTTCCGCAATTAGGGCAATGAGGTTTGCCCGCACGAGCAAAGAGGAGTCTTAAATAATCGTAGACCTCGGTAATCGTTCCGACGGTTGAGCGAGGATTTCGGTTGGTGGATTTCTGATCAATGGAAACCGCCGGCGAAAGTCCCTCAATGAAATCAACATCAGGTTTATCCATCTGACCTAAGAATTGACGGGCGTAGGCAGAAAGTGATTCCACGTAACGACGTTGGCCTTCAGCAAAAATGGTGTCAAAAGCGAGTGAAGACTTTCCGGATCCAGAAAGCCCCGTGAAAACGATAAGTGCATTACGTGGAAGATCGAGCGAAACATTCTTTAAATTGTGTTCGCGCGCGCCTCGGACAATTAAACGATCAGCGCTCAATTAAGTTCCAGCCTCTTCCATCCCGCGGAGCTCTTTTTTAAGCTCTCGAATCTCATCCCGTAACCTAGCAGCGACTTCAAAGGCGAGTTCGGATGCGGCGGACTTCATCTGCTCGGTTAACGATTCTATGAGGGCCATCAGCTCTTGTCGCGGTAGCGAGTGAGCAGACGCAATCTGAGCTTCGAGTCCGGCAGAGATTGGGTGAGACTTACCTCTCTTGATGCCAGCGGCAAGCTCGGCGGTATCTTCCGCTTCTTTGGTGATCATGTCGGTGATATCGGCAATCTTCTTGCGCAGTGGCTGCGGATCAATGCCCCGCTCTAAGTTATAGGCCACTTGCTTGGCGCGGCGGCGATTGGTTTCGTCAATCGCTTGCGCCATTGCTGGGGTGATGTTGTCGGCATACATGTGCACTTCACCCGAGACGTTACGAGCAGCGCGACCAATAGTCTGAATCAGCGATGTCGCGGAACGTAAGAAGCCTTGTTTATCCGCGTCCAAGATTGCGACGAGCGAGACTTCGGGAAGATCCAGACCTTCGCGCAGCAGATTGATACCGATAAGAACGTCATATTCACCAGAACGAAGTTCGCTTAGAAGTTCTACTCGCCGGAGCGTATCTACTTCAGAGTGCAGATAGCGAACTCGCACTCCTTGTTCTTGTAAATAGTCAGTCAGATCTTCTGACATTTTCTTGGTCAAGGTGGTGACCAAGATGCGCTCATTCTTCTCAGCGCGTTTGCGAATTTCACCCAAGAGATTGT
Organism: Actinomycetota bacterium; assembly: GCA_947372915.1. Taxonomy (GTDB): domain Bacteria; phylum Actinomycetota; class Actinomycetes; order Nanopelagicales; family Nanopelagicaceae; genus AAA044-D11. The sequence continues at coordinate 6,024 of CANBVO010000012.1, read as the reverse complement.
CAATCTGTCCCTTAATTGGCTTGATCATAATTTGTGGATCAATCAAGCCGGTCGGACGAATTACTTGTTCTACAACGTCGCCAGCAACTTTCTCCATCTCGTATTTACCCGGTGTTGCAGATAAGTAAACGGTTTGACCTTTGCGACCTAAAAATTCATCGAAGCGAAGCGGTCTGTTATCCATCGCGCTGGGCAGGCGGAATCCATGCTCCACCAATGTTCGCTTACGCGAGGCATCGCCCTCAAACATCGCTCCGATTTGTGGAACAGTGACGTGCGATTCATCGATAACGGTGAGGAAATCTTCAGGGAAGTAATCCAGGAGGCAGTTACCAGCCGAGCCAGGCTCGCGACCATCGATATGGCGAGAATAGTTTTCAATTCCGCTACAAAAACCCAATTGGCGAATCATCTCGATATCAAATGTGGTGCGCATTCGAATGCGCTGGGCTTCGAGCAACTTGTTCTGCCGCTCAAAGAGATCTACTCGTTCTTCCATCTCGCTCTCAATTTGCGAGACAGCGCGAGCCATGGTTTCTGGTCCAGCGGCGTAGTGGCTGGCCGGGAAAATATACATCTCAGTTTCTTGACGAAGAATCTCGCCCGTTAAAGGATGAAGCGTCATCAAACGTTCAATCTCATCGCCAAACATTTCGATCCGAAGCGCCATCTCTTCATACATCGGAATAATTTCGATGGTATCTCCGCGCACTCTAAAAGTTCCGCGTTCAAAAGCCATATCGTTTCGACGGTATTGAATATCGACAAACTTACGGAGCAGCGAATTTCGCTCGATGCTATCCCCTACTTTGAGTTTGACCATTCGGTCGACGTATTCCTGCGGAGTTCCTAGGCCGTAGATACATGAAACTGTGGCCACAACAATCACATCGCGTCTAGTCAACAGTGAATTTGTCGCGGAGTGGCGTAGTCGTTCAACCTCAGCGTTAACTGAACTATCTTTTTCAATAAAGGTATCGGTCTGCGGAACGTAAGCCTCGGGCTGGTAGTAGTCGTAATACGAGACGAAATACTCGACTGCGTTATTTGGCAGAAGTTCGCGGAATTCATTTGCTAACTGCGCAGCCAATGTCTTATTGGGCGCTAGCACCAGTGTTGGTCGCTGCACTTGTTCAATTAACCAGGCAGTCGTCGCAGATTTACCGGTGCCGGTAGCACCCAAGAGAACTACATCAGAATCTCCACGATTAAGGCGTTTGGTGATTTCTGCGATTGCAGCCGGTTGATCGCCCGAGGGAACGTAATCGCTAATAACCTGAAATGGATTTACCTTACGTTCAACATCTGTAATGGCTCTCATGCCTGCCCGGCCTTAGGAAGCAGTACGTCATTCCACAGGTGCTCAACTTGTCGAAGTAATTCATCTTTGTCGCCATGGTTGGAGATAACGTAATCGGCAATCGCCTCGCGCTCGGCATCGCCGACTTGAGCCTGTAACCGCTTTTCAATGTCATGAGATGCAAGTCCACGCGCTATCAAGCGCGTGCGTCGGGCAGTGAGATCTGCAGAGACGGTCAGAACAAGATCAAAACGATCTTTACCACCTGTCTCAGCTAGAAGTGGAATTTGATGAATTACAACTGAGCCGGCCGGAGCTGCCGCAGCAACGTTATCTAGAGCGGCACGAATGAGTGGGTGGAGAATTGATTCAAGTATCTTGCGCTTAGCTTCATCGCCAAAGACAATCTCGCCAAGTTTCTTTCGGTCAATAATCCCTTGTGTCAGAACTTCGTCACCGAATTCGGTCACGACTTCATCAAAGCCTGGTGTGCCGCGTTCAATGACATCGCGCGCAAGTTGATCGGAATCCACAACAATGGCGCCGAGTTCGGCAAAGAACTCCCCCGCTAGGGATTTTCCAGAGCCAATTCCTCCGGTGAGCGCAACTAATACCACCATGCAACTCTAGCGGAGGGGGAAATGAAAAGGGCCCCGACCATATTGGTCGAAGCCCTTAACTCTATGTCGAGGAGTGCGTGCAGATTATTCTGCGACTGCCTCGTCTGCAGCAGGTGCGGTTTCAGCAGCGGCATCTGCAGCCTTTGCTTCTTCCTTCTGCTTGCGGTGTGCCATGAAGCGAGTTTGAGCTTCAGCGTATTGACGCTCCCACTCTTCGCGTTGCGCTTCAAAACCTGGACGCCACTCTTGGGTCTCAGCATCAAATCCTTCTGGATAGATGAAGTTACCTTCAGCATCGTAACGAGCAGCCATACCGTATTGCGTTGGATCGAATGCTTCGATCTCTACTTCGTGGCCTTCGTTAGCTTGCTTGAGCGAGAGTGAGATACGACGACGCTCGAGATCGATATCGATAATCTTCACAAAGAGCTCGTCGCCAACTTGAACAACCTGCTCTGGAATCTCGACGTGGCGTTCTGCCAACTCGGAGATGTGTACAAGGCCTTCGATTCCTTCGAAGACGCGGATAAATGCGCCGAATGGAACGAGCTTGGTGACTTCACCAGGAACAACTTGGTTAATAGTGTGGGTGCGAGCAAATGCCTGCCATGGATCTTCCTGAGTTGCCTTGAGTGAGAGTGAAACACGCTCGCGCTCGAAATCAACTTCAAGAACCTCAACGGTAACTTCGTCGCCAACTTCGACAACCTCTGATGGGTGATCGATGTGCTTCCAAGAAAGCTCGGAGACGTGAACCAAACCATCGACGCCACCGAGGTCAACGAATGCACCAAAGTTAACGATGGAAGAAACAACACCGGTACGAACTTGACCCTTGAGGAGCTGGTTCAAGAATGTGGTGCGTGATTCTGATTGAGTCTGCTCGAGGTATGCACGACGAGAGAGAACAACGTTGTTGCGGTTCTTATCGAGTTCGATAATGCGTGCTTCAACCTGCTTGCCAATGTATGGAGTCAGATCGCGTACGCGACGCATTTCTACGAGTGATGCTGGAAGGAAGCCGCGTAGACCGATATCAACGATCAAGCCACCCTTAACAACTTCAATAACTGTTCCGACGACAACTTCGTCGCGCTCCTTCTTGCCTTCAATCTCGCCCCACGCACGCTCGTACTGAGCACGCTTTTTGGAGAGGATAGTTCGGCCTTCTTTATCTTCCTTCTGTAATACAAGCGCTTCGATCTTGTCGCCGACAGATACGAGATCTGCTGGATTGATATCGTGGCGAATAGAGAGCTCGCGAGATGGGATTACGCCTTCTGTCTTATAACCAATATCAAGAAGGACTTCTTCGCGGTCAACTTGTACAACAGTTCCGATGACGAGATCGCCATCATTAAAATTCTTAATTGTGCCTTCAATAGCGGCGAGGAAATCTTCGGCCGAGCCGATGTCGTTTACTGCAATTTGTGAGGGGGTCAAGGTTCTCCGTAGGGATAGAAAGTAGTAGGGCACTTACCGACTTGTGTCAGAAAGCTTCGGACTGGGTAAGGCTACCGAGGTGAAGCGCGAGGGCAAAATCGGACCATATAGTTGGCCCATGAACGCCTATTTCGAGGTACTGCGCATGCGTTCGGCGCGATTATTGCTTCTCAGCGCCTTCCCTGCTCGCTTGGCCTATTCCATGATTGGTCTCGGGATTTATTTCAAAGTTCAACAGACCACTTATTCGATTGCGATTGCTGGACTAGCCGTCGGTGCCCACGGATTGTCTGGTGCGATTTCAGCAGGCATTCGCGGCGAGTTGTTAGATCGATTCGGCATGAAGTGGCCGTTACGCATTTTTGTACCCGCCTACGCAACCATGATTCTTATCTTTAACGCTTCGCAAGGGCGTACCGCACTTCTGATTTTCTCATTTCTCTTGGGAATAACTGCGCCCCCTATCAATTTATCGGTGCGACCGTTGTGGAAAGTACTCGTCGGAGAAGGTCAACTTCGCACTGCTTATGCAATGGATACCTACATGATGAACTCCGTCATGGTGCTTGGCCCGATTGTCGTGACCTTCCTCGCACTTTCGAAACATCCCAGCAGTGCACTGATTGTCTGCGCAATTTCAATGCTGGTAGGTGGCTTAGCTCTACTCAGTCTTGCAACCACTCGATCATTTGTTCCAGAGCGGAAAATTAAAGGAAGTCTCCCCCTTTGGCGAGTTCCAGCACTCCAACTGCTCGCTTTGGAAGGCGCCTTTATCGGCTTTGGTTGGGGCGCATTTGATATCGGAGTACCGGCCTTCTCAACTCTGCGAAATCAACCTCACATAGCAGGGACAATCTTGGCCATCATGGGGGCAGCAACTGTTGTTGGTGGATTACTTGCTGGCCTACTGTCCAAGAAAATTTCATCGCTCAAAGCGATGCGCGGAATCTATGCAATCTGGTTTATCGCCACTATCCCGCTCGTCTTCACAACGCCAGGCTGGAGCATGATGGTTCTCGGCGGAATCATTGGATTAATTGGCGGCGCAATTCAAGTTTTCTATTGGGAAGTTACTGAAGCAGTGCGACCGCAAGGGTCGCAATCAGGAGCGCTCGGTTGGCTATGGTCAATTGAAGGAACGTGCGGCGCGGCTGGTGCAGCGATTGGCGGAGTTGTCGCAGAAAAATTTGGACCGCAATGGTGTCTTGCTGCAACCACAATCGCAATTGGCTTTGGCTTCTTAGTAATCAATACTGGACGCAGAAAATTATCAGCTGCTGATAAGACCCCAAGTGATGCCCAGGATAGAGATGCACTCGGAGATGTAATCTCCACCGGCGACAACTAGTGAGCTGCTAGATCCCAACTAGTTCCAATTCCAACATTGACATCCAGCGGAACTGATAAATCAAAGGCGTCACCCATATCTTTACGAACAAGGGCCGTTAACTGCTCTTCTTCTCCAGCAGCCACCTCGAAGATAAGTTCATCGTGAACTTGGAGCAGAAGTCGCGACTTTAACTTCTCGCGCTTAATGGAAGCGACCACGTTAATCATCGCCACCTTAATAATGTCAGCCGCAGAACCTTGGATTGGCGCGTTGAGCGCCATGCGTTCTGCCACTTCTCGCCTGGCTCGATTATCACTAGTGAGGTCCGGTAAATATCGACGGCGGCCCATAATGGTTTCGGTATATCCCTTTGTGCTTGCCTCTTTCACAACGCTCTTGAGATATTCCTGAATTCCACCAAAGCGCTCGTAATACTTATCCATTAGTTGCGCGGCTTCAGTCGGCGACAGACTCAATTGTTGAGCTAAACCATATGCAGATAAGCCGTAGGCAAGACCATAGGACATCGCCTTAATTTGTCTACGCATTTCTGGGTCCACCGCATCAGCAGCAACGCCGAAGACCATCGAGGCAACGGTGGAGTGGAGATCCTCGCCGCTCTTAAAGGCGTTAATCAGTGCCTCATCTTTCGAGAGATGCGCCATGATGCGCATTTCAATTTGGCTGTAATCCGCAGTCAGAAGAGCCACATAAGGCTTCTGCGATACAAAACAATCTCTAATCTTGCGACCTTCTTCAGTACGCACGGGAATATTCTGCAAATTCGGATTGGTGGATGATAAACGACCGGTCGCCGTCACCGTCTGTTGGAAATTGGTGTGGATACGACCATCCTTCGCCACCGCAGCAATTAAGCCGTCAATTGTGGTCATTAACTTGCTCGTCTCACGAATGCGCAAAAGGTGCTTAAGAAGCGGATGGCCAGTCTTCGCAAAGAGCCAATCGAGACTTTCGGCATCAGTGGTGAAGCCAGTTTTGATTTTCTTCGTCTTAGGGAGGCCTAGCTCGTCAAAGAGAATGACCTGGAGCTGCTTGGGAGATCCCACATTAAATTCTCGACCTGCGGCCTTATGTGCGCCGGCCGTCTCTTTCTCCACTTCTGATTTAAAGAAGGCGCTGAGTGAGTTGAGCTTCTTGGAATCAACACCCACGCCCACCTTTTCTAACTCGGCGAGATCAATCAATACTGGAATTTCCAAGTCCTTCATGAGCGAGAACATTTCGCGCGCTTCTAGTTCCTTAGTAAGGACGGGCACCAAGTGCAAGATGCTCATTGCACCCATACCATCAAAGGAATCAAAGAGAGTTTC
>CANBVO010000011.1 GCA_947372915.1 Actinomycetota bacterium | reverse complement strand
GCTCTAAAACCATTGATTTATAAGGGTTTCAGAGCCCTTCGATTATGCGGATATTGATAAGAAAAGCCCCAAAATCCCCGATTTATAGGGGTTTTGGGGCTTGGGCACGAATGTGAGATGCCTTATACCGAAATCCGGCGGGGCTAAATCAACTCTACTGCCGCCAAGTCCCGCTTTCCCTTGCGAAGTACAAGAAAGCGACCATAGAGAAGATCGTCAGTTGAGGGAGCGAACTCCTCCCCAGTAATTTTCACATTGTTGAGATAAGCACCGTTCTCTTTAACAATGCGACGTGCTGCAGATTTGGAATCAACGACACCGGTGGCGGCAAGTAAATCAACCCATGTAGGGAAACTTTCACCTTTGCTAATTGTGGTGCGCGGTAATTGTGCAAGTGCGGCTTCTAAAGTTTTTTCATCGAGCTCTGAAAGTTCACCTTGTCCGAAGAGCGCTTTACCAGCGGCCTCTGCTTGCAACGCTTCCTTCTCTCCGTGAACCAATGTTGTTAACTCACGGGCTAATTCGCGGTGTGCTTCACGTGCTCCAGGATTAGTCTGCACGGTTTCAATCAACCGTTCGATTTCCGCGCGATCCTTGAAGGAGAAAACTTTGAGAAACTTTGGAACATCAGCATCTTCGGTATTAAGCCAATATTGATAGAAGGCATAAGGCGAGGTCATGTCGGCATCAAGCCAGATTGCACCAGATGCAGTTTTACCAAATTTACTTCCGTCAGATTTAGTCATGAGTGGAACAGTGAATGCGTGCGCACTCCCCTGCTCGGCTTTACGAATCAAATCTAAACCGGCAACGATGTTTCCCCATTGGTCTGATCCACCGAGTTGGATAATGCAATTGTGGCGACGGTATAGTTCTAAGAAGTCATAACCTTGAAGAACTTGATAAGAAAATTCAGTGTAGGAAATTCCACCTGCTTCTAGGCGGGAAGAGACTGAATCCTTAGAGAGCATCTGATTGACGCTGAAATATTTGCCGACATCGCGGAGAAATTCAAGAGCAGACATGTTCTTGGTCCAGTCGAGGTTGTTCACCATCACTGCGCCATTGGTGGAACTATCAAAATCTAGAAATCGAGAAATCTGATTGCGAAGTCGGGATACCCACTCTTCGACAATGCTTTCATCGTTAAGTGAACGTTCTTCGTTGCGACCACTGGGGTCGCCAACTAATCCAGTCGCTCCCCCAACTAATGGAAGCGGCTTGTGGCCGGCCAGTTGAAAGCGGCGCATCACCGAAAGAACAACGAGGTTACCGACGTGCAAGCTTGGGGCGGTTGGGTCATAACCACAGTAGTAAGTCACAGGTCCGGCATTGAGATCCTTAAGTAATGCTTCGCGATCGGTTGTTTGGGCGATCAGACCACGCCATTCTAAATCTGCAATAAGTGCGCTGGTCATGAGTTCATCATTTCTGTGAAGCGCTTGGACTCACTTGAAATCCAAAGGCGAGCGAGGTGGGTTTCAGAATCGATTGCAGAAATCTGCTCCGACAAGCTTTGGGATGAGGTGCCGATAGAGGAAATCCGCGAATCAATAGCGCCTTCAGCAGTAAGCACTCCCCTGACATCAGAGGTAAGCGACGGATGAATAGAGAGGAATTGATCATCGCTTAATTGGTGCAGATCTATTCCATTTGATTCGCACAATTTCACACAAGCGCCTGCAGCTTCGTGTGCTGTTGAAAATGGCACACCCTTGCGCGCAAGGAAATCTGCGATTTCAGTTGCAAGCGAAAAGCCTGCCGTTGCGCCAGCTCGCATAACATCGGGATGGAAAGTTGCAGTTTCTACCATGCCAATAATTGCAGGAAGCAGAACCAGTAACGTCTCAACTGAATCAAAGGCCGGTTCTTTATCTTCTTGCAGATCGCGATTGTAAGCAAAAGGTAGACCCTTAAGAACGACCATGATGCTGGAGAGATTTCCGATCAATCGACCGGACTTTCCACGCGCGAGTTCGGCAATGTCTGGATTCTTCTTCTGCGGCATGATGCTTGAACCAGTTGAGAACGCGTCAGCGACGGTGACCCAACCAAATTCAGTAGTACTCCACAATGTGAATTCTTCGCCAAGACGAGAGAGATGAACTCCGACCATCGCTAAATCAAAGAGCGCTTCCGCTACAAAATCACGATCGCTCGTTGCGTCGATGCTGTTTGCCATTAACCCAATGAAGCCAAGTTCTTGAGCTGATGCTTCAGGCTCGGGAAGAAGTCCAGATCCAGCTAGTGCACCAGCACCCAGCGGCGAGAAACTATTGCGCTCTAGCCAATCTGAAATCCGATCAATATCGCGCAAGAGAGCCTGTGAATGCTTTGCGAGTTCATGTCCAAAGAGAATGGGTTGCGCGTGCTGCAAATGGGTGAAGCCAGGAGCAATCGATCCCACATGTGCAGTCGCCTGCTTTGATATAGCACCAACAAGTTCTGTGAGTGACTCGGAAATCTCGAGCAAGTGATCAATTAGGTAAAGCTTAAAATCTGTGACGACTAAATCATTACGAGAACGCCCAGCTCTGATTGCTCCGCCTAATGGTCCAAGCTTTGCAGTCAGCCCACGTTCAATCGCGCTATGAACATCTTCATCCAAATCGTTGTAATGGAAAGTGCCAGACGCAATTTCGGAGGCGAGTTCGCGTAGTGCTTGCTCAATCTTTACCCCATCGGTTGCAGAAACGATCTGCTGACTAACCAGCCCATGGAGATGAGCAATATTTACCCGAATGTCATAGGGCGCTAACCGCCAATCGAAATGGACTGAACGAGAGAGCGCAGCAACGCTATCTGCAGGTCCTCCGGAAAAGCGTCCGCCCCACAAAGCCATGAATTACTTCCTTTTCTTCGGAGCGAGATTCTTAGATGCTGATTTTATTGCCTTAGGGCTGGAAAACTTTGCTAATTCTTTGGCGAGCCCAGGGCCACCATTTGCCGTTCGAGAAATGACCAGCACGGTGTCATCCCCTGCAATAGTGCCAATTACAGAGGTCAGCGTTCCATTACTGGAAGCGCGATCGAGGGTCGATGCCAACAGCTGCGCTCCCCCGGGAGGCGTCCGTACAACGGCGAGATTGCCTGATGCTTCGACGCTGAGAATAAGTTCAGCAAATCCACGAGCAGTGGGAGCACTCGCTGCCGTGAGTTGGTATCTCATCTGACCAGACGTATCTCGACCGCGCATGACGCCAATTTCATCTAAATCTCGAGAAGCTGTCGCCTGCGTGACATCAATTCCATTCTCTGCCAACTGCTGAACGAGATCGGCTTGCGATTCCACAATTCCATTTTGAATCAGAGAAATAGTCAGCGCTCTACGGGCGCTCGATGAAAGAGGTTTTGCTTTAGCCATGGCTGGTGACAACTTTCTTGATCGCTAAAATGAATTGATTGAGCTGGTCGAGTGAAACGATTAATGGCGGCGCAAGGCGAATGACTGAATCATTAGCGGGATTGACGATAAATCCGGCTTCCCAAAGATCGGCCGCTACTTTCTTGGCGATTGGTTGATTGAGAACAATTCCTATAAGTAGGCCCTGTCCTCGTACCTCTGAGATTCCGGCAACTCCTGCTAATTCAGATTTGAGATGTTGGCCTTTAACGATGTTGGCTTCCAGAATCTTTTCGGCCTTCAAGTAATCAATCGTTGCGTTAGCTGCAGCGCACGCAACCGGGCTACCCCCGAATGTGGTTCCGTGTGAACCAGGCGTCAAAAGTTCAGCATACTTGCCAATCGCAATCATGGCGCCCAGTGGGAGTCCTCCCCCAAGTCCCTTGGCCAAAGTGACGACATCCGGAGTAATGGATTCGTGTTCATATCCAAACCAAGTTCCGGTACGTCCCATTCCAGTTTGGACCGCATCAATGACCAACATGGTTCCGGTTTCCAGAGTGCGTTCGCGTGCCGCTTTGAGATATCCGGCAGGTGGCATCACTACTCCGTACTCACCTTGAATGGGTTCGATAATAAACATTGCGGTCTTCTTGGTAATCGCTTTGCGCATTGCATCAATGTCGCCAAAGGGGATGTGCTTCACACCTTTAACTAGCGGTAAAAATGGGTCGCGCTTGGCAGGTTGACCCGTGAGTGAAAGAGCTCCCATGGTTCGGCCATGAAATGCTCCGTGGGTCGCAACTACTTTAGTTCTACCCGTTAAACGCGATAGCTTAAAAGCAGCTTCATTAGCTTCAGCTCCAGAGTTGCAGAAAAACGATCGCGCACTCTTATCACCCACCATCTCCTGAAGATTCGAGGCAAGTTTGAGAACTTCTGGATGTGAGAAGAAATTGCTCACATGACCAAGCTTGGAAATCTGTGATGAAACTGATTCCACAATCACTGGGTGGGCATGACCTAAAATATTTGTTGCGATTCCGCCTAATAAGTCGATGTACCGCTTACCTTCAACATCCCAAACTTCTGCACCTAAGCCGTGCGAAAGCGAGATCGCAGGAACCCCATAGTTGGCCTGAAGTGTGGACTGCCATTGATGCTGAGCTAATTCATTTTCATTCATTAGGGAACCACCAATGTTCCACCCGTATCAGCCAGTGCGGCTTGCAATCCAGCTAAGGTCTTACCGTTAAAGATGCGAACGGCTTGCGCACCAGATGAAATCGCGGAGAGTGCCGACGTGACTTTAGGGATCATTCCTTCTGAAAAAGTGGGAAGCAGGCTCTGTAGCTCATCGGCGCAGATGGAATCAATCTTTGAATTTACATCTGGCCAATCCCGATAAATTCCTTCAACATCAGTCATATAAAGAACGCGTTCTGCAGACAGTGCGCCACCCAGTGCTCCAGCAACAAGATCGGCATTGAGATTAAGTCCTTGGCCAACTGCTGAAACGCCAATAGGTGAGATAACCGGTAAGTATCTTTCTGCGATGAGTGTTCGAAGGAGCGCAGGGTTCGTCGAAGTAACTTCCCCAACTAGTCCAATATCAGTGGGCGTGCCATCGACATTGACTAACATCTTCTCGGCTCGGACTGTTTCGCCATCGGCAGCTGAAAGGCCAACGGCATTTACGCCAAGTGCTACCAATTGATTAACGATTGAGCGCAATACCTGTCCCGAAAGAACCTCTTGCACAACTTCAAATACCTCTGGTGAAGTCTTGCGATATCCACCAATCATTTCTTTACCTAATCCGCGAAGGGCTAGCGCTGCATTGATTTGTGGACCACCGCCATGCACAATGACAATCTCTTTGCCCGTTGTGAATTCATGGGCAATCAGCTCTAGCGCAGGATCGATTGCACCAGGTTCGGGAAGTGCGTGCCCGCCATATTTGATAACAATCATGTTGAGTACGCCGAGTTCTCGTGGACATACATCGCAGTTAAATCATTAGTCCAGACAGTTGCTTGTGCAGCGCCCACGTGCATATCAATAACTATCCGAACCTCCTTTGCTTTCATATCGACTCGTTCTCGATCTTCATGTGGTGCGCTGGCCTTGCAGACCATAACGCCATTGAGCGAGACATCGATATTTTGGCCATTCATCTGGGCATCAACCGTGCCAACCGCGGCAAGCACTCTCCCCCAGTTGGGATCCTCGCCATGTATGGCACATTTCAAAAGATTATTTCGAGCGCAGGCTCGACCTATTTCCACCGCATCGCTTTCAGTGGCAGCCCCGATGACAGAAATTTCAACAATTTTGGAATGACCTTCAGCATCTGCAATCAACTGCAACGATAGGTCTGAACAACAATCGGTCAGCAGTTGTTCGAGTTCGCTATCCGAGAGCACCACGTTGCTTGAACCCGATGCCATCAGGAGCACCGTATCGTTGGTCGATGTGCAGCCATCCGAATCAATTCGGTTGTAGGTCCGACCAACAACCTTCATAAAGATCTCATTGGCCTTTACGGGATCAACATGGGCATCAATGAGCACCACGGAAAGCATGGTCGCCAGCGATGGGGCTAACATCCCCGCACCTTTAGCGATTCCGAAAATAGTGACGCCGCTCTTTTCAGAGCGATGATATTTAGGATGCGAATCCGTAGTCATGATTCCTTCAGCCAAGGCAACTCCCGAATCCGTCGCCAGTTGAGCTACCGCTGTATCAACTCCAGAAATTAACTTCTCCATGGGAAGACGGAGCCCAATCATTCCGGTGGATGCAACGACTAAATCCGATGAAGAGATTCCGAGCGCCGCTGCTGTGTGTTCAGCAGTTGCATGCGTATCAGAAAAGCCTTCTGGTCCAGTGCATGCATTGGCGCCTCCGCTATTAAGAATCGCTGCAGAAACAACGAAATCCTTTATAACTTGGCGACTCCAAGTAACGGGCGCTGCCTCAACTTTATTGGTAGTAAAAACTGCAGTTCCGAACTTCTGCGCACCATTATTTACAATCAACGTGAGATCTTTGGCGCCACTGCTCTTGATGCCAGCGGCGATTCCAGCACCAGTAAAACCTTTGGGCAGTTTCATAATTATCGGACTCCGTACTCTAAGAGTCCGGTTGATTCGGCAAAACCACACATGAGATTAGCGTTGTGAATAGCCTGGGCTGCTGCACCTTTACCTAAATTATCAATCGCACACGAGATGACCACTCTTTGAGTGTGTTCATCTAAGGCAACTTGGATGTGTGCATGATTAGTACCGAGAACTGAAGACGTTGCCGGCATCGAACCTTCTGGCAAGAGGTGCACGAACTCTGAATCAGCAAAATAGTTAATGTAACTTTCACGAAGTTGTTTGGCCGAAATATTGCCGATTGCCTTAGCCGTCACAGTTGCCAAGATTCCACGTGGCATGGGAGCCAAAATAGGAGTAAAAGAAATGCCAACGCTCTTCCCCGAAATAGCCGACAAAGACTCTTCGATTTCTGGCGTATGTTGATGCACTCCACCGAATTTGTAGGAAGTTAATGAATTCATTACTTCGCTACCGAGCAGATTAACCTTTGCTGAACGCCCCGCTCCTGTTGTGCCAGATGCAGCAACTACGACTAGATCTGAACTATCCATAAATCCCGCAGCGAGAGCTGGCGCAGCCGCAAGGGCTATTGCGGTTGCGTAGCAACCTGGATTCGCCACTCTCGTGCTCTTTTTGATTTCTACTTTGTGGATTGGATTATCAGCTAAGCCATAGCTCCATGTTCCGGCATGCGAGCCGCCGTAATACTTAGACCAAGCGTCACTGCTCTTAAGTCGGAAATCCGCACCGAGGTCAACAATCTTTACCTCGGGATTTATCTCTTTAATAATCTTCGCTGATTCGCCATGGGGAAGAGCAAGGAAAACTAAGTCACATGTGTTCGCGCGCGCGGCCGAGGTAGCTTCGAAACTTTCGCCGGCATACGAGGTCAGCGATGGATGTATCGAGGTGATCGCCTCCCCTGCGTTACTACCCGCAGAGATGTAAGCGACATCAAATTCTGGATGGCCAAGAAGAAGGCGAAGGAGTTCGCCGCCGGCATATCCGCTAGCACCAATTACGCCAGTTGAAATAGTCATGGCCAAAGCGTACCTGAATATTTATACATTTTCATGCATATTTATTCATATGCAAGAGATTTATGAACGGACAGTTGCTCCACACTGCGCTGCCGCTGCGGCCGCTGCGGCCTCGCGATAACCAGTAACTTCATCTGCCGTCAAAGTTCGGTCCGGCGCTCTAAAGACCATGGAGTACGCCAGCGATACCTGCCCATCCCCTAATTTGTCATAGCGATCGAAGAGCGTGATCGACTCGAGGAGCTGCCCTGCACCAGAACGAAGTGCTGCCTCAACTTGGATAGCCGGAACATTTTCGTTAACAACCAATGCTAAATCTTGAACAGCCGCTGGCATTGTTAAGACCGCTGGCGATGCGAGAGGTGGTAGATAATCGAGCGCAGAGAGAATTACGACAAAGGCGACGCTGCGAGCTGGAAGACCGAGAGCGCTACACACTCGTGGATGCAATTCACCAGCATGGGCAACTGCCTTGCCATTAACTTGAATTTCGGCGCAACGACCTGGGTGCCACGGTGCAAAATCTGAAGTGGCAATCGACCACTTGTTGCCAGTCTCTTCGATAATGCGGATGGCATAACCAATAGCATCATTCCAATCGGCGGCACGTCCTTTAGTGGCCCAGCCTGCTGGATCAATATTTCCAGTGAGAACTCCACCTACTTGAACTGGCTGACTTGGCACACCATCGTAAATCTGCTTGAGTTGTTCGGGAGTTGGCTTTTGATGAGTAGGGAGCGCTTCTTGGGTAGGAAGCTCAACCGTATCCCGGAAGATGGAACCAATTTCGAAGAGCGCAAGATCTTTTGCGCCACGTCCAATATTGCGAGCAGCAGTAGTGAGCAACCCAGGCAAGATATGAGTACGAAGAAGCGGAAATTCTTCGGACATCGGATTAGCTAACCGGAAGGACTTTGCACGATCTCCGGTGAATCCCAAAATCTCCACCATTTCTGGCGAGACGAATGGATAGTTATAGACTTCAATAAAACCATTATTAGCGAGCAAAAGCGCGGTGGTTCTTTTGCGAGATTGGAATGGCGTGAGCGATGCTCCGCCCTTGCCAATTGGAAGCGTGGATGGAATCGCGTCAAAACCAATCATACGTGCGACTTCCTCGACAAAATCTGGCGCGAGAATTAAATCGCTTCGCCATGAAGGCGGAGTGATAGTCCAATCAGTGGCCGAATTCTCTTTTATCTCACATCCGACAATCTCTAACTTAGCTTTGATGGATGCCGGCGAAACGTCAAAGCCTAAATAGGAGGAGACGAAAGAGGGATCAAAGTTAACTGGGGCGGGTAGAACAGGAGCGCCAGAAATACTTGTTCCGATGTATTTTGCTCCACCAAGCTCGATGAAAAGTTCAACTGCGCGAGCCGTAGATATCTCTGCAAGAAGCGGATCCACTGATCGCTCTAACCGACGAGACGCCTCTGAAGAAAGTTTGTGGCGACGTGAATTCTTAGCAATATCTGTTGGATTAAATCGAACACCCTCAAGCGCGATAGATGTCGTGGACTCAGTCACTTCAGAAGTCATTCCGCCCATCGTTCCAGCAAGGGCTAACGAATTCTTATCATCTGCAACCATCAGATCGTCGGCATCAAGAGTTCGCTCTTGGCCATCTAATGTGGTGAACTTCTTCTCGGTACCGGCGCGACGGATGTGAAGCGAACCAGAAATCTTCTCTTTATCAAAAGCATGTAATGGCTGTCCGAGTTCGAGCATTACATAATTTGTAATGTCCACGCCAAGCGAGATCGAACGCATTCCACATTTTTCAATCCGACGGCGCATCCAAAGCGGAGTTGGCGCTGTTGGCTTAAACCCTTCAATAGTTCGCAGGTACGCGACGGATGCCGCGCTCGGATCATCAATCGAAATTTGCACGCCAGAGTTAGTAGCAGGGAATGTGCCAGAGCTGCCCAACGTTGCTGGGTCTTTGAAAGAGACATTAAGCGAAGCAGCAAGTTCGCGTGCTAACCCGCGGGCTGATAGCGCATAGCCACGATCTGGGTTGACGGCGACATCAATAATCAAGTCATTAATCTCTAGCAGCGCGATTGCATCTGTACCAACTGGCGCGCAATTTTCTGGAAGCACAATAATTCCGGAGTGCTCATCACTGATGCCGAGCTCGCGGGCGGAACAAATCATTCCGTTGCTTGTCTTTCCGTAGGTCTCGCGAGCCGAAATAGCAAAGTCCCCCGGCAACACTGCTCCGGGTAGCGCTGCCACAACGAGGTCTCCCACCGCGAAATTAGTAGCGCCACAAATTACGTAGCGAATCGAGCCCTCGCCACAATCTAATCCCACATACCGAATTGGCTTCTTGTGACCTTCTAGTTGTTCAATTTCTTTGACGAGTGCAACAACAAGCGGACCAGTGAGATCACTCCCCTGAACTTCGATGGATTCGACTTCAAACCCAACTCGAACGAATGCCTCATCAATTTCGGCTACTGATACCGAGGCTGGAATCTCAGCAAATTCTTTAAGCCACGAAAGCGGAATCTTCATCGTGCACCGGTTCCGAATGCTTGGCTAAAGCGAATATCGCCTTCAACAATGTCATGCATATCTGTGATCCCATGACGAACCATCAATGTGCGCTCAAGCCCCATACCAAACGCGAAACCAGAAAATTCATTGGCATCTATCCCGCAGGCTGCCAATACTTTGGGATTAACCATTCCGCATCCGCCCCATTCGACCCAACGGCCATTAAAGAAGAAATCAACTTCGGCGCTTGGTTCGGTGAAGGGAAAGAATGATGGACGGAGTCGAGTTTTTACGTCAGGACCAAACATGGAACGCGCAAAATAATCCAAGGTTCCTTTGAGATCTGCCATCGTTATTCCACGATCGATCACTAAACCCTCAACCTGGCTAAAAACCGGAGTGTGCGTCGCATCGAGTTCGTCCGCGCGATAAGTACGACCAGGACAGATGACGTAAATAGGTGGTTCGTTCTCGAGCATGGTACGAATTTGAACTGGCGAAGTGTGGGTTCGCATCACCAGGCGAGCCGCTAACGGTTCAACGAAAAAGGTATCTTGCATGGTGCGCGCTGGATGATCAGCTGGAATATTGAGAGCATCAAAGTTAAGCCATTCAGATTCAAGTTCGGGGCCCTCAGCTACGCGATAGCCAAGTCCAAGAAAAAGATCGCTAATTTCATTCGTCAAAATAGTGAGTGGATGGAGTCCGCCTTGAGCTCTCCGTTGATAGGGAAGAGTCACATCAACTCGCTCTTCGACCAGAACACGCGCATCTCGGTCGGCTTCTAATTCTTTTTGTCGGTTTTCAAATGCCGCAGACACTTTGCCCTTTGCTGCGCCAACAACTTTTCCAAACTCAGCGCGCTCTTCGGGCGGCATCTTGCCTAAACTTTGGCTCGCTTTACCTAAATCTGATTTATCGCCCACATGAGAGATCTTCACTGATTTGAGATCGTCGAGATCCTTGGCTCCAGCAATCGCGGCAAGCGCAGCCGCAAGCGCGGATTCAACGGCGGAGGACATGGTCAAATCTTATCGAAGGGAGTGCGCCAAATGCGGACTATTTGCGGTGAGGTGCTGTGATTCCGAATTGGAACATAGCGATTGCTGCTGCGCTTGCCACATTAAGGCTTTCCGAATGGCCTTTCATAGGAATGTGTACCCGTGAGGTGATGCCATCAATTTCTGGAAGTCCACGAGCCTCATTGCCAAAAATCAGTAATTCTTTTTCATTCGCTGATACATCCAATAACGACGATGGCGCATCACCGGCAAAGGCATAGGAAGTGAATCCACCTTCGCTTGCGAAAGTGACCATATCTGAAAGTGGCACGCTCTCTACTACTGGAATATGCCAGAGCGAACCCACTGTTGCACGGACGGTTTTGGGACTGAAAACATCAACACTCTTATCAGAAAATACGATGGCATCAAATCCACAGGCATCCGCGGTTCGAATTACCGTGCCACTATTTCCTGGATCTTGGATCTCCCAGAAATAGGCAATCTTCTTCGCGCCAAGTTGGCCGAGCTTGTACAAAGTCATATCTAAATAAGTGCACCAAGCAAGGATTCCTTGCGGTGATTCAGTATCGGCCATCGCTTTCATGATCTCGTCGGTGACTGGATAGATATCTACCGAGGAGAGAATGTGAGAGTCGATCTCGCTTTCGAGTTTAGCGAGGCCAGTTTCTGTTACATAAAGCCGTTCAACTTTTGGAGCGCTAGCAATTTTTGGTGAGAGCGCTTCACGAACACTCTGAATGCCATCGGCGATAAAAGCCTTTTCTTCCTTGCGGTACTTCTTGCCCCGTGGACCCAAAAGAGCCTTCACTCGCTCTACATGAGAGGAGTGAAGGCTCGTAATTGTTGGATTAGGCATTAACTACGTGCTGGCGTGCAACATCGACCAAAGCCTTAAAAGCGGCTGGGTCATTTGTTGCTAGCTCGGAGAGAACGCGACGATCAACTTCAATACCCGCGGCCTTGAGACCTTGGATAAAGCGGTTGTAGGTCAAACCGTTTTCGCGAGCACCTGCGTTGATGCGTTGGATCCAGAGCTGACGGAAATCGCCCTTCTTATCCTTGCGATCGTTAAATGCATAGACGAGGGAGTGAGTGACCTGCTCCTTAGCCTTTGAAAAGAGACGAGAACGTTGTCCGCGATATCCTGCGGCGCGCTCGAGGGTTGTGCGACGCTTCTTAGCGGCGTGTACTCCACGTTTTACTCTTGCCATGATCTATTCCTCCCCTTACTTCAAACCGAGCATGCGCTTAGCAGTTGTGGTCACTGGGACCTTTGCAACTGCATCGCTGCTCAAACGACGGGTAACGCGTGATGACTTGTGCTCGAGAAGGTGGCGCTTGCCAGCACGCTCGTGCATAATCTTTCCGGTTCCGGTCAGACGGAAGGTCTTCTTTGCACCGCTGTGGGTCTTCATCTTTGGCATTTGGCTAACCTCCTAGTTAGTCGTGCTTGTCGAACTAGTAGAACTAGTAGAACTAGTAGAACTCTTCTTTGCAACTGCAGCTTTCTTGACGTTAGTTCCAAGAACCATTGTCATGTTACGTCCCTCTTGCTTAGGGGCGAACTCAACAAAAGCCACTTCGTTTAACTCTTCAGCTAGTTTCATCAGTAAGCGGTAACCAATTTCTGGTCTGGCCTGCTCACGTCCGCGGAATTGAATAGTTACCTTCACCTTGTCGCCACCTTTGAGAAACTTCTCGATATGAGAACGCTTGGTCTCATAATCGTGTTGCTCAATCTTTGGACGAAGACGCATTTCCTTAACCACGATATGGGTCTGGTTAGAGCGGGCCTCTCGTGCTTTTTGTGCGGCTTCGTACTTAAACTTTCCGAAGTCCATCACTTTGCATACGGGAGGTTGGGCATCGGGAGCGATTTCAACGAGATCTAGACCGACTTCATCTGCCATTTTGAGAGCAGTGTCGATATCGACTACGCCTACTTGTTCTCCGTCATAACCAATCAAACGAACTTCCGCTACGCGAATTCGATCATTGATACGGGGTTCTGCGCTGATAACTGTTCCTTTCCTTCTACTAACTTCCGACTTTTCGGAAACGAAGGAGACAGTCGCGCTCATCAAAGAAAAGAGCCCAAGGGGCTTTTCTTAAAAGTTACCAGCTCACCGAAGCGAAGAAGGTGGGAGCGACTAGCTCCTCTTGATGGGGTAATGGTACTTGAGGAGGATGGAAAGGAAAAATCGGGGTCAAGCACACCCAGGCAAGACCTGTGCTCATGCTCAGGTCAAATAATCAAGTTTGGGGTCCATTTCCCCTCAGCTTCTTGAGTCATTGGGATAGATTTCCCCTCATAATTCATTGAACAGGTCTACTGGATTTCGTTACCATACTGGTCATGAGAACACGAATTGCCGTGATTCTTACATTGGGTCTTATTGCCTCACCTTTTACCTCTCCCGTGGAAGCATCCATCAAGCCAGGGAGTGCCTGCAAAACCGCAAAAAACGTCGTCATAATCGGTGGGACTAGATTCACCTGCACCAATTCAAAGAAGAAATTGATCTGGAGCCGTGAAGTAGGAATATCAAACTCCAAACCAATTACTTCTCCGAAAGAATCAAAACTGCCGGGACGTGACTCCCGATTTAAATACCAGGGGGATTCTTGCAATCCTGATCAAAAGCTTGCCCCGCAACTCCAGTGGTACCCGGGAATATTGGGCGATGGCACGAAAACTTTTCTTATGTGTAACGCATCCAGTAGTGTTTGGGATCGAATCGGACTCTCGCAGAATAAGTTTGTCTCTCTGCCATTGGAGGAACCGAGCCTCACTGAAATTTTACCGGGTGCTACTTTTAGATTGAGCAATCCATCTACCTGGGATTCAATCTCTTCCTATATGCAAAAAATCGTGTCAAATACCACGGCAACTCCAAATCAAAATGAGATAGTTTTTCAATTTATCATGGAACCTGGCGATAACGGACCATTCGCCGATGAAATCAAAGATGAGCTGAACACTGCTCTCGATTTCTATAGTCGAGAAGGGCTCGCTCCTAAATATAAAGAGGTATATATAGTTCTGGGGCGCTCTCAAAAATGGATTGAAGACCAAGTGTCCTCAACATGTCATCCTGGCTGGAACGGCATTGTATATTCCGGGAACGCCGTAGGAACTTGCGAACTTGGCGCAAATCGCGGGGAATTAATTTTAAACGTTCCTGGAATAGCCACGGGATATGGAGCGAGCGTTGATTCTGACATCTCATTGTCCAAAATTAATCGCTCCACGCAACAAGATATTAGTGTGCGGCTTAATGCGGCGCATGAGTTTTTTCATCTTTATCAATGGTCGTCCACCGATTCGAATTCTTCGTGGTATCAAAACATGCCACTTTGGTTTACCGAGGGCTCTCCACAGGTGATGGGCATGCTGGCCATATCCAGTTCTGAAACTAACTCAAGTACAAATATGACGTACCTAGAAGTCTTTAAGAAAAGTAATCCAGCACTCATAAGCGCCCCTGGTGACTGCACGCGCGCAACGATGCGTGAAATGGATACGACACCTGGCGCAGGGTGCCAATATTCCCTAGGCGTTTTTGCAATTGAAACCCTCATGGCAAACTTCGGTGGATTTGATGTCATCAAAAACCTAGTAACTAAATATCACGGTGGTGATTTCTCGACCGAATTTCTACAAGTAACAGGAACAACACTGGAGAAGTTCTATGACCAAGTAGACGCTCACGCAAAAACTTTCGGTTACGAACACCAGTAACTATTACCTCACCATCATTAGCCCCCGATAGCGTGCAATCCCCCATCGACGTGGATTATCTCTCCCGTTGTTTTGGTGAAGAAAGGCGACATCAGGGCTACTGCCGCCTGTGCGGCGGGGACCGGATCGTTGACATCCCATTCCAGTGGTGACTTTGAGTTCCAGACCGTTTCAAATTCATCGAAGCCTGGGATTGACTTAGCCGCCATCGTGCGAATTGGGCCAGCTGCCACCAAGTTAAAGCGAATATTTTCCTTGCCCAAATCGCGAGCGAGATAGCGTGATGTTGATTCCAGCGCTGCTTTAGCAACGCCCATCCAGTCGTACTTAGGCCAAGCGACTTGTGCATCAAAATCTAGGCCAACGACGGATGCGCCAGTCGGAGCTGTAAATAAAGGTTTGCACGCCATCGTCAATGATTTCAATGAATAGGCAGATACGTGAACTGCTGTTGCAACATCTGGCCACTCGGTATTAAGGAAATTGCCACCGAGCGCCGCTTCAGGTGCAAAGCCAATCGAATGCACAACGCCATCGAGATGCGGCATATGCTCCTTGACCGCTGCAGCCAAATTGGAAAGGTGCTCATCGTTGGTCACGTCGAGTTCGAGCACGGGTGCTTCTTGTGGAAGTCGAGCAGAGATGCGCTTGGTGATACTCATCGCTCGACCGAAGGAGGTCAGAACAACGTTTGCGCCCTCTTCTTGCGCAACTCGCGCAATGTGAAATGCAATCGAAGAATCAGTGAGGACTCCTGTAACAAGTACATTCTTGCCGGCGAGAATTCCCATAGTTAGTGCCCCATTCCTAATCCACCATCGACCGGAATTACCGCGCCGGTGATATAGCTTGCCTCTGTTGATGCGAGAAATGCGACGACTCCGGCAATTTCTTCAACTGATGCCAAGCGTCCAAGAGGAACAGATTTGAGAATCTCGTCCTTTCGGGCATCCTCAAGAACTGCGGTCATATCGGTTTCGACAAATCCTGGTGCCACTACATTTGCAGTGATGCCGCGAGAACCTAGTTCGCGCGCGAATGATCGAGCCATTCCTACTAGCCCGCTCTTGGTTGCGGCGTAATTTACTTGTCCAGCCGACCCTAATAAGCCAACCACTGAACCGATAAAAATCATTCGGCCAGATTTCTTCTTTAACATTCCACGGGTGCAGGCGCGCGCAACTCGGAAGGCGCCCATTAGA
Source organism: Actinomycetota bacterium (assembly GCA_947372915.1). GTDB lineage: Bacteria > Actinomycetota > Actinomycetes > Nanopelagicales > Nanopelagicaceae > AAA044-D11. Next base: position 8,872 of record CANBVO010000011.1, on the reverse strand, counting down.
TTGGTTTCAACGACGGAATAAAAATCCTCATCGCTCATGCGCATAGCGAGCCCGTCTTTAGTAATTCCCGCATTTGCTACAAGTACATCTACGCTGCCGAATTCTTCTTCAATCTTTTTAAATGCTGCATCCACGCTAGCTGAATCGGTGACATCCATCGTCACGCCGTGGAAACCTTCAGGAGCAGATCCGCTTCGATAGGTCACCACAGTGGTGTAACCAAGATTCTTGAACCTGGTGGCTATTGCCAGACCTATTCCTCGGTTTCCCCCTGTGACAAGGACTACTCGAGATTCTGATGTTCCAGTCATGGTCATAACTTACCCGTTACTCGTGCGTACCCTAGAAATTACGCGCGCAATCTCACTTATTTCAGTAGGTATCAGAGCCATAGCAACCAATAGAGTTCGAGAGTGAAATTCAAGCGAAGTGCTAAACCGGCGGGCAAGACTGTCGTCGTTGCCTCGATTACCTCAGCCCCAGAAGGTTTGAGTGTTGATCAATCCGGGCGACAAAAGCGTTATTTCTATTCCATGATGCTCCGCACTCTCTGTTTTATCCTCGCAGTTGCTCTGCCTAGCCCGTATCGCTGGATTGCGCTCTTTGGCGCAGTGGTCCTTCCTTACGTTTCGGTCATCATTGCAAATGCTGGTCGCGAAACAATTGCTGGCAAAGCCTTTAATCCTTTTACTTCGAAGAACGAGATTGGCCAATAGTTTTCTCGTGAAAAAGTTCTTTACTCTCTCCGAAATCCTCAAGTCTCTCGTTGCCGTAATTCTCATCGCCCTCTGTCTGCTTGCCTCGAACTGGCAGTGGGACAAGGGTTCGCTGCAGACAAGGCAAAATGGAATTATCAAAACAAATATTACAAAGGCGCCGCTTGAATCAATCTCCGGAATAGTTGATCCGGTCTCTGACCAATGGCTTCGGGCCTCAATTGATGGCCACTTCATTCAAGGCCAGCAGACTTTGGTCCGTAATCGCTATTTCCAAGGCGCTTATGGGTTTGAAGTACTTCAACTCTTCCAAACTACGGAGGGGAAAATTTGGGTTAATCGAGGTTGGGTGAAGGCTGGTGCTACTGCAGACACTCCACCTGCAATCCCCCGCATTGATGCAAACCAGACCCGGATATTGGGAAGAATTCGATCCGAAGATTTGAGTAGACAGTTGCAGGGTTCATTCTTCGCACTGCCACAGAAGAATTCATCAGCCATCACAAGTGCTGGTCAATACAAGGAGTCGAACTTTAACTTTTATCTGGATCTACTGGAGAGCGACAATCCTCAGAACGCGCCATTGACCCCGATTGAACTTCCAGATTTATCTAACGGACCGCATTATGCATATGCAATCCAGTGGCTCGCCTTTGCCGTCTTAGTCTTATTTGGTCGAGGACTTTTATTCCGTGAAACCCAGCGACTGCCGCTGGTATAGCTCGAAATAGAGTTTGCCGTTAGCGACCAGTTCTTCGTGAGTTCCCCGTTCGACAATCTCGCCATCAGATAAAACAATTATTTGATCGGCATGAACAATGGTGGAAAGTCGATGAGCAATCACAATGCTTGTGCGCCCTTTAAGGGCCACTTTGAGCGCCTCTTGAACGAGGGCTTCATTCTCTGAATCCAAGTGCGCAGTTGCTTCATCCAGAATGACAATATCCGGCGCTTTGAGTAACAATCGAGCAATCGCGAGTCGCTGCTTCTCGCCACCAGATAATCGGTGGCCGCGCTCCCCTACGACCGTTGCAAATCCATTGGGAAGGGAGCGAATGAAATCTCCGATTTGGGCGGCGTCACATGCAGCCCACATCTGCGCTTCGGTCGCATTCTCTTTGGCATAGCGAAGATTTACTTCGATGGAATCGTGGAACATGTGGGAATCTTGGGTCACCACACCGATGCGAGCACGGAGTTCGGAAACTTTGCTGGAGCGGATATTTACGCCATTAATTAATATCGAGCCACCAGTGACATCGTATAGACGAGGGATCAATCCGGAGATTGTGCTCTTGCCGGCCCCAGATGGACCAACGATTGCAGTCATTGTGCCCGGTGCAATCGTGAGGCTAAGCCCCCGAAGAACTTCGCCACTTTCTACAAGCTCTGCCTTTGCTGCACCTTCAAGTGAGGCAAGGGAAATATCTTCAGCTTTGGGGTACGAGAAGCGAACACCATCAAATTTAATCTCGGGCATGCCAGCAGGTATGACGACTGGATTTACTGGATCTTGCACCATCGGTTCGAGATCAAGAACTTCAAAAACTCGCTCAAAGGAAACCAGCGCGGTCATCACATCGACTCTTACGTTAGATAAAGCAGTTAATGGACCATAAAGACGTGCGAGCAAGGTGGTGATTGCCAAGAGCGTTCCGATGGTGATGGTCTTTGAAATAGCTAGATGTCCACCGATGCCATAAGCGATAGAGGTCGCAACCGCGGCAAGGGTGGTGAAGGCGATAAAGAAAGTTCGATTGAGAACTGCAATCTTGATGCCGATATCTGCTACTCGACGTGCGCGGCTCGTAAACAACTTGGATTCGCTGGCGCGATCTCCGTAGAGCGAGACGAGAAGTGCACCAGAAACATTGAAACGCTCAGTCATCGTGGAGGACATATCGGCATTCAATTGGAAGGACTGTCTCGTGTATTCCTGGAGCTTTCGGCCCAACCATTTAGTAGGAATAACAAAGAGCGGCAAGAGAAGGAGCGATATCAAGGTAATTTGCCATGAGAGCACGAGCATCGCACCAGTGACCAAAACCAAGGTGAGAACATTGCTGACGACGCCAGAGAGCGTGGAGGTGAACGCTTGTTGTGCGCCAATAACATCTGAATTAATTCGTGAAATTAACGCACCAGTTTGGGTACGAGTAAAGAAGGCAATGGATTGACTCTGGACGTGTGCGAAAACTCGAGTGCGAAGCTCATAAATGATGCCTTCACCAATTTGGCTGGAGATAAAACGGGTAACCAGGCTGACTCCTGCATCTGCCAGAGCGAGTAAGGCAACGATGATGGCAAGGGTTGTCACGAGACCTCGGTTGCCCGGTACTACGCCTTCATCGACAAGTTTGCGCAGTAAAAGCGGTGAAGCAATCACAAGAAGTGAATCAAGCACGACAGCAACGAGGAAAATAGATAGCTGAGATTTAAAGGGAGTAGCGAAGCCCAGAATTCTCTTGAAGGTCCCGGCTTTGAGCTTTTGATTCTTGACCGACTGATCGGCGGTCATTGAGCGCATGGCCATGAAAGTTGCATGCATTGACATGGCCTTAGCCTAATCGTTAACGCGCGAAGTTATACGGTGAAACCAATCGCACGGAGCTGCTCGCGACCATCATCGGTAATCTTTGCGGGGCCCCAAGGTGGCATCCAGACCCAGTTGATTTTCACATCAGAGGTCAAATCTGCAAGTACTGACCGAGCCTGATCTTCAATCACATCTTGAAGCGGGCAAGCGGCAGATGTAAGGGTCATATCTAGCGTTGCAATTCCATCATCCAAGCGGATGTCGTAGACCAAGCCCAGGTCGATAACGTTGATACCGAGTTCGGGATCGATTACATCCTTGAGCGCCTCGGTTACATCGTCCAGTGTTGTCTCTGCCATGGTTCCTCCGTTATTTACCTAATTGGGATTGCGAAACTGCATCTTTAAAAGCCATCCACCCTAAGAGGGCGCATTTAATTCGGGCAGGGAATTTAGAAACTCCTGCCAGCGCTACTGCATCATCGAGAATCTCTTCGTTGCCAGTGAGCGTTCCTTTACTTTGCATCAGCTCTGTAAATTCGTTGAGGACCAACATCGCTTCGTCAACGCTCTTACCAATCATCAGATCAGTCATGATTGAGGTACTTGCTTGCGAAATGGAACAACCAACGCCATCCCAGCTGACATCTGCCACGAGATTGCCGTTCATATGAAGATTAAGCGTTATTTCATCGCCACAGGATGGATTGACGTGATGGACCTGCTTGGTCGGATTTGCGACCAACGCCTTATGCGCCGGTTTGCGATAGTGATCCAAAATCACTTCTTGATAGAGCGAGTCGAGTTCCATCATCACACCTTAAAATATTTCTGGGTGGCGGCGATACCGTCAATGAGCGCATCGATATCTGCCGAATCGTTGTAAATATAGAACGAAGCGCGAGTAGTCCCGGCGATTCCAAACTTACGCATCAATGGCCAGGCACAATGATGACCGGTACGAACGGCGATTCCATATTGGTCGAGCACCTGCCCAGCATCGTGTGGATGGATGCCATCGATGGTGAAGGAGAGGACAGATCCTCGCATTGCCGAGTCCTTGGGGCCGATAATGGTTACCCCGTTTAATTCGGTAAATTTCTTGAGCGCGTATTCGGTGAGTGCACGTTCATGCGCTTCGACGTTATCCATTCCCAATTTATCGAGGTATGTCAGCGCTGCACCTAAGCCGACTGCGCCAGCCATATTAGGAACTCCGGCTTCGAATTTGCGAGGAACAGATGCCCATGTGGCATCGCTCATCGTCACGCTTTCAATCATCGAACCACCAGTGAGAAATGGCTCCATCTCTTCGAGCAGATCCGCCCTCCCCCACAAAACCCCAATGCCGGTGGGGCCAAGAGCTTTGTGTCCGGAGAACACAAGGAAATCTACGCCAAGCGTCTTTACATCGATACCAAAGTGCGGAACAGATTGGCATGCATCCAATACAACTACTGAACCAACCGCATGCGCTCGATCCACAATTTGCGTCAGCGGATTGATGGTTCCTAATACATTTGATTGATGAGTAATGGCAACGACTTTAGCGCGTTCGTTAATAAGTGAATCCAAGGCGGAGGTGTCGAGGCGACCCTCTAGAGTGATGGGGAACCAAACAAGTTCAGCGCCGGTGCGCTTGGCGAGTTGCTGCCATGGAATTAGATTGGCGTGATGCTCCATTTCGGAGACCACAATGCGATCGCCTGGCTTAAGCGCAAATTGTGAGGATGGCGCAGAATTGCCAAATGAGTATGCAATTAAGTTGATGCCCTCAGTTGCAGATTTAGTAAAGATAATTTCATCAATATTGGCGCTGAGAAATCCCGCAACGATGGCGCGGGCGCCTTCGTACGCTTCGCTTGCCTCCTCTGCCAAAAGATGCGAACCACGGTGAACTGCAGCATTGTGGTTCTCATAAAAATATCTTTCCGCATCTAAGACGGAGCGAGGTTTTTGACTCGTCGCACCGCTATCGAGGTAGACCAATCGTCCACCCCCGCGCATGGTTTTAGCAAAGATAGGGAAATCTTTCCGAATCTCTGCGCCATCGAGGGGTGAATTAAACATTAGTGAGTGACATACTCCGCGTAACCCTTTTCTTCCAACTTATCTGCGAGTTCTGGTCCGCCCTCTTCGACAATACGACCAGCAGCAAATACGTGAACAAAGTCAGGTTTGATGTAACGAAGAATGCGGGTGTAGTGCGTAATGAGCATGACACCAAGGTCGCTATTCGCCTTTACGCGATTAACGCCTTCTGAAACAATCTTGAGTGCATCCACATCGAGGCCAGAGTCAGTCTCGTCGAGAATCGCAAACTTTGGCTTGAGCAATTCGAGTTGAAGAATTTCGTGACGCTTCTTCTCGCCGCCAGAGAAACCTTCATTCACGCTGCGCTCGGCAAAGGATGGATCCATGCTGAGTGAAGCCATTGCCTCTTTTACTTCGCCGACCCAGGTACGAACCTTTGGCGCTTCGCCGCGGATAGCGGTTGCAGCGGTGCGAAGGAAGTTGGTGACAGATACGCCTGGAACTTCAACGGGATATTGCATAGCAAGAAAGAGTCCGGCACGTGCGCGCTCATCGACGCTCATATCAAGAACATCGGCGCCATCGAGAGTAACGGAGCCCCCAGTGATGGTGTACTTAGGATGACCCGCGATGGAATAAGCAAGGGTGGATTTTCCGGAACCGTTTGGTCCCATGATTGCATGAGTTTCACCGGACTTGATGGTCAGGTCTACGCCCTTGAGAATTTCGGTGAACCCATTCTCTGTTGCGACAGAAACTTGTAGGTTCTTAATCTCGAGTGTGCTCATATCTATTCCTTACTTACTACGGTGATGGAATCTCCATCACGCACGACGGTAAATGTTTCAAGTGATTCGGTTGCAGGTAGTGAAAGTGCTTCGCCAGTACGGAGATCGAATTCCGCACCATGAAGCCAACATTCAATTTTTCCATCAGAGATATCGCCTTCAGAAAGTGATGCCTCGGAATGTGAACAGGTATCTGCTACCGCAAAGACCTCATTGCCAAGTCGAGCCACGCATACTGGCTTGCCATCAACTTCGATGCGGGTGGGCTTGTTGTCGACGAGTGAATCAAATGAAAGTGAGCTCATTATTTAGCCACCGCATCGAGTTCTGCATCGATGCGAGCCATAATGCGCTCTTCCACTGATTCAATCTTCACACCCGAGACGATTTCAGCGAAGAAGCCGCGAATAACTAAACGTCGCGCAATTTCTTCTGGAATGCCACGAGATTGCAGGTAGAAAAGTTGCTCGTCATCAAAGCGCCCGGTTGTGCTGGCATGGCCGGCACCAACGATCTCGCCAGTTTCGATTTCAAGGTTGGGAACTGAATCAGCACGTGCGCCATCAGTGAGAACAAGGTTGCGATTGAGCTCGTAGGTATCGGTGCCTTCGGCGGCGGCGCGAATGAAGACATCGCCAATCCATACCGAGCGTGCGCTCTCCCCTGCAAGTGCGCCCTTGTAATTGACGCGACTCTTGCAATTAGGAATGTTGTGATCAACATGCATGCGGTGTTCTAAGTGTTGTCCGCTGGTGGAGAAATAGACGCCGGAGAGATCCGCGCTACCACCAGGACCAGAGTATTCAACTGTGGGAAGTAGACGGACTAATGAGCCACCCACTGTGATAACAGTGGAAATAAATTGTGCATCTTTGCCGATTATTACGTGATGACTTCCGAGGTGAACAGTCTTGCTCTCCCACTCCTGAGTGGAGATGAAGTGAAGATATGAACCAGTCGCTAGTGAAATCTCGATTTCTTCGGCAATAACCGCGCTACCGATGTTCTCTATCAAGACTGTGGCACGCGCATTGGCGCCAAGTGAAATGAGTAAGCGAGAAGCTTCTGGTGCTGAACCGGCCACACTTCGCTGAAGAACAATTGGTTCGCTAATTTCTGCATTTGCCGCAATGGCAAGTGCGGACGTTTGCAAGACGGCCGAGCGCACTCGAAGCGTTGCTTCATCTGAATTTTGCGCAAGTGGCGCAGTTGCAATCTTGCCAAAGGTTGCACCAGCTGGAAGTTGAAGCGGTGCGAGCGAGGCATGATCAAGCAACGTCACCGATGAATCCAACAGTCCACCCAAACGATTAAGAGGTGTAAAACGCCACGCCTCTTCACGTCCGGATGGAGCTAGATAGTTGGTAGGAAGGGAGCTCATTAACCAACGGCTCCTTCCATTTGAAGTTCAATCAAACGGTTGAGTTCGAGTGCATATTCCATGGGAAGTTCACGTGCGATCGGCTCGATAAATCCACGAACAATCATTGCCATGGCTTCATCTTCAGTCATTCCCCGGGACATTAAGTAGAAGAGTTGATCTTCGGAGACCTTTGAGACAGTTGCCTCGTGACCCATCGAAACATCATCTTCGCGGATATCAACATAGGGATAGGTATCAGATCGGGAAATGGTGTCAACGAGAAGTGCATCGCACTTAACAGTTGATTTGGAATGGTGCGCACCATCTTGAATCTGTACGAGTCCACGGTAAGAAGTACGACCTCCCCCACGTGCCACAGACTTAGAGATGATGGATGAAGATGTGTACGGTGCTGCGTGCACCATCTTGGAGCCAGTATCTTGATGTTGTCCTGCACCAGCAAATGCGATGGAGAGAGTTTCGCCTTTTGCATGTGGGCCCATTAAGAAAACTGCTGGGTACTTCATGGTGACCTTTGAACCGATATTGCCATCGATCCATTCCATGGTTGCACCTTCAGCGCAGGTAGCGCGCTTGGTGACCAAGTTGTAAACGTTGTTAGACCAGTTTTGAATGGTGGTGTAGCGAACGCGAGCACCCTTCTTGACGATGATTTCAACTACTGCAGAGTGCAGAGAATCCGAGGAGTAAATCGGTGCTGTACAACCTTCAACATAATGAATATATGAATCTTCGTCCGCAATAATCAAGGTGCGTTCGAATTGACCCATATTCTCAGTATTGATGCGGAAATATGCTTGAAGTGGAATATCTACCTTGACGCCCTTAGGAACATAAATAAATGAGCCACCGGACCATACTGAGGTATTGAGAGCGGCAAATTTATTATCGCCGACCGGAATAACGGTGCCGAAATACTCTTTGAAAAGCTCTTCGTGCTCACGAAGGCCGGTATCAGTATCAACAAAAATCACGCCTTGCTTTTCAAGATCTTCGCGGATTGAGTGATAAACAACTTCGGATTCATACTGAGCAGCTACACCAGAGACCAGACGCTGCTTCTCTGCTTCTGGGATACCTAAACGGTCATAGGTATTTTTAATATCATCAGGAAGATCTTCCCAAGTCTGCGCCTGCTTCTCGGTAGAGCGCACAAAGTACTTGATGGTGTCGAAGAAAATACCAGTCAGATCTGAACCCCATGATGGCATCGGCTTCTTCTCAAAGAGGCTAAGACCCTTGAGTCGAAGATCGAGCATCCATTGTGGCTCTGACTTCTTTGCGGAAATATCGCGTACCACTTCTTCATTGATGCCACGGCGACTATTGGCGCCAACATCGTTCTTATCCGACCAGCCGTATTCGTAATTACCAATACCGTCTAGTTCTGGATGTGTGGTTGTATCGCTCATTTA
>CANBVO010000010.1 GCA_947372915.1 Actinomycetota bacterium | reverse complement strand
GTTGAAGTTCTGGACGATCAGGGTGTTGTAACCAGTCGCGATGTCACTTTTTGCAAAGATACAAACGGGGAAATCCAGTGGGACGATATCTGTCCAGATGTAGTCGATGTAGTAGAACCATCACGACTTGAGGGAATCTTCAATCCACTTTTGCTTCCAGATTACAACCCAGAGAAAGACACCAAGAATGTAGGAGCACTTGTTGTTGGCTCATTTGCACTTCTCGGTGCCACGGCCGCAGCCGGGTCATCTTCTACTTCATCCACAACAAGTGGCGGGGGAGATACCCCACAACAAGAACGTGAAGAATTAGAAGGAATCGAGGCAGGACGCCGTCGACGTATTAAGCGACCTGAAGGCCCAGGAGATCGCTCCGATACTTTCAGATGGCCACTTACTGATTTCTTAGATCGCCAACTCAATCTCTTAGCGGTGGAGCTCTCACGATTTACCCCATTGATGGCCCGAATCATTCAAGATGGCAACTATTTGCGAGCCATGATTGGTTCGCTCTCTGCCTTGCTCTATCCCGTTGCGTTCTACCTAGGGCTATGTGCGCTTGGCGCTAATACTTGGCAGGCGATGCCTACCATCACAACGTTAATGATTCTCATCATGGGTGTAGGAATTCTCGATACCTTTGCTGGTTTCATCGCTGGATATACATTCTTAACCGGTGCTCTTATCACTGGTCACTTTAATTCTCGCCAAGAAATCCTGGGAACTTTTGGCGTGATGATTATTTGGTTTGCGCCGATGCTCATTACAAGTGCGATGCGGCCATTGCGCCGATACGTTGATAATCGCTCTGAACTTTGGGAGCGCATCACTGACTACGCACTTTCGATGCTCCTCACCGGCTGGATAGTTCAGAAGATGGTAGGTGCACTTTCTGGCCTTACTGGAAAACAACTTGCCATTACTGGGCACAAGACTGAGCTAGCTGTAGCTGCCGCAATCATGGTCGCGGTGCGCTTGCTCCTTGAAGACCTATCGACTCATGCCTATCCAGTTCGAAACGATAAAATTGAACTCGATTTAGATGAACCTGAGCAATGGCATATTTATTCTACGTTTGCGATTAAGGCTCTCATTTATTATTTTCTCGCAGAACGTTTTATTGGAAACTCATGGGCTCTCTATGTTGGATTAATTCTTTTCATTGTTCCCATGATTTTGGAATTACTTGAGGATAAATTCCCGAAGCGAGCGCTCATTCACCGAGTTCTCCCCAAAGGCGCAGTTCTTATTGTGACGATGATTCTGGTTGGCTCATGGTTTGCTAATTTCTTAGCTAGCCAGATCAGCAATCCGCATTCTCTGCTCCTGGCTTGCTTCGTACTTCTCGGGTTGCCGGGTCTGCTGGTGTCCATACTCAATTTCTTCGGAGAGGAACATGACTCCGCCTGGAATCAATCTGGTAAAGGGCTGTTGATCTATCGCCTCGGTGGTGTTGCCATCTATACGGTACTAGTTCTTGTAATCACTTAATTCCAGATACCAATATCCTTGCCCTATGACAGAAGGCGCTGAGGTGTTTCGATGAAGAGACTGGCCGCCGTCATGCTGCTTCCAGCATTAATTTTCGCTTCATCGATATCCGATGCCCAAGGTGCAGTCACTTCCGGTGCGGTCTTTTCACTAACGGCATCGCCTTCAAAAGTGAGTGGAACTTCGTGGAGCAATGATGGAACCGCGGGTGGAAGCGCCACTCTTTACCCACTCACAGGCAGCACTCCAGCATATTCAGCGGCTGATTCTTCGGTTGCTTTAAACGCTTCAGCAAACCAATCCCAATATATTGAAGGTACCGGAAGCGATATGACCGGTGTTAACACCATCACGGCGGAGTTTCTCTTAAAGATTCCCAGCACGCAGGCAAATACATCCAGTGGAATGGTCATGGGTTGGGCGGGGAGCTTTTACTCGTTATGGATGAATTCTGGCGGGATTGGGTTCAACACCGGCGCCGGTGATGTTTATGGAACCTCGCTCTCCGGATATTACGACGCCTATCACACGTATACATTTGTGATGTCAAAGACTCAGAATGACACTTCACAAAGATTGTATATCGATGGCACCAGAATCAATTCACTTACATTCCAGGGTGGAGGTTCAGCAACACAAACAAATAAATCTTTTGGATCTTTGAATAAGTTTGAAATTGGTACGTACGGTACTAATGGAAATTTCTGGGGCACTTATAACGTCCGGGGATTTAGATTGTATTACCGCGAACTTTTAGCTTCGGAAGTTCTCAATAACTACAACGCCGCTTTCATTCCAACTTCAATCAATTTAGCACTCACCAGTGGGCTAAACACTGCGGTGTATCGCGCGCCATCAACTATTCGTGCAACAGTAGATGTGGATGGGAAAGTGGTGTTCTACCTCAGAGGCAAGAAGATTCCTGGCTGCCAGAGTATTCAAAGTAGCGGGGGAGTTGCCGATTGCAGATGGCCGCCCGCCGTACGAGGCCTTCAGAGTATTACTGCTGTCGTAACGGCAAATGGAACATCAAAGAGTTCAGCTCCGCTACTCATTAATATCGGAAATAGATCTGGAAAGCGCTAATTATTGGTGGGTATAGACAACTAGAACTGCTGCTACAAAGTGAAAAAGAAAAGCTGCTGCAGTGAGTGCGTGGAAGAACTCATGAAAGCCAAACCAATTAATAGAGAAGTTGGGTTTCTTCATCCCATAAATAATTCCGCCAGCGGTATAACAAAGTCCTCCCGCCAAAATAAGGAGAAATACTGCGACGCCACCCTTCTGCCAGAACTGCGGAAGGTAGATAACTGCCGCCCAACCGAGTGCGACGTAAGCAATGACGTACAACCAGCGCGGTGCACCTAGCCAGGTGATGCGCAGAACCGAAGTGAGTAGCGCCCCCGACCAGACCAGGGCTAGAAGGATGATGGCGTTGGTGCGATTAAGAAGAAATATGGCAAACGGGGTATAGGTGCCAGCGATAAGCATGGTGATATTGGCGTGATCGATTCGGCGCCAAAGGGCCTTGTACTTGGGCTTCCAAGCGACCCGGTGGTAGAGGGCGCTACAGGTGAACAAAGTGACCGCCGTGAGCGTAAAAATGCCCAAAGTTATACGTCCTTTGAGCTTATCGGCGATGGCAATCAGGATCAGGCCCGCAACCAGCGAAACCGGAGACATAATCAGGTGGATCAGCCCACGGAGCTTGGGTTTATGGGTCGCCAGATCAGGGGTTTTGAGGCCATTCATCCCTCAACCGTAGCCCCTCGGGGGTCAAAAGCCTTCGGCGTGTCGCACAGCTCACTTCCTTGAGCTCCGGGCGGGGGAGGCGTATAAGACCCGTTTTGCTTTCCTTCGCAGGGCTGAGTTACTCTGCTCCTCTGCTCTTTTCGATGAAGCGAGCGATATCCAGATGCATTTTCTATGCATCAACACTAGTAATAGTGAGCAACACTCCCGACCTCGGGGGTCGTGATATCGAGCGTGAAAACGAAAAGAAATGCAGTAAACGAACTGGAGAAAAGTAGTGCCAACAATTCAGCAGCTGGTCCGTAAGGGTCGCGCAGAAAAGACAACAAAGACAAACACGCCTGCACTAAAAGGCAGCCCGCAACGTCGTGGTGTTTGTACTCGTGTGTACACAACAACTCCTAAGAAGCCTAACTCTGCGCTTCGTAAAGTTGCACGTGTTCGTCTTACAAGTGGCATGGAAGTAACTGCATACATTCCAGGTGAAGGACATAACCTTCAAGAGCACTCCATCGTTCTTGTTCGCGGTGGTCGTGTGAAGGATCTTCCTGGTGTTCGTTACAAGATCGTTCGTGGTTCACTCGATACTCAAGGTGTTAAAGACCGTAAGCAATCACGTAGCCGCTACGGCGCTAAAAAAGAAAAGAAGGGCTAATTAAATGCCTCGTAAAGGTCCCGCAGTTAAGTCACCTGTTATTGCAGATCCTGTTTACAACTCACCAGTTGTAACAGCTCTCATCAACAAGATTCTCTTGCACGGCAAGCGTTCTACTGCAGAACGTATTGTTTACGATGCACTCGAGGGTTGCCGCGAAAAGACTGGTGGAGTTGATCCAGTAATCACTTTGAAGCGCGCACTCGATAACGTCAAGCCAACTGTTGAAGTTAAGTCTCGCCGTGTTGGTGGAGCTACTTACCAAGTACCTATCGAAGTTAAAGCAGGACGTGCAACCACACTTGCTCTTCGTTGGATGGTTGATTACTCACGCGCTCGCCGCGAGAAGTCAATGGCAGAGCGTCTTCAAAACGAATTGATCGATGCAAGCAACGGTCTCGGAGCAGCTGTAAAGCGTCGCGAAGATACCCACAAAATGGCTGAAGCTAACAAGGCTTTCGCGCACTACCGCTGGTAATCGAAAAACTAAGAAACTATTTAAGAAACTAATAAGGAGACTCGTAAAGTGGCTGTAGAAGAGACAATCGACCTCGCCAAGGTTCGCAACATCGGAATCATGGCGCACATCGACGCGGGTAAAACCACGACCACTGAGCGCATCCTTTTCTACACCGGTATCAACTACAAGATCGGTGAAGTTCACGATGGCGGCGCCACCATGGACTGGATGGAACAAGAGCAAGAGCGCGGTATCACTATTACATCTGCTGCAACCACATGTATGTGGAAGGGCAACCTCATCAACATCATCGATACACCTGGCCACGTTGACTTCACAGTTGAAGTAGAGCGCTCGCTTCGTGTTCTCGATGGCGCTGTCTGCGTATTCGACGGTGTTGCTGGCGTTGAGCCACAATCAGAGACAGTGTGGCGTCAAGCAGATCGTTACAACGTTCCTCGTATCTGTTTCGTTAACAAGCTTGACCGTACCGGTGCTTCATTCGACCGTTGCGTAGAAATGATTGGTTCACGTTTGAACGCAATCGCACTTGTTCTACAGATTCCAATCGGCCTCGAAGGTGACTTCATGGGCGTTGTTGATTTGATCGCCATGAAGGCACTTGTATGGCCTGGCGAGACAAAGAAGGGTGAGGATTACCTCATCGAAGAGATTCCAGCCAACATGGCTGAAGCTGCAAAGGCAGCTCGTCACGCAATGATTGAAACTCTTGCTGATGCTGATGATGCAATTATGGAGAAGTACCTCGAAGGTCACGATCTATCCGAGGACGAAATCATTGCTGCAATCCGTCGCGCAACACTCGCTGACAAGTTGACTCCAGTACTTACTGGTTCTGCATTTAAGAACAAGGGCGTTCAGCCAATGCTCGATGCAGTTAACCGCTACCTACCTTCACCACTTGATATCAAGGCAATCGTTGGTCACAAGATGGGCGATCCAGAAGTTGAAGTAGAGCGCCAACCAGCAGATTCTGAACCATTCTCAGCACTCGCATTTAAGATCATGTCAGATCCTCACCTCGGTAAGTTGACCTTCGTACGTATTTACTCAGGTCGCCTTGATACCGGTTCTTCAATCCTTAACTCAACTAAGGATAAGAAAGAGCGCATCGGCAAGATTTACCAGATGCACGCTAACAAGCGCGAAGAAAAAGATTCAGCCGGCGCCGGAATGATCATCGCAGTTATGGGTCTTAAGGACACCACAACTGGTGACACACTCTGCGATCCAGCTAAGCCAGTAATCCTTGAGTCAATGGACTTCCCAGCGCCAGTTATCTCTGTTGCTATTGAGCCAAAGACAAAGGCTGACCAAGAGAAGCTCGGCATTGCAATCCAACGCCTCGCTGAAGAAGATCCAACATTCCACGTTAAGTCCGACGAAGAGACTGGCCAGACCATCATCTCCGGTATGGGCGAGCTCCACCTCGAAATCCTCGTTGACCGCATGCGTCGCGAATTCAAGGTTGAGGCAAACGTTGGTAAGCCACAAGTTGCTTACCGCGAATCACTCAAGAAGCCTGTCGATCGCTACGACTACACCCACAAGAAGCAATCAGGTGGTTCTGGTCAATTCGCAAAGGTTCAGATTGCAATCGAACCAATCGCACCAGGAACTTCAGAGAAGTCCTACGAGTTTGTAAACAAGATCACCGGTGGACGCATTCCTAAGGAATACATTCCATCTGTCGACGTCGGTTGCCAAGAAGGTATGCAGAACGGTCCATTGGCCGGCTACCCACTTGTCGATGTCCGCGTAACTCTTCTTGACGGCGCTTATCACGATGTTGACTCATCGGAGCTCGCGTTCAAGATTGCTGGCCTACAAGGTTTCAGAGAGGCTGCTCGCTTAGCGGGTCCAGTCATTCTTGAACCAGTGATGTCAGTAGAAGTTATTACCCCTGAAGACTTCATGGGTGATGTCATCGGCGATTTGAACTCACGTCGTGGACAAATTCAGTCCATGGATGAGCGTTCAGGTGCCCGCATCGTTAAGGCAGTGGTTCCACTGTCTGAGATGTTCGGTTATGTCGGTGATCTACGCAGTAGAACACAAGGTCGCGCAAGCTACAGCATGCAATTTGATTCGTATGCCGAAGTACCAGCCGCGGTCGCGAAGGAAATCATCGCGAAGGTTCGCGGCGAGTAATCGCTAAGAGCTCTCGGCAGACGAAAACAACCCAATCCAAGTAAGTAAACAAGAAACAACAGGAGGAAAAAGTGGCAAAGGCTAAATTCGAGCGCACCAAGCCGCACGTCAACATTGGCACAATTGGTCACATTGACCACGGTAAGACCACTCTTACTGCTGCCATCTCAAAGGTACTTCACGATAAGTACCCAGATGTAAACCCATTCACACCATTCGATCAGATCGATAAGGCGCCAGAAGAGCGTCAACGTGGTATCACAATCTCTATCGCGCACATCGAGTACCAAACTGAGACACGTCACTATGCACACGTTGACTGCCCAGGCCACGCTGACTACATCAAGAATATGATTACTGGTGCAGCACAGATGGACGGCGCAATTCTCGTAGTTGCTGCAACTGACGGACCAATGCCTCAGACCAAGGAGCACGTTCTCCTTGCTCGCCAGGTAGGCGTTCCATCAATCGTTGTTGCTCTCAACAAGTCAGACATGGTTGATGACGAAGAAATTCTTGAACTCGTTGAAATGGAAGTTCGCGAACTTCTCTCTAAGTACGAGTTCCCAGGCGATGACACACCAATCGTTCGCATCTCAGCACTTAAGGCTCTCGAAGGAGATGCTAAGTGGGTTGAGTCAATCATGGAGCTCATGGCGGCTGTAGATAGCTACATCCCACAACCAGCTCGTGATATCGATAAGCCATTCTTGATGCCAGTAGAAGACGTCTTCACGATCACAGGTCGTGGAACCGTTGTTACCGGTCGTATCGAGCGCGGAATCGTTAAGGTCAACGAAGAAGTTGAAATCGTTGGTATCCGTCCAGATTCACAGAAGACCACCGTTACTGGTGTTGAAATGTTCCGCAAGCTTCTTGACGAAGGTCAGGCTGGCGAGAACGTTGGTCTCCTCCTCCGTGGAACAAAGCGTGAAGATGTAGAGCGCGGCCAGGTTGTTGTTAAGCCAGGTTCAATCACACCTCACACTGACTTCGAAGCAAATGCTTACATCCTTTCAAAGGATGAAGGCGGACGCCACACACCATTCTTCAATAACTACCGTCCACAGTTCTACTTCCGTACAACTGACGTAACAGGCATCGTAACTCTTCCATCAGGAACAGAAATGGTTATGCCTGGCGATAACACTGAAATGACCGTTGCGTTGATTCAGCCAATCGCTATGGAAGATGGTCTTCGCTTCGCAATCCGCGAAGGTGGCCGCACCGTTGGTGCAGGTCGCGTTACAAAGATCATCAAGTAATACCAAGTATTACCAAGCATTAAATAGTAAGTGGCCCGCAAGGGCCACTTACTAGCAAGAAATTAACCCGAAGATTTATTAAGTAGCAGTAAAGAAAAAAGGAGAAGCACATGGCGGGACAAAAGATCCGCATACGGCTTAAGGCTTACGACCACGAAGTGATCGATACATCTGCGAAGAAGATCGTAGAAACTGTTGAGCGCACTGGTGCAACTGTCGCTGGCCCTGTTCCGTTGCCTACAGAGAAGAACACATTCTGTGTTATTCGCTCTCCTCACAAGTACAAGGACAGCCGCGAACATTTCGAGATGCGCACACATAAGCGCCTCATCGACATCATCGACCCAACTCCTAAGACAGTTGACTCCTTGATGCGTCTCGATCTTCCTGCTGGCGTCGACATTGAGATTAAGCTCTAAGGGACTGCTGACATGACTACTACACAATCACACGGCTCTGCCATCAAGGGCATCCTCGGTAAGAAGTTGGGTATGACCCAGGTCTTCGATGCAAACAACAAGATCGTTCCAGTAACAGTCGTTGCTGCCGGTCCATGCGTTGTCACACAGATTCGCACACTTGAGAACGACGGCTACAAGGCCGTTCAAATCGCATTTGGTGCAATTGATCCTCGCAAGGTAACCAAGCCAGAAGCTGGTCACTTTGCAAAGGCTGGCGTTACTCCTCGTCTTGAAGTTGCTGAGCTTCGCGTAGAAAACACCGATGCTTACACAGTTGGTCAAGAGTTCAAGGCAGATGTTTTCGCTGCTGGTGAATTCGTTGATGCAACTGGTACTTCAAAAGGTAAGGGCCACGCAGGCGTTATGAAGCGCCACGGCTTCAGTGGTATCGGCGCATCTCACGGTGTTGACCGCAAGCACCGTATGCCAGGTTCTATTGGTAACCGCACAACACCAGGTCGCGTTTTCAAGGGTAAGCGCATGTCTGGTCACATGGGCGTTGACACCATTACAACTCAAAATCTTCTCATCCACTCTGTTGATGCAGAAAATTCACTCCTCTTGATCAAGGGTGCAATCCCTGGTCCTACAGGTGCCATCGTCTTTGTTCGCTCTGCAGCGAAGAAGGCAACATCTGAAAACACTGCAAAGGCTGGTGCATAACATGTCACTCAAGATTGATATCAAGAGCACAGAAGGAAAGGTCACTGGCAACATTGAACTTCCATCTGAGATCTTCGATGCCCAAGCAAATATTCCTTTGATTCACCAGGTAGTAGTTGCACAACTTGCAGCTGCTCGCGCTGGTACAGCTAAGACCAAGAACCGCGGAGAAGTCTCCGGTACAGGTAAGAAGCCTTTCAAGCAGAAGGGAACCGGTCGCGCTCGTCAGGGTTCTGTCCGCGCACCGTTGCAACGTCACGGTGGAGTTTCACACGGTCCAGTACCTCGTAAGTACGACCAACGCACTCCTAAGAAGATGATTGCAGCTGCACTTCGTGGCGTTCTCTCTGATCGTCAACGCGAAGATCGCATCCACTGTGTTTCAGGTTTAGTCGAAGCTCAAGCAGCAATTTCTACAAAGGGCGCAATCACAGCAGTTCGTCAGTTCGCAGATCGCAAGAATCTTCTTGTTGTTCTCGCTCGCTCTGAGGATCTTGCATGGCGCGCACTTCGTAACGCTGATGACCTTCACCTCATTGTTAATGATCAACTCAACGCCTACGACATTCTCGTAGCTGATGATGTTGTCTTCTCCGAGACTGCACTCCGCGAATTCATCGCAGGTGCCCCTAAAGCGGCAACAGCTGTTGCTCGTGAAAGCGAAGTAGAGGTATCAGCATGAAAGACCCACGCGACATCCTTTTGAAGCCTGTTTACACTGAAAAGAGTGCTGGGCTTCTTATGCAGAACAAGTACACATTCCTCGTCGACCCACGTTCCAACAAGACTGAAATCAAGATTGCAGTCGAGAAGGTCTTCGGCGTAAAGGTTCTCAGTGTTAACACAATGAACCGTGAAGGAAAGCGCAAGCGCCTCAAGGTTGGCTTCGGAAAGCGCAATGACACCAAGCGTGCCATCGTGCATCTAGCCCCTGGCGAGAGCATCGAGATCTTCGGAGGTCCTGTCTCCTAAGGGGGCAGGTCTCTAGAGAAAGACGGGATAAAACATGGCACTTCGTAAACTCAAGCCGACCACACCTGGTCAACGTGGCGCGAGCGTTCCAGATTTTGCTGAAATCACACGCACAACTCCTGAGAAGTCATTGGTTCGTCCAATTCACTCAAAGGGTGGTCGTAACGCAACTGGTCGCATCACTGTTCGTCACCAAGGTGGAGGACATAAGCGCGCTTACCGCCTCATTGATTTCACACGTAACGATAAAGATGGCATTCCAGCAACGGTTGCTCATATCGAATACGATCCAAACCGCACAGCTCGTATTGCACTTTTGCATTACGCAGATGGCGAGAAGCGTTACATCATCGCACCTAACAAGCTCAACCAAGGTGACAAGATTGAGAACGGCCCATCAGCAGATATCAAGCCTGGCAATAACTTGCCACTGCGCAATATCCCGGTAGGTACCGTTATTCACGCGATTGAACTTCGCCCTGGCGGAGGAGCAAAGATTGCTCGCTCAGCTGGCGCATCAGTTCAACTCGTTGCTAAAGAGGGTCCATACGCACAACTTCGTATGCCATCTGGCGAAATTCGTAACGTAGATGTTCGTTGCCGCGCAACTGTTGGTGAAGTTGGCAACGCAGAACAATCAAACATCAACTACGGAAAGGCTGGCCGTAAGCGTTGGCTCGGCATCCGCCCAACTGTTCGTGGTGTTGTTATGAACCCTGTTGACCACCCACACGGTGGTGGTGAAGGTAAGACCTCTGGTGGACGTCACCCAGTGACTCCTTGGGGTAAGCCTGAAGGTCGTACTCGCAAGAAAAAGGCGAGCGATTCCATGATTGTCCGTCGTCGTAAGTCGAACAAGAAGCGATAAGGAGCCGACTACAAATGCCTCGTAGTTTAAAGAAGGGTCCATTCGTGGACGGTCACCTCATTAAGAAGGTGGATGACCAGAACGCGAAGAACACCAAGAATGTAATTAAGACTTGGTCACGTCGCTCAATGATCGTTCCATCGATGATTGGTCACACCATCGCAGTACATGATGGTCGCAAGCATGTTCCTGTATTTATTACTGACGCCATGATTGGTCACAAGCTTGGTGAGTTCTCACCAACTCGTACCTTCCGTGGTCACGTCAAGGACGATCGGAGAGCATCTCGTGGCTAATCAGTACAAGACACCTAATGCAGATGCTGCAATCATCTCTCGCGCAGTTCTCTCAAGCATCCGTACGACCCCCCAAAAGGCTCGTCGTGTTGTTAACTTGATCCGCGGAGAGCGTGCAGATATCGCACTCTCTACTCTTAAGTTTGCTAACCAAGCTGTCGGAACCGACTTGTACACACTCGTCGCTTCAGCTGTTGCTAACGCAAAGCAGAAGCACCCAGCTATCCGTGACGCATCAGAGCTATACATCGCTGAAGCAACTGTTGACGAAGGCTTCACATTGAAGCGCTTCCGTCCACGTGCTCAGGGTCGTGGCTTTACGATCCGCAAGCGCACCAGCTCAATCACAGTTGTTCTTTCCGATGACGTGAACTACCGCTCACACGGACCACGTAAGGCCGGAAAAACTTCCGCAAAGAAGACCGAAGGGAAGGCCAAGTAAATGGGTCAAAAAGTAAATCCACATGGCTTCCGCCTCGGAATCACCACTGAGTTCAAATCTCGCTGGTATGCCGACAAGCTTTACAAGGATTATGTAAAAGAAGATATTGAGATCCGCCGCATGATGTCTAAGGGCATGGAGCGCGCTGGAGTTTCACGTATCGAAATCGAGCGCACACGCGAGCGTGTTCGTATCGATCTTTACACCGCTCGTCCAGGAATTGTTATCGGACGTCGTGGAACCGAAGCTGATCGCATCCGCCTTGATCTTGAAAAGCTCACAGGCAAGCAAGTACAGCTCAACATTCTTGAAGTGAAGAATCCAGAGATCGATGCTCAACTCGTTGCACAAGGAATTGCCGAGCAGCTTGCTGCACGTGTTTCATTCCGTCGCGCAATGCGTAAGTCAATGCAGACAGCTCTCAAGGCTGGCGCACAAGGCATCCGCGTACAGTGCGGTGGTCGTCTCGGCGGCGCTGAAATGTCACGTTCTGAGTTCTATCGTGAAGGTCGCGTACCTCTACACACACTTCGCGCAGATATCGATTATGGCTTCTACGAGGCAGCAACAACATTCGGTCGTCTAGGCGTAAAGGTCTGGATCTACAAGGGTGAAGTTATTGAATCTCGCGCAGAGCGCGCAGCAGCTGCACTTGCAGCAGCACGTGCACCAAAGCCAGCTTCAGCAAATCGTGGCCCACGCGGACCTCGTCAACCTCGCGCAGAAGTAACAACCTCAAACGTTGTTGATACTGCAACTGAAGCAGCTGTCTCAGCTGAAGTTTCAGAAGGAGGAGCTAACTAATGTTAATTCCACGTCGCGTTAAGCACCGCAAGCAGCACCACCCAAAGCGTGCCGGTAAGTCAAAGGGCGGAACAACCGTAGCCTTCGGCGATTTCGGTATCCAAGCTTTGGAACCTGCTTACGTCACTAACCGCCAAATCGAAGCAGCACGTATTGCTATGACTCGTCATATCAAGCGTGGTGGAAAAGTTTGGATCAACATTTATCCAGATCGCCCTCTCACCAAGAAGCCTGCTGAAACTCGTATGGGTTCCGGTAAGGGTTCACCTGAATGGTGGATTGCAAACGTAAAGCCAGGTCGCGTTATGTTTGAAATCTCCGGAGTTGGCGAAGAGATCGCAACCGAGGCAATGACTCGTGCGATTCACAAGCTTCCAATGAAGTGCCGAGTAGTTCGTCGTGAGGAGTTCTAATGGCTGATGTATTAACAGCAGAGTCGCTACGCGCGCTCTCAACCGATGAATTGGGCATCAAGCTACGCGAAAGCAAGGAAGAACTTTTCAACCTTCGCTTCCAAGCAGCAATTGGTCAGCTCGAGAGCCACGGTCGTTTGACCGCAGTTCGCAAAGAGATTGCACGCATTTACACCGTTTTGCGTGAACGTGAATTAGGAATTGGAGGAGCAGCATGACCACCAATAACACTAATGATGAAGCACGTGGTTTTCGCAAGACTCGTGAAGGAATCGTAACTAGCGACAAGATGGATAAGACCGTCGTCGTAGCTATCTCCGACCGCGTCAAGCATGGCCTTTACTCAAAGGTTATGACCCGCTCACACAAGCTCAAGGCACATGATGAGAACAACGAAGCCGGAATCGGCGATCGCGTTCTACTTATGGAGACACGTCCGCTATCTGCAACAAAGCGCTGGCGCGTCGTTCAAATCCTTGAAAAGGCTAAGTAAGGGACTGGTGAATTAAAAAATGATTCAACAAGAATCGCGACTTCGCGTCGCCGATAACACAGGCGCAAAGGAACTCCTTTGTATCCGTGTGCTCGGTGGTTCCTCACGTCGCTACGCCGGTATCGGTGATGTCATTGTTTGCTCCGTAAAGGATGCAATTCCTGGTGGACAGGTAAAGAAGGGTGAAGTCGTTAAGGCTGTCATCGTTCGTACCGTCAAGGAGAACCGTCGTCCTGATGGTTCATATATCAAGTTTGATGAGAACGCAGCTGTCATCCTCAAGGCTGATGGCGAACCACGCGGAACTCGTATCTTCGGACCAGTTGCTCGCGAGCTTCGCGACAAGAAGTTCATGAAGATCATTTCGTTAGCGCCGGAGGTACTATAAAAATGGCGAAGATTAAAAAGGGAGACACCGTTCTCGTTATCGCCGGAAAAGATAAAGGCGTTTCAGGAACCGTTCTCGAAGTTAATAATGTTGATTCACGTGTTCTCGTCGAAGGTGTTAACCGCGTTAAGCGCCACACACAAGAGACAACATCAGAGCGCGGTGTGAAGGTCGGCGGCATCTTGACCGTTGAAGCTTCTATCCACCTCTCCAACGTGATGCTCGTCGATGGCGATGGCAAGGCCACACGTATCGGTTCACGCGTTGATGAAGAAGGCAAGAATGTTCGCATCTCTCGCCGCACCGGAAAGGACATCTAGTCATGACAACAGCAACAGCACCACGTCTCAAGGCACGTTACCGCGCCGAGATTGCACCTGCTTTGCGCACTGAATTCAAGTACGCAAATGTTATGCAGATTCCTGGCCTCACTAAGGTAATTGTAAATATGGGTGTTGGCGAAGCAGCTCGCGACTCCAAATTGATTGAAGGCGCTATCCGCGACCTAACCATCATCACTGGACAGAAGCCACAAGTTACTAAGTCACGTAAGTCCATTGCTCAATTCAAGTTGCGTGAAGGAATGCCTATCGGCGCACACGTCACACTTCGTGGCGATCGCATGTGGGAATTCACTGACCGCCTTTTGAGCATTGCACTTCCACGTATTCGGGACTTCCGCGGACTTTCACCAAAGCAATTCGATGGCAACGGTAACTACACCTTCGGTCTGACCGAGCAGGTTGTATTCCCAGAAATCGAACAAGACAAAGTTGATCGTCAACGCGGTATGGATATCACTTTCGTAACGACAGCCAAGAATGATGAAGAAGGTCGTGCGCTCCTTAAGGCGCTTGGCTTCCCCTTCAAGGAAGCGTAAGAGGTAGCTACAGATGGCAAAAACATCACTCAAAGTTAAGGCTGCACGTAAGCCAAAGTTCAAGGTTCGTGGTTACACACGTTGCCAGCGCTGCGGTCGTCCTCATGCGGTCTACCAAAAGTTCGGCATCTGCCGTATCTGCTTCCGCGAAATGGCACACCGTGGTGAACTTCCAGGCATCACAAAGGCTTCTTGGTAATCCAAGAAATTTAGGTTTTATCCAACTACTAACTACGTGAAAGGTCCGGTACTAACCGGAAACCATCTCGAGAAAGGCCAAAGGCCAAACGAATGACAATGACAGATCCGATCGCAGACATGCTGGCACGTCTGCGCAACGCGAACTCTGCTTACCACGATACGGTTTCTATGCCGTCATCGTCGGTGAAGGTTCGCATTGCCGAAATCCTCAAGCAAGAGGGTTACATCGCCGGCTTTAAAGTCGAAAACAATGCCGCTGGTTTTGGAAAGACACTTACCCTTGATTTGAAGTTTGGTGCAGATCGCCAACGTTCAATCGCGGGACTTCGTCGCGTCTCCAAGCCCGGTCTCCGTGTTTATGCAAAGTCAACTGCTCTACCAAAGGTTCTTGGTGGACTTGGCGTTGCAATCATTTCAACTTCATCTGGTCTGCTTACTGATAAAGCAGCCAACAAGCAGGGTGTAGGCGGAGAAGTTCTCGCCTACGTATGGTGATCTAAATGTCACGTATCGGTCGTAGCCCTATTGCGGTTCCTTCGGGAGTCGAAATCACTATTTCAGGACAGAACGTTGCAGTTAAGGGACCTAAGGGTTCACTTTCACTCAACGTTGCTGAGCCAATCGTTGTAGCTAAAGAAGCAGATGCGCTTGTTGTAACACGTCCAGATGATGGTCGTATTGCTCGCTCGCTTCACGGCTTATCACGCACCTTGGTCTCTAACATGATCGAAGGCGTCGTTAATGGTTACACCAAATCAATCACCATCGTCGGTGTTGGTTACCGCGTAGCTGAGAAGGGCAAGGATCTTGAGTTCGCTCTTGGTTACAGCCACTCCATTCTTTTCCCAGCCCCAGAAGGCATCACCTTCAAGGTTGAATCTCCAACTCGCTTCCACATCACTGGAATCGACAAGCAACTCGTTGGTGAAGTTACCGCGAAAATCCAGAAGCTTCGTAAGTCTGATCCTTATAAGGGCAAGGGCTTGCACTTGGATGGTCAACGTATTCGCCGCAAGCAAGGAAAGACAGGTAAGAAGTAATGGCAATCGGTGTAAAGGTCTCTAAGGGCTCCTCACAAAAGGCACGCGCCCGCCGCCACTTCCGTGTCCGTAAGAAAGTTACTGGCACAGCTGCTCGTCCACGTCTTGTGGTCTCACGTTCTGCTCGCCATCTCTTCGTACAGATTGTTGATGATTCCATCGGTCAAACTTTGGCTTCAGCATCAACTATGGAAGATGCGCTTCGCAAGGATTCTGCTAGCGATAAGACAGCTAAGGCTGTACTTGTTGGCAAGAACATTGCATCTCGTGCAAAGGATGCAGGAATCACAACGGTCGTCTTCGACCGAGGTGGAAACAAGTACACCGGTCGCATCGCAGCACTTGCTGATGCAGCCCGCGAGAGTGGATTGGACTTCTAATGGCAACTACTCCTAATTCAAATTCACCAGCCGGCGGCAACGCAGGTAAGGGTGGAAACGATCGCCGCGAACGTCGCGGTCGCGATGGTGCTCCAGAGAAAGAGAAGTCTCCTTACACAGAGCGCGTTGTTTTCATCAACCGCGTATCTAAAGTTGTTAAGGGTGGACGTCGTTTCTCATTCACAGCTCTTGTAGTTGTTGGAGATCAAAACGGAACTGTTGGTATCGGATACGGCAAGGCTAAGGAAGTTCCTCAAGCGATTGCTAAGGCTGTTGAAGAAGCAAAGAAGTCATTCTTCAAGGTCCCACGTATTCTCGGAACCATTCCTCACCCAATCCAAGGTGAAAAGGCTGCCGGCGTTGTTCTTCTTCGCCCAGCATCACCTGGTACCGGAGTTATTGCAGGCGGTCCAGTACGTGCAGTACTTGAGTGCGCAGGCATTACAGATGTATTGACCAAGTCTCTTGGTTCAAATAACCCAATCAACATGGTGCATGCAACTGCAGCCGCACTTCGCGCGTTGGAATCTCCAACAGCGATTGCAGCTCGTCGTGGTTTGCCTCTTGAAGATGTCGCACCTGCAGCAATTGCTCGTGCCATGAGCCAAACGGTAGGTGCATAATGCCTCGTCTAAAAGTTACTCAACTGCGTTCAAAGGTTGGCGGCCGCCCAGAGCACCGCGACACTTTGCGCTCACTTGGTCTAAAAAGAATCGGTGATGTTGTGGTTAAGGAAGATCGTCCCGAGATTCGCGGAATGGTCGTTGCTGTTCGCCACCTCGTCAAGGTTGAGGAGGTCGAATAAAAATGGTTCTTAAGGTTCATCATCTTCGTCCAGCTCCAGGAGCTAAGAAGGCACGTACCCGTAAGGGTCGCGGTGAAGCATCAAAGGGAAAGACTGCAGGTCGTGGCGGTAAGGGAACTCGTGCTCGTAACGTAGTTCGCGCCGGCTTCGAAGGCGGTCAGCTTCCACTTGTTATGCGTCTTCCTAAGCTTCGCGGTTTCAAGAACCCAGAGCGCACCGAATATCAGCCAGTAAATGTTTCAACAATCAATGCTCTCTATCCAAAGGGTGGCAATGTCACCGTCGCGGATCTGATTGCAAAGGGCGCTGTTCGTGATGGCTACCCAGTAAAGGTTCTTGGCAACGGAGAAATCTCCGTCAAGGTAACCGTCGAGGCGCATGCATTTTCTTCCTCAGCTTCTGAGAAGATTGCGGCTGCTGGCGGATCAGCTAAGAAGCTCTAAAGAAAACTTCAACAACAATTTAGGTAAAGACCCTAGATCGTCAGGAATTAGAAGGAGAAAAAAGTGCTATCAGCATTCGGCAAGGCGTTTAAGACGCCGGATTTACGTCGCAAAATCTTCTTCACCATGGCGATCATGGGTCTTTTCCGTTTTGGTTCAATCGTCCCGACGCCTGGCGTTTCATACGTCAACGTTCAGTCCTGCTTAAAGCAGGCAAATAACGGCGGCCTCTTTGGTCTAGTCAACCTCTTCTCTGGTGGAGCGCTCCTGCACTTGTCAGTTTTCGCGCTCGGCATCATGCCTTACATCACCAGCTCAATCATTATTCAGTTGCTTACCGTTGTTATTCCTCGCTTTGAAACATTGAAGCAAGAAGGACAATCGGGCAACGCAAAGCTCACTCAATACACTCGTTATTTGACTGTTGGTCTTGCAATCTTGCAATCAACGGGTTTGATTGCAGTTGCACGCACACCTGGCCGCTTATTTAGCGGTTGCGCACTTGCCATCGTTCCAGATACATCTTGGTCACGCATCATCACCATGGTTGCAGTTATGACTGCCGGAACCTCTGTGATTATGTGGCTCGGCGAGCTAATCACTGATCGCGGTGTCGGTAACGGTATGTCAATTCTTATTTTTACTTCTATCGCAGCAGGTTTCCCAACACAGCTCTGGTCAATCAAGCTTCAAAAGGGTCTCTTTGCATTCCTCTTTGTCTGCGCAGTCGGCGTCTTGGTTGTCGCGGCAGTTGTCTTTGTTGAGCAAGCTCAACGTCGTATTCCCGTTCAGTATGCAAAGCGCCAAGTCGGTCGCCAGCAATACGGCGGAACCAGCACATATATTCCGATCAAGGTCAATCAAGCTGGCGTTATCCCAGTTATCTTTGCTTCATCACTTCTCTACATTCCATCTTTGATTGTGAATTTCTCCGGAAGCTCTGCAAAGTGGGCAGTATGGGTACAACAGAACTTGGTTAAGGGCGATCACCCGATTTACATCATCGCTTACGCATCACTCATTATCTTCTTTACCTACTTTTACGTTGCAATTACCTTCAACCCAGATGAGGTTGCAGAAGATATGAAGAAGTACGGTGGATTTATTCCTGGTATTCGTGCCGGACGTCCAACATCTGAATATTTGCAATACGTTCTTTCACGTATCACACTTCCGGGCGCGATGTACTTGGCGCTCATCGCAGTTATTCCAATCGCTGCACTTATTTTGTTCAATGCCAGCCAGAACTTCCCATTCGGAGGAACTGCGATTTTGATCGTGGTCGGCGTTGGTCTTGACACTGCCAAGCAGATTGAAAGCCAATTGCAGCAACGTTCCTACGAGGGGTTCTTGCGCTAATGCGACTCATCCTGGTTGGACCACCAGGTGCCGGTAAAGGAACTCAAGCTGTAGAACTTGCAGCTCATTACGGCATCCCACATATTTCTACAGGCGATATTTTCCGCCACAATATGAAGAACGAGACCGAACTCGGCAAGCTGGCTAAGTCATACGCCGATGCCGGCAATCTTGTTCCTGACTCAGTTACTAACGAAATGGTGCGCGATCGCCTTACTCACGATGATGTCGCAAACGGTTTTCTCCTCGATGGATTTCCTCGCAACGTAGCTCAAGCAGAGTTTCTGCGTGCAGTCCTTGCTGAAAAGCAGACCCCACTTGATGCAGCCCTTGAATTTTCATTAGAAGAAGGCGAAATTATTCGTCGCTTAGCTGGTCGTCGTACTTGCCGTAGTTGCAACGCTACTTTCCATGTTGAATTCGAAAAGCCAGCCGTTGATGGCATCTGCGATAAGTGCCAAGGCGAGTTATATCAGCGCACGGATGACAGCGAAGAAGTTATTAAGAATCGTCTCTCTGTTTACCAAGAGCAGACCCTTCCCATCATCTCTTTCTACCGCTCCGAGGGATTGCTCATCACTATTCCCGCACTCGGTGAGGTCTCCGAGATTTTCAATCGCGCAGTGACAGCTCTCAGCGCTGCCGTCTCCTAAGCAGTACATATGGCAATCCAGATTAAGACCCTTGATCAACTCAAGTTGATGCGCAAGGCAGGTCTTGTTGTTGGCGAATCCTTAATTTTGATGCGTGAGGCAATTAAAGAGGGCATCACTACCAATGATCTCAATGAAATTGCAGTCAAGAATTTAGCGGCAAACAAAGCCAAGCCAAATTTCCTCAATTACCACGGATATCCAGCCGTTATCTGCGCATCCGTTAATGATGAAATTGTTCATGGAATTCCTAATGACCGCCCCATTAAAAATGGCGATGTAGTCTCCATTGATTTCGGCGCAATCATCGATGGCTGGCACGGAGATTCTGCATTCTCAGTAATCTGCGGTCAAGGTGATGCGGAAGATCAGAAGATGCTTGATGTTTGCGAAGAATCTATGTGGCGGGGGATTGCTGCAGGAAAAGTTGGAGCAAAGCTCACCGATATTTCATATGCCATAGAGCAATATACAAATTCAAAAGGTAAGTACGGCATCTTGCGTGAATACGGTGGCCATGGAATCGGTACCGAGATGCACCAAGAACCACATATCCTCAACTTCGGTCCTGCTGGAATGGGACCAGAACTTAAAGTGGGAATGGCGCTAGCAATCGAGCCAATGATCACTCGAGGAACGCATAAGACGAAAGTTCTCGCCGATGAATGGACTGTTGTTTCCCAAGATGGATCTCGCGGAGCTCACTTTGAACAGAGCTTTGCATTGCTCCCAGATGGCAAGCCCTTTGTATTAACCGCAATTGATGGTGGCAAAGAGAAGCTCGCTTCATTGGGCGTTGAAGTATCTACCTTGCTTGCTTAATTCCATTCTTATATACATCCAGAATCGATATACCTGAGCCTTCAAGTGGGCTCTTGTCCAACACAACGAAATCAGCACGGTAGCCAACTTCTAGTTTGCCAAATTCATCTTCTCTAAAGTTTTGATAGGCAACACCTGCAGTATAGAAAGTCATTGATTCTTCAATGGTGATTGCTTCTTCGGGACTCCACGGCGAACCTCCTGAAGCACCAACTCGCTGTACTGGGACAAAGAGCGCTTCCAGTGGCACTTCGCTAGTAACGGGCCAATCAGATCCAAATGCAACCTGTGCGCCGGAATCAATCAAAGACCGTAATTGATATTGGCGGTTATTTCGCGCCTCGCCCAGTCGAGGGAGGATGAGCTCTTTATTCATAGGATCCAAATACATCCAGAGTGGCTGCATATTGGCAATCACACCTAACTGAGCAATGCGTGGCATATCTTCAGCACTAATCAACTGGGCATGCACCAGTACTGGACGTCGATCGCGGGCCGGATTTGTGTGTTGCATAAACTCAAAGGCATCGAGTGCCTGACGAATAGCGGCATCGCCAATCGCATGAATATGAATCTGATAGCCACGAGCATCAAATTCCGTTACCGCTTCGAAAAGCTCGTCGTCCTTCCAAATCTTTAATCCGGAAAAACCTGGTTGGTCGAGATAGGGCTCAAGCAGAGCAGCGGTACCGGACGAGAGAGCGCCATCGCCTAAGAACTTCACGCTCTTGGCATTTACCTGATTCTTATAGGGCTCAAATTGGGCTGATAACTTTTCAATCTTGGTCAGCGCACTTTTCCATTCACCAGGGTTAGCCAGGAATGAAATATTCATATCGATGGTTAAATCGCCAGATGTAACGGCAGCTAAATACGCCTCCGCCATGCCTTCTTCTAGCCACGAATCATTGGCATAAGTAACGCCTGATTTTAAATACTGAGCACAGGCATATTTGATCGCACGTACATCAGACTCAATCGTGTTTTTAGGGGAGTGGTCGAGAATGAGTGCGAATGCCTCTGGTTCGCGCAGTGTTCCTTTTGGTGAATAATCTTCTCGTCGCGCGATGGTGCCACCAGCAGGATCTTTGGTTGCGGAAGTGATGTCTGCAATCTCTAACGCCTTTGAATTAACCCAGATGGTGTGGTGATCGACTGCGTGAAGTACGACTGGTCGGTCACTGACAACTTCATCTAACCAATGAGCGTCGAAATCTCCACCTTCGATAATCGCTGCTTCATATGCGCCGCCAATAATCCATGGTTGATCTGGATTAGCTTCGGCAAATATCCGCACTGCTTCTTGAATCTCTGCAACGCTCTGGAGACCATTGACCTTTGGACCGGCGGCTTCTCGTCCGGCAAAGATGGGATGAGCATGACCATCTCCAAAAGCTGGCATCACAAATGAATTCGCAAGGTCGATGATCTGATCTGCGCTATGCGCCAGGGCATCTGGGCCAGTGGCCAAGATCCGGCCATCCTCAACAAGGAGGCCAGTAAAAAGTTCTGACCTCGAACTCCAGAACGACCCATTCTTAAAAAGTGTTTTCATTTCGCCTTATCGTTTAGTAAGTCGGCCAACGACATTGACGACTATGGGACCGGCAGTTCGAGTGGTGAGCTGAGTATTAGATGGAAGAAAGCTAACAGTGAGTGAAACGGCAGACTTTTGTGCCGGCTTCCAGTTGCAGGTGATTGTTCCTGAACCGCTTAACCCTTTGCATCCAGGTATCGCTTTACCTTGCTGATAAAAAGTTACCTTGCCAGTCGGCGAAACAGTTGCGGTGAGCCCGAGGCTCTGGCGATAGGTTGCACTCGTTGCATTACCTGCGACTGAAAATTGTAAAGTTGAATTAGCGGTGATCGAGAAACTTTGTTGAACTTGAGTAGCGGCTGAATAGTTGGCATTACCTGGTTGGTTTGCATTTATTTTGCAGGTTCCACCAGTTAAAAAAGTTACCGTGCCATTTGAAATTGAGCAGACTGAGATGCTGGTTGCATCAATAGTGTTGGTGATGGGCAATTGAGAGGTAACGGTGTCGACCACTGCATAGTTCGAGATTCCAGAAATGGCATTCGTAGGGGCAGTTGATGTGAAAGTAATCATCTGGGATGCGGTCTGTTCGGTGAAATTTTGGGCAACTTCGGTATCAGCCAATGCGACGTTGTACATTGCAAAATCTGCGATACCACCAGAAAAGAGTGAATCACTTGACCAGTTGCTTCGTGCGATGTAGTTCTTAGTTCTTCCAACGTTTGAAGGTAAGCCGGTGTAGTTGTTGGGAGTCTGTTTCGAGTTGTTCTTGAAGTAAGTGCATGTAGAACCATTAAAGACCACCGCATAATGTGCCCAGGTATTATTCGTTATTCCGCTCGGGAATGTGCAATACCCGTATGAAGATGTGCCGTTGAATATTTCTATGGAGATATCATTCGTTGCATTATTTCGGGCGAGGAGAATATTGTCTGATGCGGCATTGTTTCCGAAATCTATGATTCGATCCCAAACTCCGCTGGTTGTTCCCCAGTTGGCCGTAAAGGTAAAAGTCAGTCCGGGGAAGGCACCCCAGTTAATTGTTGTACCCGTATCTACTGCTCCATGCTTGCCAGTGAGCGCATTCGAAGTGTTGTAGAACTGCATTGCGGGCGCGCGGGTGTTCGCTGCAATAGTTTCTGGCGCTACGTTGGTGGAGTTATAAAGTGTGACTACGTGATTGTTGCCTGATATGTCCCGCCAGGTAGAAGTTCCGGGAGTAAATGAGGCTGGATTCTTCGAATCTAGGCGCAGAATCAGCCCCCGCGACGTGATGTCGGCATCAGCCTGCGAAGGGAGGACTAGACCAGCCCCGGGGACAAATAGGAGCGCAGCCACAAGGATTTTGGAAATTCGGGCGCGCATTGGCCAATTTTAGGGGCGGTCTGGGGGTATAAGTAACCCCGATTTCGCCTTTTTAGAGGCTCAGCCTTAGACTAACCCTCTGCCCAGAAGTGGGCGGCAATCTTGTTAATCGCTTGAAATAGAGAAGTAGGTATCGCTTGGCCAAGAAAGACGGAGCTATCGAAATCGAAGGCACCGTTGCTGAAGCTTTGCCCAACGCAATGTTTCGAGTGACATTAACAAATGGACACGTAGTACTTGCACACATCAGCGGCAAGATGCGACAGAACTACATTCGCATCCTTCCGGAAGATCGTGTGATCATCGAACTCAGTCCATATGACCTCACCCGAGGTCGAATTATCTATCGTTACAAGTAATAAAAGGAGTTAGTCGTGAAGGTAAAGCCAAGCGTTAAGAAGATCTGCGACAAGTGCAAAGTCATTCGTCGTAACGGTCGCGTGATGGTTATTTGCGACAACCTTCGTCACAAGCAACGCCAGGGTTAACAACTACACAAAGAACGCGTGATGCGACTTAACTCGAAAGAGTTGAGACCTTCGGACCGGTAGGCCGAAGCCAAAGAAAACTTTGGATGCATTACGGAGGACCTTCCGGATATAGAAATAGGTATAGATATGGCACGTTTAGTTGGTGTCGATCTTCCACGCGAAAAGCGGGTAGAGATCGCACTCACCTACATCTTCGGGATCGGACTTACCCGTTCGCATGCAACTCTTGCTGCAACAGGTATTAGCCCTGATACCCGCGTTAAGGATCTTCAAGAGCCAGAATTGGCAAAGCTTCGTGAATACATCGAAGCAAATTACAAAATCGAAGGTGATCTTCGTCGTGAAGTAGCAGGCGATATTCGTCGTAAAGTCGAAATCCAGAGCTACCAAGGTATTCGCCACCGCAAGGGTCTTCCTGTACGTGGTCAGCGCACACATACAAATGCGCGCACTCGTAAGGGTCCACGTAAGGCAATTGCTGGTAAGAAGAAGGAGACTAAGTAACCATGGCCGCTCCTAAGTCAAAGACTGCTGCCGCTAAAGGCAAGGTCAAACTTCGCAAGAAGGAAAAGAAGAACGTTGCTTTCGGTCAGGCTTACATCAAGTCAACCTTCAACAACACAATTATTTCTATTACAGATCCTTCGGGCGCTGTTATCTCTTGGTCATCTGCTGGTCAGGTTGGCTTCAAGGGATCTCGTAAGTCCACACCGTTTGCCGCACAAATGGCTGCTGAAGCAGCTGCTCGCCGCGCGCAAGAGCACGGTTTAAAGAAGGTAGATGTATTCGTTAAGGGACCAGGTTCTGGTCGCGAAACTGCAATTCGTTCATTGCAGGCCGCTGGTTTGGAAGTTGGTGCCATCTCTGATGTCACACCAGCACCACACAACGGTTGCCGCCCACCAAAGCCTCGTAGAGTTTAAGGAAGGAAGAGAATAAATGGCTCGTTATACCGGAGCAGATTGCAAGCGCTGCCGTCGCGAAAAAGTAAAGCTCTTTCTTAAGGGCTCTAAGTGCGATGGACCAAAGTGTCCGATCGAATCACGTCCTTATCCACCAGGACAACACGGCCGTGGCCGTTCCAAGGAATCTGAATACCTATTGCAGACGCGCGAAAAGCAAAAGTGCGCACGTATTTACGGTGTTCTCGAGAAGCAATTCCGTGGTTACTACGAAGAGGCTAACCGCCTTCAAGGTAAGACCGGTGAGAACCTTCTTATCATCCTCGAGACTCGTCTCGATAACGTCGTTTACCGTGCCGGCTTTGCAAAGAGCCGCGACATGGCACGTCAGCTAGTACGTCACGGACATTTCTTGGTTAACGGCAAGAAGGTAAACATTCCTTCATTCCGCGTAACTCCAATGGATGTTATTGATGTAGTGCCTGGCTCAATCGACACCACACCATTCATCATCGCATCAGCTGAACTTGGCGAAAAGGCCGTTCCAGCGTGGATGGAAGTTGTTGGATCAAAGCTTCGTATTTTGGTTCACGCTCTTCCAACCCGCCCTGTGATCGACACCTTGGTTCAAGAGCAGCTCATCGTTGAACTTTATTCCAAGTAATTAGTAGTACCCCAAAAATAATCAGCTGGAGATCAAATAGTGGATCTCCCAGACGTTCGGAGGAAATAAGTGCTCATCGCACAACGCCCCATCCTC
Organism: Actinomycetota bacterium; assembly: GCA_947372915.1. Classification (GTDB taxonomy): domain Bacteria; phylum Actinomycetota; class Actinomycetes; order Nanopelagicales; family Nanopelagicaceae; genus AAA044-D11. The sequence continues at coordinate 785 of CANBVO010000010.1, read as the reverse complement.
ACTGAGGAAGTAGTAAGCGAATACCGCTCACGTTTCATCATTGAACCGCTAGAGCCTGGCTTTGGTTACACCCTTGGTAACTCATTGCGTCGCACACTCTTGTCATCGATTCCTGGCGCAGCAGTGACCAGCATTCGTGTCAACGGTGCGCTTCACGAGTTCTCAACTCTCGAGGGAGTTAAGGAAGATATCACCGAGATTGTTTTGAATATCAAGAATCTTGTTCTTTCATCAGATAACGATGAGCCATCACTTCTCTACATTCGTAAGAGCGGCGAAGGCATAGTTACTGGCGCAGATATTGCAGCTCCGGCAGGCGTTGCAGTTCATAACCCAGAACTTCACATCGCTACCTTGAACTCCAAGTCAAACTTTGAAGTCGAGCTAACAGTTGAGCGTGGCCGCGGCTACGTCACTGCAGTCCAGAACAAGCAAGCTGGCGGAGAAATTGGTCGTATTCCAGTTGACTCCATCTACTCACCAGTGCTTCGCGTTACCTACAAGGTAGAAGCAACTCGCGTTGAGCAGCGCACAGACTTCGATCGTTTGATTGTTGATGTTGAAAGCAAGCCATCGATGAAGCCTTCAGATGCAATGGCATCTGCTGGAAAGACACTCGTTGAGCTCTTCGGCCTCGCACGCGAATTGAACGAGAACGCAGAAGGCATCGAAATGGGACCTTCCATTCAAGATGCTGCTCTAGCTGCTGACCTCGCTCTTCCAATCGAAGATCTGGATCTCTGGGAATCTGGCGTCGACTAGAGAGCTGTTCTGATTGCAGTGTT
>CANBVO010000009.1 GCA_947372915.1 Actinomycetota bacterium | reverse complement strand
ACGATTGCGGCCCAAGCTCTAGGTATTGCACAAGGGGCATTTGAGGCAGCAACCGCGTACGCGCATGAACGTAAGCAATTTGGCAAAGCAATCTTTGATTTCCAAGGCGTGCAATTTATGCTCTCAGATATGGCAATGCAGATTGCCGCAGCTCGTGCGCTCACCTATCAAGCCGCAATAAAATCAGAGCGTGGCGAGAAAGATTTAACTTTCTATTCAGCCGCATCAAAGTGTTTTGCGACCGATGTAGCCATGAAGGTAACAACTGATGCAGTTCAAGTCCTAGGTGGATACGGCTATGTCAGCGACTTTCCGGTGGAGCGAATGATGCGCGATGCCAAGTTAACGCAGATTTATGAAGGAACTAATCAGGTACAACGCGTCGTTATGGCTCGACACTTAGAAGATTTATAAATCTAGTTCTTGGGAAATCGAATGATCATTTCCGGAGTCGCAACCGCATCTAGGGCTTGATCGTGTGACTCGACGGGTAAATCTTCTGCAGTGACTTCACCGCCGTAAATCAAACCTATTTTCCAAGCTTTCATCTCTGCGAGAGTGCGGTCGTAAGACCCACCGCCTTGGCCCAGTCGATACCCCGTGCGATTTACGTGCAAGGTGGGAACGATAATTACATCGATAGTTGCGGAATCAACCGCAGCTCCAGTGCTTGGTTCGTAGATTTTCCCTTTTCGCTTTAAGGATTTCAGATCGCCATCCCATGCAAACCACAGCAGGGAGTTATCGTTTTGTAGTTGGGGAACGAGCAATGTTCGTCCGCTTTTTACAATTGCTTGATTGAGATCTGATGTTTCTGGCTCTACCCCGTAAGAAATATAAGAAGCGATGCATTGCGCATTGGTAAATTCAGAGCTGTTAAGAATATGCATCCATGAACCAGGAATATAAGTCTGCTCCCGATCCTGGCGATAGCGATTGCGTAATTCACGCTTTACTTGGGCGGCTGCTTCCATAGAAATACGCTACCTAAGAAGTAGGGTTTAGTCATGGACCAAGAAATTTCAGAGGTGAGCACCGAGGAGTTACTCGAAGCGCTCCTTGAAATTTCGGGGCCGCTCGCACCCTTTGATATGCCATTACTCGATGCTCATGGGGCGAGTTTGTCCGAGGATATTTATGCCGGAGAGCGGCTAGTTCTTCGCGCAGGTACTCGAATTCGTTCTACTCAAATTGGTTTAGCGGCTTCGATTGGGCTCAATCGACTCCCTACCCGACCACATCCTCGCGTGGTTATTATTTCGGCCGGCGATGATTTGGTTGAACCCGGACAACCGCTTTCGACCTACGAAGATGAATTCGAAACCAATTCGTGGATGCTCACTACTGCCGCACGCGAAGCAGGTGCAACTACCTATCGCGTGCACATGATCCCTGAGAATGAAGAGCAGCTTCAGACCGTAATTGAAGACCAACTCGTTCGCGCCGATCTCATTGTTATAAGTGGAGAATCCCACGACGAATCATTCGAGTTAATTACCTCTGTTCTCAATAAGTTGGGCTCGGTCACCTCAGTGATTCCTCGTATGAGTGATACCGGTCGCCATAATTACGGCCTGATTGGCCCCGATAACACTCCAGTTGTCACACTTCCGGGAGATCCGGTCGCTGCATATATCAGTGCAGAAGTTTTTATTAGACCCATGATTCGAACGATGCTGGGCGCAAAGAACATTTTTAGAAATAAGGTCACGGGAAAGATGAAGAACACCGCTCCTAGCAGCAAGGGTGTTCGCTCGTTCGTCCGTGCGGTGTTAACTCCGGATGGTTCGGGCTATGCGGTCACAGCGCTTCCCGAACAAAGTGATTTGCTCGCGCTCTCCGATGCAAATGGGCTAATCATGATTAATGAAGATCGCGTCTCCTACGAGCAAGGCGACCTGGTGGATGTTCTGCTGATGGAGCGGAGTAACAACTAAGTGTTGGTGAGCTGATGGAGCAACGCGATCACGGCTCTTGGCCAATCGAAATTCTTGATGGCAACCTGCTTCTCAAACCATTGCGCATGCGGGATAAGCCTGCCTGGGAAGAAGTCCGTGCTCGAAATCGAGATTGGCTGGACCCATGGGAGGCAACGCGCCCCATCATTCATGGCCGCCCCGACTCTCAATTAGCTCTTCCTTCTTACTTCAGCATGGTTCGACAATATGCTCGCGAAGCAAAGGCGCTTCGATCAATCTCGCTCGGACTCTGGTCACTTGAGAGCGGTCGCCCAGTATTTATTGGGCAGATCACCTTAGGCGGGATTGTTTTTGGTGCGATGCGAGCGGCACATATTGGATATTGGATCGACCAAAAATATGCCGGCCGAGGTCTGACGACCCGTGCCGTTAACGCCATCACCGAATATGGGTTCTCTGAATTAGATCTTCATCGCATCGAAATTAACCTTCGCCCGGAGAATGTGGCATCAGAGAAAGTTGCCCAGAAAGCGGGCTATATCTTTGAAGGCACGCGAATTCGATACCTTCACATCAATGGTGATTGGCGCGACCACCTGACTTACTTCAAAGAGAACCCACAGATTAAATAATTCGAATTCGGACATACCGCTCAAATCCACTGCTTTTTACGCTTGACCATTTATGGTTACTTTCCATGGCCTCTGGTTTTATCTACCTCATCATCCTCGGGATGTGGGTGGCCTATTTTCTTCCACGTTGGATTTCTTCGCACGATGACGCATCTGGACGAACCCAAGAACGATATAAAAGTGCGATGCGCGTTGTTTCAGAAAATGGCACTGGTGCACCTGTAGTCGACACCACGCCTCGACTTAATCGTGAAGAACAAATCCATCAACGTCGAATTATTTTTTCAGCAATTCTGATTTCACTTCTCGTTTCAGTTGCAATGGTGGCAGTTGGATTTATTACCGTGCCTATTCTTTTGATTCCAGTTTCGGCGCTAGGAATTTACACAGTTAATGTTCGACGCCAAATTCGTATTTCGCAATTGAAAGCTCGTCGCGTTGCGGCGTTTACTCAAATTAGTTCAGCAAAAGTTATTACCAAACCAGTCGAGCGCATCAAAGTTTCTGCTCGTGAAAATGTTGAGCATTGGATTCCATTAGCTGAACGTCCTGAGAATTCAGGAGTTGTCATCATTCCTAAGGAATCTCCATCGTGGCAACCCATTCGAATTCCTGCACCGACATATGTCTCGGCAGCTAAAGCGATTCCATCACAGCGAGTCATTGACCTCACTGTTCCTGGCAAGTGGTTAGAAGAACAGAAGCGCCTTCTTGAAGCAGCTCTTCCTTCTCGCGAGGATCTCTTTGATCAAGATTTAGCCGAGAATGCAGCGAAAGAACCAGGTCAGGCTGTTAACGAATAATTAGATCCACGAGGGCAGCCACATGTGGGCTAGCCAATTGGCATGTGAAATAGGAATACCCAAATAGAGCGGCAAGAAATAGAGAAAATTCAAGGCGATGATTACAAGTGCAACTGCGGTTATATAGCGCCTAAAGCGAAGTTGTGCTGCATCCCGAGCAGAGCTTAAAAATAGCCAGGCTACATAAGTAAGTGTGAGCAAGAGAAACGGCTCAAATGCAATGGTGTAAAAATAAAAAGTAGTTCGCTTCTGATTAATAAACCACGGTAAATACCCCGCTCCAACGCTGAGGAGTAAAAGCCCCAACTTCCATTCTCTTCGCGCAATCCAGATTCCGACGGCAACTGCGAGGGCTATTGCTGCTGCCCACCATAAGAGCGGAGTTCCTAAACCAAGTACTTCTTGTGCACACGTTTTACTTCCGCAAGTAGATGGAGTTGCGTAGTAGAAACTGGTTGGGCGCCCAAGAATTAACCACGACCATGGATTGGCTGAATATGGATGCGCATCACGAAGAGTGGTATGAAAATTTAAGATCTCAAATTGATAATGCCACCATGACCGGATAATTGCCGGAATAAATGAGTAAGTACCATCTTGCGGGTTAGCCCACGCGCGGTCCCAGCCGCCACGATTGAGAAACCATCCCAGATAGGAGGAGATATAAATAATAATAGGAAGAATGAGGTATTGAAAAAATCGCTTCGAGAAATGTGTAACGATAGTTTCGATAACTGGCGATTTAACTTCGCGGGCCTTTTGTGATCGATAATCCACATACAAAACAAATATGAAATATACGAGCATGTAATAAAGCCCAGTCCACTTTGTAGAAAGTGCCAAACCGAGAGCAATCGATGTTGCCCAATGTTTGGAATGCAACAGAAAGTAGAAGGCAAGTTGTAGGAAGAACATTAAAAAGATATCGAGCAGCGCGGTTCGGGAATGGACTAGATGCAGTCCATCAAAGACCATTAAGAGCGCAGCGCCGGCACTTAAGGCAGTGGTATCAAATAGTTTTTTCGCAGTGAAATACATCAGCGTGACCGAAGCGGTGCCGATAATTGCCGCTGATATCCGCCAGCCAAATTCGTTAAAGCCAAAGGCTTTGATGCCGAGCCCAATAATCCATTTTCCGATGGGTGGATGGACGACAAAGGCGGGTGCGCCATGTGCATCTAATTCCACTCCATGTTGGATGAGTGAATGTGCATCTTTGGCGTAGTAGACCTCATCGAAGATGAAACCTTTAATCGATGCTAAATCCCAGAGGCGCAGCACTAGCGCAAGCGCGGAAATAATCAGCGCATTGACCCAATCACGCTGCTTACTGGTGAGTGCGGGGGTCATGGGTAAAGCCTAAAGCCTGAGAGAATTGGCCAGTGCTTATCCTTGCTGCAGCCCCTCTGGGCAATGTTCTCGATGCTTCCGCGCATCTGCGAGCGGCGATTCTTGCCGCCAAGTATGTAGCAGCTGAAGATTCTCGTCGCTTCTCACGATTATGCCGCGACCTCGATATCACTCACACAGCAAAGGTCATCTCATTCTTTGAAGGTAATGAGATTGAACGGATTGATGAATTAATGGAGATACTCCAATCCGGAAATGATTTGCTGGTCATCACTGACGCGGGAATGCCAGGTATTAGCGATCCTGGTTATCGACTTATTCGCGCAGCAATTGAACGAAATATTGGAGTTAATGTTTTGCCCGGCCCTAGTGCTGTGACGACCGCACTTCTCTTGTCCGGTGCACCTTCAGATCGATTCTGCTTCGAAGGATTTCCCCCTCGCACATCTGGCGCACGATTAACCTGGTTTGAAAATTTGGCGCAAGAAGAGCGCACTATTATTTTCTTTGAAGCTCCACATCGACTTCCGGAGTGCATTGCAGATGCCGCTCAGGCCATCGGGGTAAATCGCAAAGGCGCAATTTGTCGAGAGATGACCAAGACCTACGAAGAAGTAATTCGTGGCACTTTAGGCGAACTCAACGAGTGGGCGCAGGCACATGAAATTCTTGGTGAGATTACTGTGGTCATCGAAGGATTTGATCCGGGTTCCCAGAGCTATTCCGAGAGCGATTTAATCGCACTGGTATTGTCCAAAGAGAGCGCCGGCATTTCCCGTAAAGATGCAATTGCCGATGTCGCTCGCGAAATCGGGGTAGCAAAGCGGGATGTATTTGATGCGATGGTCACCAGCAAACGTAACGAAGGTAAGATGTGACCATGGCGTCCAACGGCAAGTTCTATCTCACCACACCTATTTACTATGTAAATGACGCCCCTCATATTGGTCATGCCTACACAACAGTTGCGGGCGATGTACTTACTCGCTGGCACCGGGCACGCGGCGAGAATGTTTGGTTTCTCACGGGCACCGACGAACATGGCGAAAAGGTCATGAACACCGCAGCGCAAAATCAAGTCTCGCCGCAAGAGTGGTGTGATCGCTTGGTTGAGAGCGCCTGGAAGCCAGTCTGGGAACACCTCAACATTGCTAATGACGATTTTATTCGCACCACTGAAGAACGCCACGAAACCCGGGTACAGCGCTTCTTGCAAGGTTTGAAAGATCAAGGACATATCTACCTAGGTAAGTACGAAGGTCCATATTGCATTGGCTGCGAAGAATTTAAACTTCCCGGAGATCTCGACGATAACAAGTGCGTAGTTCATGGTCGTCCAGTCGAAATGCTCAGCGAAGAGAATTGGTTCTTTAAGTTGTCTGCCTTCGTACCGGCACTGATTGAGCGCTACACCAAGAATCCTGGAGCCTGCGAACCAGCAAGTGCCCGCAATGAAGTATTAGCTTTCTTGCAGGGCGAAACTCCCGTAACAGATCTCTCTATCTCTCGCTCCACCTTCGATTGGGGAATTCCAGTTCCTTGGGATACCAAGCAAGTTATTTATGTTTGGTTTGATGCCCTTCTCAATTACGCAACCGCCGTTGGACTTGGTGATGATCCTGCAAGTGAAGGTGGAAAGAAGTTTGCCGAGTTCTGGCCCGCAGATGTGCATCTAGTCGGCAAAGATATTTTGCGTTTCCACGCCGTTATTTGGCCAGCGATGTTAATGGCTGCTGGGCTACCAGTTCCAGAAAAGATTTTCGCTCATGGTTGGTTACTTGTAGGCGGCGAAAAGATGAGTAAGTCCAAGCTCACCGGAATCGCGCCACGTGACATCACAGATCACTTTGGGGTCGATGCTTTCCGTTACTACTTCCTACGAGCAATTCCGTTTGGAAGCGATGGATCTTTCTCCTGGGAAGATATGTCCGCTCGCTACACCAGCGAATTAGCTAATGATTTCGGCAATCTGGCATCACGTCTCATCGCAATGATTGAAAAATATAGCGGGGGCAAGATTCCTGCTGTCGCTCACGATCCCGAACTTTCAGCGCTATTAGCCCAAACCGTGACCGCTGCAGATGATGCAATTCTCGCCTTAGATTTCCAAGGCGGCATCAATGCGATTATGGATTTCTGTAAGCGCGTGAATGGCTATGTCACCGAGAAAGAGCCATGGGCGGTAGCAAAGGATGAAACCCGTACGGCTGAGTTGATGGATATTTTGTATAACACTGCAGATTCCATTCGTGCACTCGCTGTTTTACTCCATCCAATAATGCCCACAACTACTGAAATACTTTGGAAGAGTCTTGGTGCAGATCAGAGTATGGGACCGATTTCAGAACAACGTATTGGTTTAGTTGCCAAGTGGGGACAATTGCCAGAGGGCAGTACTGTCACCAAAGGCGCTGTGCTTTTCCCTCGCTTAGAAGAAGCTGAAGCAAAGTAATCAATGGCTGATCGCCATAATCGCGATATTGATCGCCAACTAGGCCCACTTCCGGAACCGTTAAAGACTTTCACCGTAGATGCGCATGCGCATATGGAGATAGTTACAAATACCGCACCAGATTCCCCCGAGGTAGCACAGGTTATTGCCGATGCTCGATCAGTGGGCGTGAATCGCATTGTGCAAGTGGGATATTCGGCGGAGCAATCACAATGGTGTGTCGATTGCGCAGTTGCCTTTCCTGGTTCGGTTCTGGCCGCAGTGGCACTGCATCCCAACGAGGCGCCCGTCGTTGCTGACTTAGAAGCAGATTTAGCGATCATTGAACAACTAGCACTGCATCCACGCGTGCGAGCTATTGGTGAGACTGGATTAGATTTCTTTCGGACGGAGGAAGGTGGCCGGGAAAAGCAGTTGTATTCCTTTAAGCGCCATATTCAATTAGCTAAAGATGTAAAGAAAGCGCTTGTTATTCATGATCGCGATGCTCATCGCGCGGTTCTAGATACTCTGACAGAAGTCGGTGCGCCAGAAACTACGATTTTTCACTGTTATTCAGGTGATGCAGAGATGGCTCGAGAGTGTATTAATAAGGGCTACATCCTCTCCTTCGCTGGAACCGTCACCTTTAAAAACGCACCAGCGCTTCGCGAAGCTGTGAAGTTAGTTCCACACGCACAATTACTTGTTGAAACAGATTCTCCTTTTCTTGCGCCAATGCCACATCGCGGTTCATTGAATACACCGGCCCAGATTCCGAACATTCTGCGATTTATTGCGGAAGAGCGCGGTGAAGATGTCGAACTCCTTGCCGGAATTATTTCTGATAACTGCGAACGCATCTTTGGATCCTTCGCCTGATGACAATCCAAGGTTTACTCGGTGGAGTTGAGATCCGTGAAATTGCTACCCGCATTGGCGTAAATCCCACTAAGAAATTAGGTCAGAACTTTGTTGTGGATGCCAACACTTGTCGTCGCATTGTTAAAAGTGCTGGCGTAGAAAAGAGTGATATCGCACTTGAAGTTGGCCCCGGGCTGGGCTCGCTTACCTTGGCCATGATGGAAGCCGCATCAGAAGTTATTGCAATAGAAATAGATTCTCGTTTGGCAGAGGAGTTGCCGCTCACTGCCGAACGTCATGGATTTGATATCAGTAAATTAACCATCATTAATCGTGATGCAATGGAAGCTATCGATTTGCCGAAGCCCCCAACGGTTCTCGTCGCCAACTTGCCCTATAACGTCTCGGTTCCCGTACTCCTTGGCTTGCTCGAAAGAATTCCAACCCTTCGATCCGGCGTGGTCATGGTTCAGACAGAAGTTGCAGAGCGATTAGCTGCTAAGCCTGGTTCAAAGAACTATGGCTCGCCATCTGCCAAAGCGGCTTGGTGGGCTGATGTGGATTTAGCCGGGGGAGTGAGCCGTTCGATTTTTTGGCCGATTCCTAATGTGGATTCATCCTTGGTGCGATTTGTTCGCCATGAACCATTAGATAACGAGGCGATGCGCAAAGCCACCTTCGCCATTATTGATGCTGCCTTCGCACAGCGCCGAAAGATGCTCCGAGGTGCATTAACTGGCCTCTGCGGTGGAAATGCCGAAGCATCAGCAATATTAGAAGCAGCCGGAATCGCTCCAACTGCTCGAGGAGAAGAATTACTTCTTCCTGATTTTCTTGCCATTGCCCGCCAACTAGAGCAGGCGAAAAGCTAAAAAAGAAATAGGCTAGCGGTTATGAAACGCGGCGTTGTTGTTCGAGTACCTGCAAAGGTGAATTTGCAGCTCTCAGTCGGTCCGGTTTCGCCAGATGGATACCACGAAATCGCTACCGTGTTTCAAGCGGTCTCACTCTTTGATGATGTGACTGTAAAAGTCGGCGACGATGGTTCTGGGATTACTTTGACAGCAAGTGGAATAACTAGTGGCGTGCCACTCGATTCATCGAACTTAGCAGTTCGCGCAGCAGCACTGATGGTCAATCGTTATGACATTCCCAAAGATATTGCGCTTCACATTAAGAAAGAGATTCCTGTAGCAGGCGGTATGGCAGGCGGTAGCGCAGATGCTGCCGGCGTCATAGTTGGTATTGATGCGCTCTTTGATTTAGGAATTGCTCGTGATGAGCTAGAGAAACTTGCCTCGGAATTAGGAAGTGATATTCCATTTTCTATCTCTGGCGGTATCGCAGTGGGACGTGGTCGTGGAGATGAATTAACACCGGCACTTAGCCGCGGTACTTATCATTGGGTACTTGCAACGTCGGGCCAAGGTCTTTCGACTCCCGCGGTCTATCAAGAATGCGATCGCTTGCGCGAAGGTATGGAAATCGCTCGCCCTGGTGTCAGCGATGCAATGATGCAAGCACTTCGGGCTGGTGATGCACAAGCGGTTGGTGCGGCAATGAGCAATGATTTGCAAGCAGCGGCATGTTCGCTCAAGCCGGCACTTCGACTTATTCTTGATGTGGGAAATGATTATGGCGCCTTGGCATCAGTAGTCTCTGGCTCTGGACCAACAGTTGCCTTCTTAGTAGATGATGAAGAACGCGCCTTAGACCTCACCGTTGCCCTCAGTTCCAGCGGAGTTGTGGCCGGGGCAGTTCGTGCGACTGGTCCGGTCCATGGGGCTCGGGTCGTCGAAACCCTCTAGTTCCAGTCCGGTAGCAGTGAGTTTGGCGGATACCCCGCTCATAAGGGACAATTCAGGTTCCGCCATTGTGTAGTGGCTAGCACATGGGCCTTTGAAGCCCAGGGTCCAGGATCGATACCTGGTGGCGGAGCCAAATAACCGCCTCCCCTTGCTTAAGATTAAGTCGCAGTCATACCGATAGAGGTTAGGAGCAGCGCAACGACGATGGGTAGCGGACTAGATATCGCGATCGTTCTCGCTGCTGGCGAGGGCACTCGCATGAAATCTTCTACATCAAAGGTCCTCCACACAATTGCTGGTCGTTCAATTCTTGGACATGTACTCGAGGCGCTCGCACCACTCGCACCGAAAGATTTACGAGTTGTTGTTGGTTCCCAGCGTGAAAGCGTTGAAGGCCACGTACGTGAAATCGCACCGCACGCCACTACCGTTTTTCAAGCAGAACGTAATGGCACTGGTCACGCAGTCCAGTTAGCGCTGGAAGGAATTAAGCCTTCAGGAAATCTCATCGTCCTCGCAGGTGATACCCCGCTTCTTACATCATTTACTTTAAAAGAATTTCTTGACGTCCATATCGCATCTGAAAACGATGTTTCAGTTCTCACCGCACAACTTCCGGATCCCACAGGATACGGTCGAATCGTGCGCGATGAACTCGGCGGTATCGTGCGGATTGTCGAACAACGTGATGCCACCGATGAAGAACAAGAGATTGATGAGATAAATACTGGCGTTTATCTCTTTAAAGCAGAGGCGCTCATGAAATCTATTCATCAGATTTCAAATAATAATTCGCAGGGCGAGCTTTACCTTACCGATGTGATCGCCCTCATTAAGGCCGAGACCAATAAAGCAGGAGCAATCCTTTCTAACGATTACACCGAAACCCTTGGCATTAACGATCGTGCGCAGTTAGCCGAGTGCGCTGCCATTATGCGTGATCGCATTAATGATGCACATATGCGTGCTGGAATTTCGATTATCGATCCGACCACAACCTGGATTGATGCCACAGTAAAAATTGAAGCGAATGCGACGATTTATCCTGGTTCTTGGCTGCAAGGAACAACTAGCGTTGCCGAAGATGCAGTGATTGGTCCTCGCACCACACTTCATAATGTCAGCGTTGGCGCAGGTGCACTTGTCCTTGAATCACATTGCACCGATAGCACCATCGGCGAGAAGAGCAACGTAGGTCCATTTAGCTTCCTCCGCCCCGGAAGTTCACTTGCCGCTGGCGCCAAGGTGGGCGCCTATGTTGAAGTAAAGAATTCTTCAATCGGCGCAGGCTCAAAAGTGCCACATCTTTCCTATGTGGGAGACGCCACGATTGGCAGCGGCTCAAATATTGGAGCAGCGACAATTTTCGTGAATTATGACGGCGTGGAGAAGCACCGCACCGTTGTCGGCAATGAAGTTCGTATCGGCAGCGACACCATGTTGGTTGCACCGGTCACTATCGGAGATGGCGCGTACACCGCAGCCGGATCAGTTATTACCGAAGATGTTCCAGCGGGGTCGATCGCAGTAGCGAGGGCCAAGCAACGAAACATTCTCGGTTGGGTACTTCGCAAGCGAGCAAAAACTGCATCCGCAGATGCTGCTCGTAAAGCGGGGGCGTCGGAATAAAAACTAACGGAACTGGAGCAGGTAAATGAGCGAACTAAGACTCTCTTCTGAAAAGCGGTTGCGCCTCTTTACTGGTCGTGGTTATCCAGAGCTCGCTGAAGGCGTCGCTGAAGAACTCGGCATCCCCCTTACTCCCACTTCTGCTTATGATTTTGCAAATGGTGAAATCTTCTTTCGCTTCGAAGAGAGTGTTCGCGGCTGCGATGCATTTGTGTTGCAGAGCCACGCCGCTCCGGTGAATAAGCAGATCATGGAACAACTCATCATGGTCGACGCTCTCAAGCGCGCATCTGCTAAAAGAATTACTGTCGTTGCCCCGTTCTATGGATATGCCCGTCAAGATAAGAAGCACCGTGGCCGCGAGCCAATTTCGGCACGACTTATGGCAGACCTCTTTAAGACTGCTGGCGCCGATCGCCTGATGGTGGTTGATCTGCACACCGCGCAAATTCAAGGCTTCTTCGATGGCCCAGTTGATCACCTCTTTGCACTTCCACTTCTTACTAATTACGTGGGAAGCAAAGTTGATCGCTCGCGTTTAACCATCGTTTCACCAGACTCCGGTCGAGTTCGGGTTGCTGAGCGTTGGTCAGATTTGTTAGGTGGCTGTCCAATTGCATTCATTCACAAGACTCGTGATCCACGTATCCCTAATGAATCAGTGACTGGCCGGGTCGTTGGCGACGTTAAGGGTCAGACCTGCGTTGTCATCGATGACATGATCGATACAGCAGGAACGATTACCAAGGCTGTCGACGCCCTCTTTGCGGAAGGGGCCAAAGAAGTTATTGTCGCTGCAACTCACGCGGTTCTTTCTGGTCCTGCAGTTGAACGCCTCAAAGCATCACGTGTGAGCGAAGTAGTAGTAACTGACACTCTTCCCATCCCGGAAGATTCAAAGTTTGATGGCCTCACTGTTCTCTCAATCGCTCCACTTTTGGCTCGTGCAATCCGCGAAGTATTTGAGGATGGATCGGTAACAAGTCTCTTTGATGGACATAGCTAATGGCTAAGTCGCAGGGATTTCATCCCACTAAACAAATATTGATTGATACTGTCGTAAAATTGATGGAAACGCAGAATGCCATCGATATCAATAGCGATGAAGTGTTAGAGATTTCGGGTATTTCTAAAGGCTCCCTGTATCACCACTTCGAAGATTTTTCCGAGCTCATCGAGTACGCACTTGTTGCTCGCTTTGCCAGTTTTGTAGATCGATCTATCCATATGCTCAATCAAGTGACAACACATTCCAAAAACAAAAAGGACTTTGTCGCTGGCATTCATCAAGTAACACGAGTAACGCAATCAGTCGAACGTGCTGGATTTAGAGCGGAACGCGTTACGGCGATTTCGACCGCGATGCGCAATGAACGAATGAAATTGCGGTTGGGTGAAGAGCAAGAACGACTGACTGGTGCGCTTGCAGATCTTTTCCGCGAGAGCATCGAACGAGGTTGGGGAAATCCAGAGTTCGATCCTCGTACTGTCGCCGTTCTAGTTCAGGCCTACACAATGGGCCAGGTTGTTGATGATTTCACGCCTGATCACATGTCCATTGAGAAGTGGTACGTGCTCATCGATGCGATCGTGGACCACATCTTCTTCTCCAAAGGCTAACCAGACTCTGATTTGCCTCCCCGATAGGGCTCGGGTTATGGTTGGCACCGTTCCGGCGAGGGGTTATTACCCGTAATCGACGGGTGGCTCTCCTGGAACGCATATATTTTGAGGAGAGATTTACATGGCTGAGATTTCAATCAACGGCTCACTTCGTACCGAATTCGGCAAGGGCGCTTCACGTCGCGACCGCCGCGCAGGACTTGTTCCAGCCGTAATCTATGGCCACGGTGCCGCACCACAACACGTTGCTCTTCCAGCTCGCGAACTCGGCGCAGCACTTAAGCAATCAAACGTTCTTCTCGACGTTGTCTTCGAGGGTAAGACCGAACTCACTCTTCCAAAGTCAGTAACTCGCAACCCGCTTACTTCAGCACTTGCCCACATTGACCTCATCGTTGTTCGTCGTGGCGAGAAGGTTGTTGTAGAAGTTCCAGTTCACACCATCGGAGAGCACGATCGCGATGGAATTCTTGAGCACAACAACAACGTTATTGAAGTTGAAGTTGAAGCAACCTCTATTCCGTCATTCCTTGAGTTGGATATGACTGGCCTCGCTGCTGGTCTCTCCCTCTACGCCAAGGATGTTGTACTTCCAGCCGGCGTTACTTTGGTCTCTGATCCAATGATGCCTGTTGTTCACCTCTCTGAGAAGTCTTCAGCAGCAGATGCTGAGGCCGCTCCAGCAGCAGATGCAGCAGCCGCTCCAGCTGCAGATGCAGAGCCTGCGAAGGAGTAATTCGCAGCTTATTTAATTACGATGGAAAATTCGCGTTGGTTGGTCCTGGGGTTAGGAAATCCCGGGGCCAATTACGCTTTAACCCGCCATAACATCGGTCAGATGGTTATCAATTACATGGCAGTTAATTCCAAATTCTCGACACATAAATCAAAGACTGAAATCGCAGATATTCGTATCGCAGGACAAGCGGTCACACTGGCTAAGTCTCAGGGATATATGAATGATTCTGGCGCTCCAACAAAAGCTTTAGCGGATTTTTATAAAGTAGATGCATCTCATCTCATTGTTATCCACGATGAAATCGATATCGCCTTTAATACGATTCGCATCAAAATTGGCGGTAGCGACAACGGCCACAATGGTTTGAAATCAATCACCAAGCATTTTGCCGGTCCTGATTATTACCGCGTTCGCATGGGCGTCGATCGCCCACCAGCCCCGCAGGATCCAGCCGACTTTGTCCTCAAGCAATTCTCGAGCACCGAAAAGAAAGAACTTGATGATTTCGTTGCCCGTGGTGCTCATGCAGTGGAGACGCTGATTGAAAAGGGTTTAGAGCGCGCTCAGCAAGATTTTAATAAGTAAATCAGCCGGTATTTCTTAGTCCTGCAGCGACTCCGTTGATGGTAAGCAGCAAGGCTCTACGTAATAACGGATCAACGCTTTCTGGGTTAGCGCGTACCTGAGCAAGCAAAGTTACCTGCAACATGTGGAGCGGCGCTAAGTAAGTGTCACGAACATCAAGGGTACGAGCCAAAATAGCCTGGTCGCCGAGAAGTTCGCTCTTCTTGGTCAGCAAGAGAATTTCTGTTTTCGTCAGATTGAACTCTGCCTCAATAGTGTCGAGGAAATGATGAAGGCTAGGGTCCACGAGTTTCTCAATGTATTTACGAGACATCTTTAAATCAGTCTTTGCGAGTGTCATCTCAACGTTGGAAATAAAGGTGCGGAAGAAGTGCCAGTCTTCGAGCATCTCGGATAGGACAGAAGATTTGCCTGACTCGCGCGCTGCTTTTAGGCCAGATCCAACGCCGAACCAACCAGGAACAATTTGGCGAGATTGTGTCCAGCCAAAGACCCATGGAATAGCGCGTAGCGATGAGAGCCCGCCGGCGGCATCTGGCCGACGCGATGGTCGCGATCCTAAGAAGAGATTACCGAGTTGTTCGACTGGTGTGGATTCATAAAAATATCGTGGGAGATCTGGGTGGTCGACCAGTTTTCGATAGGCAACAAAAGCGCTTTCACTGACATGTTCCATGCAGTCATTCCACGATTGAAGCGCATCTGGAGATTGACGCGGTTTGCGATTCAGAACGGTTGCCTCAAGCGCTGCCGCTAATGAAAGTTCGACATTTTCACGGGCGAGTGCAGGAAGAGAGTACTTATCGGAGATAACTTCACCTTGTTCGGTCATCTTGATCTGACCATCGACCGAGCCCCACGGAAGTGCAATAAGTGCGTCGTAAGTTGGTCCACCACCGCGGCCTACTGAACCACCGCGACCATGGAAGAGACGAAGTGTGACGCCATGCTTAATAGCAGTGTCACGCAGCTTTCGTTGGGCACGATGAATCTCCCATTGCGATGTAGTAATACCAGCATCTTTATTTGAATCTGAATATCCGAGCATTACTTCTTGAACATTGTCGCGCAGTGAAACCAGGCGTCGATAGTCAGGGTTAGAGAGCAAGTTATCCAAGATCGAATCAGCAGCTTGAAGTTCGGCAACGGTTTCCAAGAGTGGCGCAAAACCAATCTTGGCGAATTGCTTCTCGCCATGGAGTGAAACAAGTCCGGCAATTTTCGCAAGGACAACCGGGGCCAGAACGTCGATATGACTCTTGGTCATCGAAATTATGTAGGTCTCCATCACCTCTGGACCAAACTTTTCGATTAGCTCGCGGATTGCAACAAAGGTATTGAGCGTCTTTTGAGCATCCTCGTCGAGTCCAGGGGAGGAAGTAAAAGATGGCGATGCAAGGTCGCCCACGATGACAGCATCGCGACCTGCATATTTTGCACCGAAGATTTGGGCAAGCACATGATGATGTGCATCAGAGTGTTCACGCACATCCATAGTTGCATGAGTTAAACCAAAGCTTGCGACAGTGCGAATCACTCGCTCGAGAAGTCCGGTCGCGATGAGTTCGCCACGATGAGCAAGGAGTGAATCGCGCATTATGTTGAGGTCAGCGAGAAGTTCTGCAGTGTTCATGTAATCGCGACCAGGTACATGCGGGTCATTTGCCGCATGGCGCTTTGCAGTCAGAACTAATTTATGGCGAATCGCAGTTGCCTTGAGTCGGTATGGCTCTTCCACATTTAATCGACGGAAACGATCTTCGACTTCAGGAAGTGCTTTCAAATCTGCATCCACCGATTTTTCAAGTTCGGCAGATGCGCCAGCAATGCGAGTCGAAACAGATAGCGCCTGACGAAGTTGATCCAACGATGCAATCATTACTCGAATGAAGTGACCGGTCTGTAAGACAATTGCTTCCTTAGTGATTTCGGGAGTGATGTGAGGATTGCCATCGCGATCGCCACCGATCCAGGTACCAAAGCTCAACGGACGAGCAGTCGGTGAGACTGTGATTCCTAACCGAGCAAGTTCGTGCGAGAAATCATCCAGTACTTCAGGAACAGTCAGCTTGAAAAGATCATCAAGATAATAAAGCGCATTCATCGCTTCATCGAGTGGTTCTGGTCGACCCAATCGAAGTTCATCGGTCTGCCAGAGTAAATCCACTGCTTCTGCCAAGCGACGAGACGTTGTAGGGGTCTTTGGTTCATCGAGTAAATTAGCAATCGTTGACATTTTGCTCAGCACAGAACGTCGAGCAGCTTCAGTGGGGTGAGCAGTAAAGACCGGTCGTACCGAGAATTTATTGACCCATTCTTGAATTGCTTCGGTACTTAATTCCTTATTGCTCTTCTGCGCTTCAATAATTCGATCTACTGCGCGCGCTAACCAAGAACCGCCCTTGCTGCGCTCATCGGCTAAAACGCGTGCTCTGTGCACCTGTTCCGCCACATTCGCTAAGTTGAAATACGTGCTAAATGCTCGAACCAGCTCAACACTTTGGTGAACGCTTAAATTTTCTAATAGTTGATCAGCCTTGCCATCACGCACTGCGCTGCGAACTTGTTCAACGAGCGCCAATAGTTCGGCGCCCTCTTGGCGGACGAGGCTTTCTCCGAGCAGGTCGCCGAGTGTGCGAACGTCAGCACGAAGGCTGGCGTTATCTTGCGGATCGACTCCGCTTGTTGTTGGCGCGCTCACGGGCTAATCCTCTCAGCAATCGCGAGGTGGTTGCGACCGAATAATCTCCATAGACTTCATCCTGTACCCCCATCCATCCTGGAATTGGGGATATTGGCATGTGTGCGCACAGAAAAGGAGGAGTGTATTTATGTCTCTCCTTCGCGCCTTCTCGCATATCTCGTTAAATGAGATTCCCGAACTTCTGACCAATCCAGAACTTGCATGTACTCCAAGTGCGCATGGCCTTATTTTGTCGATGGTCACAGAGGCAAAGCCAGCTTTGATAGTTACAACATCATCTCGATTAGCAGATGAAATCTTTGATGAACTTCAATCATTTATTTCTGGTGAAGTATTGGAGTTTCCACCTTGGGAAACTTTGCCGCACGAAAGATTGAGTCCTAAAAGCGATACCGTAACCAAGCGAATTCAAACATTGCACACCCTTGCACAAAGACCAGATCAAGTTCGTGCGGTTGTTACCTCTATCCGCGGTTTGATTCAACCAATAATTGCCGATTTATTAGCAGAGCAATTTCCAGTGCTTGAAATCGGCAAAGAATACGAAATGCAATCGTTGGTCGAACAGCTCTCCTATCTTGGATATAGCAGAACCGATTTAGTCGAACGCCGTGGGGAATTTGCTGTCCGTGGCGGCATTGTCGACCTCTTTCCCGCTAACTGCGAACACCCAGTTCGAATCGATTTCTTTGGTGATGAGATTGAAGAACTTCGTTATTTCACCGTCGCAGATCAGCGCACCATCGAACCTGTTTCTGGCTCCATGATTGTTTACCCTTGCAAAGAATTAATGATCTCTGACGAGGTAAAGAAGAAGGCGGCTTACTTAGCTGCTGAATTTCCACTCGTGGCCGAGATGGCTGAGAAGATTTCGTTGGGCTTGAGCGTGGAGGGAATGGAATCGCTCGCCGGCGCTTTAAAGCCAGAGTTAAAATCTCTTCTCTCGTTCTTACCTAAGAATTTTTCGGTCATTGTGGTGGATGGAGCGCGTGCCAATTCCCGCTCGCTCGACTTAATCAACACCAACCAGGAATTTCTGGAAGCATCATGGTCGACAGCGGCCATGGGGGGTAAGGCTCCCATTGATCTCACCCACCAATTAAATTCGGGGGGATATTTCAATCTGGCGGAACTTCGCGACGAAGCCGCGGCATCAGGGCGAACGTGGCGAGAACTCAACGCGTACTTAACCGATCCCGAGCAAACCAATCCGCTAGATCGCTTTGCCGCAATTCCTATTTACGAAGGAAAAGTTGAACCATTTATTGAAGATGTAAAGCGCTGGTTTGGTGCTGGCTATCAAGTCATTTTTAGCGCGATGGGTTCTGGAATTCTAGGTCGGTATCGGGATTTGCTTCAGGAAGAGGATCTTCCCGTTCGCATCATCAAAGAAGTTAACGCTGCGCTGACCAACGATGCCATCTATTTGCTGACCTCTAACGTCAACCACGGTTTTGTTAGTGATGAATTGAAAACAGCTTTCATCACTGAGAAGGATATTTCGGGGCAGCGATCATCAAGCAAAGATTCAGCTCGAATGCCCTCTCGTCGCAAGAAGGCGATTGACCCCCTCGAGTTAAAGCCAGGTGATTATGTTGTTCACGAGCAGCATGGCGTCGGAAGATATATCGAACTGGTGCAGCGCACAGTTGCAAATACTGCCCGCGAATATGTAGTCATTGAATACGCCTCGTCCAAGCGAGGGCAACCCGCTGATCGCCTCTATGTCCCAACAGATACGCTCGAACAGGTAACTAAATATGTCGGTGGTGAAGCGCCTTCCGTGCACCGCATCGGTGGTTCGGATTGGCAGAATGCCAAGAGAAAAGCCCGAAAAGCAGTAAAGCAAATTGCAGCCGAACTTATTCAGCTTTATGCCGCACGAATGGCGGCACCGGGTTTTGCATTCTCACCCGATACCCCTTGGCAGCGTGAGCTAGAAGAGGCATTTGCTTACGTGGAAACGGCCGATCAGATGTCGACGATTGAAGAAGTGAAGCGCGACATGGAACAACCGCACCCGATGGATCGAGTCGTCTGTGGTGACGTTGGTTATGGCAAGACTGAAATTGCAGTGCGAGCAGCCTTTAAAGCAGTTCAAGATGGAAAACAAGTGGCAGTACTTGTACCCACAACTCTCTTGGTACAACAGCACTTATCCACTTTCCAAAACCGTTATACCGGATTCCCTGTCAAAGTAGCTGGTCTCTCTCGCTTCAATTCGCCCAAAGTAAGCCGCGAAATTGTTGCCGGTATTGAAGATGGATCACTCGACATTGTGATTGGCACCCACCGCCTACTCTCCAAAGATGTGCAATTTAAGGATTTAGGGCTGGTCATTGTTGATGAAGAGCAACGCTTTGGTGTGGAGCATAAAGAAGAGTTAAAAAAGACTCGTACCAATGTCGATGTGCTTTCTATGTCTGCAACACCGATTCCGCGCACACTGGAGATGGCGATTACTGGTATTCGCGAAATGTCGAATATTACGACCCCACCAGAAGAGCGCCACCCAGTTCTGACCTACGTTGGACCGTATGACGATAAGCAAATTACCGCCGCAATTCACCGGGAACTTCTTCGCGATGGCCAAATCTTCTTTGTTCATAATCGGGTAGAGAGCATTGATGCAGTTGTCGAGAAGTTAAAGAAATTAGTACCAGAAGCTCGAGTTCGCGTCGCCCATGGGCAGATGAATGAGCACGATTTAGAAGAAGTCATCTTGGCTTTCTGGGAGGGAGATTTCGATATCTTGGTTTCGACCACGATTATTGAAAATGGCATCGATGTACCGAATGCCAACACTTTAATTGTCGACCGTTCCGAAAATTACGGCCTCTCTCAACTCCACCAACTGCGCGGACGTGTGGGGCGCAGTCGTGAGCGAGCTTATGCCTACTTCCTTTACTCTCCAGATAAACCACTTACGGAAGTTGCGCACGATCGGTTAACAACCATTGCAACCAATTCAGATCTTGGTTCTGGCATGCAAGTAGCGCTCAAGGATTTAGAGATTCGCGGTGCCGGAAATCTCTTGGGTGGCGAGCAATCGGGACACATTGCAGAAGTTGGCTTTGATTTATATATGCGGATGGTCAGTGAAGCAGTAAGTGAATTCAAGACCGGACTTGTTCCGGACTCCATCGATGAACCACGAATAAAAGAATGCAAAGTGGAGCTTCCGATTACTGCACATATTCCGGTGGAATACCTGCCATCCGAACGTCTGCGGCTAGATATTTATCGACGCATGGCTGATTCAACTAAGCAAGAAGAGCTTGATGCAATTACGGAGGAACTCGTTGATCGCTTTGGCCCACTTCCACAAGAGGCGCAGGATTTAATGGCAGTCGCCTCACTTCGAGTTATCGCTAAAAGTTTTGGCCTCACGGAAGTGGTGCTCCAAGGAAAATTCCTCAGACTCTCACCACTTCAGATTCCGGACTCCATTGGCATGCGCCTCAATCGCGTCTATCCGGGTTCTTTGGTGAAGGCGGCCACATCTTCGGTATTAGTGGCGCGCTCGGCCGCCCCCAATTGGATTGGAAGTGCTGATGTAGGGGATACTTCAGTTCTGCCATGGGCGATTGAAGTCCTCAATACGATTGTGGCTCCATCTAAGAAGTGAACGGGGAAATTGAGTGAAGAAGGATTTGCGACTTAAGAGTTTTGCCGGAGTAGTCCTAGCCGCAGTAAGCGTTTTACTTCTGTCGAGCTGTTCTTCAGTTGATGCCGCTGCCACCGTTGGTAAGGATTCCATTTCGGTGAAGACCGTAGAGAGTTCAGTAAAAGCGATTCTCGATGAGCGCGTCGGTACCGATACAACTCAAATGCAATTATCGACTGGATCAAAGCTAAGCCAGGATGTCGTTCGCTTCCATTTAATTGCGCTCCTACTTAAAGATGTTGGCGTTAAGTACAAGGCAATTCCTACCGAAGCTCAAATCACCGCTCGTCGCGCCGCAATTGTGAAGCAAGTGGGTGGCGAAGCTTCGCTCCCAAAGGCGCTCGTTGGCGCCGGTATCGCTAAGCAAGATTTCCGTGGCTATGTAAAGACCATGTTGATCTCTGAGCGACTCGGTCAAATTGCGCAAGCAGCAGGAGTGGATAACACCAATGGCGCTGCGATTCAGGCACTCGTCATTGGCGTTGCCAATAAGCAGGGTGTAAAAATCAACCCTCGTTATGGCAAGTGGGATGCAGTCAATGCAAATATTGTGGACAAGACTCCTAACACTGCTGTCACAACAAAGTAATTAAGTAGCAAGGTTCTTCTGATGGAAGGCGGCTCCGAGCTTCTTCGGTTACGAGAAGTCATGGATCGCCTTCGCTCTCCTGGGGGTTGCCCGTGGGATGCTGAGCAAACGCATGAATCTCTGCTCAAATATTTGCTTGAAGAATCTTATGAATATATCGAGGCAGTCGAGGATAAAGATCGAACTGCAATGCAGGAGGAACTTGGCGATGTTCTGCTCCAGGTTTATTTCCACGCGCGAATGGCTGAAGATGATTCGGTAGAGCCCTTTTCGATTGAAGATGTTGCTCGGGGAGTTGCCGATAAATTAATTCGTCGCCACCCACACGTTTTTGGAGATACCAAAGTTAACTCCAGTGCAGAAGTATTAGAAAATTGGGAAGCAATAAAAGCGGAAGAAAAGGGACGCACTTCGGCGACCGAAGGTATTCCGCTGGGTCAGCCATCCATCACACTCGCCTCAAAAATGTTGTATCGCGCAGAGAAATTCGGCTTAACAATTCCAATCGAGCACCCCGTTGAGATTTCCAAAAAAACAACTCAGGAAGAGCTCGGCGCACTATTGCTGGGAATTATTGATCAGGCTCAGAGTCAAGGCCTTGATGCGGATTCAGCGCTTCGTGCGGCAACTAAGCAATATATCCAGGCTATTCGCGACTCTGAGGCGGGCGCTTCGTAGTCTAGAATTGCCACATACTCTTCGACAGAGAAGTCGAAAGTTCTTTCATATCTTTATTTGGAGTCCTAAGTGGCCTTAATTGAATTAGTACATGCCCGCGAAATTCTTGATTCACGCGGAAACCCAACTGTTGAAGTTGAAGTAGTTCTCGAAGATGGATCAAATGCCCGCGCAGCCGTTCCTAGTGGAGCATCCACTGGTGCATTTGAAGCAGCCGAACTTCGCGATGGTGGCAAGCGCTACCTCGGCAAAGGAGTCCAAAAGGCAGTCGACTTTGTTAACAACGAACTCGGACCTGAGGTTTATGGCTACGACGCGCAAGATCAGCGCCTCGTTGATGCCGCACTCATTGAATTAGATGGCACTAAGAACAAGTCTCGCGTAGGTGCAAATGCAATTCTCGGTGTATCTCTTGCCGTTGCTCGCTCAGCTGCAGAAAGCGCGGACCTCTCATTCTTCCGCTATATCGGTGGACCAACCGCTCATACGCTTCCTGTACCAATGATGAATATTCTCAATGGTGGCGCACATGCTGACACCAATGTTGATATTCAAGAGTTCATGATTGCTCCCATTGGCGCACCAACATTTGGCGAAGCACTTCGTCAAGGCGCAGAGATTTATCACGCTCTTAAAGCAGTGCTCAAGAAGCGCGGCCTTGCCACCAGCATTGGCGATGAAGGTGGTTTTGCCCCTAACCTCGATAGCAACCGTGCAGCACTCGATCTCATTCTTGAGGCTATTACTGCTGCAGGCCTTAAGCCAGGTAAAGACATTGCGTTAGCGATGGATGTTGCGGCAACTGAATTTCACGAGAAGGGTAAGTATTCATTCGAAGGAAAGCAGAAGTCATCCGACGAAATGATTGCTTACTATGCAGATCTCGTCGCCTCCTACCCAATCGTTTCGATTGAAGATCCACTTGATGAAGATGACTGGGCTGGCTGGGCAAAGATGACATCACAGCTCGGTTCTAAGATTCAGATTGTCGGAGATGATTTATTCGTCACTAACCCTGAGCGCCTTGCAAAGGGAATTGCTGCAGATACTGCAAATGCTCTTCTGGTTAAGGTCAATCAAATCGGAACTCTGACCGAAACTATCGATGCAGTGTCTATGGCTCACCGTGCCGGATATCGCTCGATGATGTCACACCGTTCAGGCGAGACCGAAGACACCACCATTGCAGATTTAGCTGTTGCACTTGAGTGCGGACAGATTAAAACTGGTGCACCTGCTCGTTCCGAGCGCGTTGCAAAATACAACCAACTTCTTCGTATCGAAGAAGAGCTTGGTGATTCAGCGCTTTATGCTGGCCGCGGAGCATTCCCACGTTTCACAGGCAAGTAAGAATTCCAGCGCACTTCAAAAATGAGTCGTAAAGAGAAATCCCTCGTGAAGATTGCTTCTTCGCGGGGGATTTCTGGTCGTACTTTCGCTTTTGTTACGGTCCTCGCTTTGATGGCAATCACACTCGCACCACCCGTGCAACGTTATTTCGCGCAGCGCGCACAGATCAATGCACTTCGAACCCAACTCAATGACAGTGAATCGGCCCTCAATGCTGCTAAACGAGATTTAGCGCTGTGGAACAATCCGGCATATATCGCTTCTCAAGCACGAAGCAGACTTCACTTTGTCTATCCCGGCGAAATTCAATACATCGTCACAGGAGTTGAGCAGACATCTGCAAATGAAGGTGCTCCAGCAGCTCCTGTCGCAGACAAAATTCCGCTCGGTCTCCCTTGGTATGGACGGTTGGTTTCATCCATCACCAGCACAAATACTCAAACTAATCCGTAAGATTCATCTGTGAGCACCGAGAGCAAGCAGCCAACACCAGCAGATTTAGAAGCAATCAAGCTTCAACTCGGTCGCACCCCTCGCGATGTGCACGCTATTGCCGCCCGTTGTCCGTGCGGAAAGCCAGCGGTTGTCGAAACCCCGCCGCGACTTTCTGATGGAACACCATTTCCTACTTTTTATTACGCCACCTGCCCGCGTTTAACAGCGGCTATCTCAACCCTTGAAACAACTGGGATGATGGCTGAGATGGAAGCACGGCTGACTTCTGATGCAGAAGTTGCCGGTCAATACGCTGCTGCTCACGATGATTATTTAGCGGCGCGTGCAGCACTCGGAATGGATGTCCCTGAGGTTGAAGGAATTACTGCTGGCGGAATGCCCAAGCGCGTTAAATGTTTACATTCACTTGTTGCACATTCACTGGGTGCGGGACCTGGCGTCAATCCGTTCGGCGATGAAGCACTCGCAGCACTCCCACAATGGTGGCTGGCCGATCCTTGCCCCGCACAATCCTCCGACGAAAGTGAAGTGAAATGAGCAGAGTTGCAGCGATAGATTGCGGCACTAATTCGATTCGATTGCTCATTGCCGATATCGATGGTGACAACTTTCGTGAAGTCGTACGCGAGATGGAGATTGTTCGACTTGGCCAAGGCGTCGATAAGCACAAGGCCTTTGATCCAGAAGCAATCGAGCGCACCCTTGCTGCTACTAGAAAATTTGCCGAAATTATTGCTAGCAAAGGTGTAGAAAAGATTCGATTCTGCGCGACTAGCGCTACCCGGGATGCTCGTAATCGCGATCTCTTCATTGATGGCGTGCGCGAGATCTTGGGAATCGAGCCTGAGGTAATTCCAGGTACCGAAGAGGCTGCACTCTCCTTTATGGGGGCCACTAAAGAACTTAAAGGGATTGGTGGGCCTTTTCTCGTCGTTGATATTGGTGGCGGTTCAACTGAATTTGTCTTTGGTAACGAGAATGTGGAATCAGCCAAAAGCGTCAATATTGGCTGCGTGCGTATGTCCGAACGCCACCTGAAGAAGCAACCACCTGAAGCGCGCTCTGTCGCCGCAGCGATTGAAGATATTGATGCCGCAATCGCAGATGCAGCTCGCACGGTCCCTATCAAGAAAGCGACAACTCTTATTGCTGTGGCTGGCACCGCAACAACTGTCGCAGCCGCGGCGCTCGACCTGAAAGAGTATGACCGCTATTCCATTCACCTTTCTCGAATACCTGCAGATAAAGTCTTTGGCATTGCCCAACAACTTTCATTGATGTCCCGGGAAGAAATAGCAGCACTCGGCTATATGCACCCAGGTCGGGTTGATGTCATCACGTCTGGCGCATTAGTACTTTCGCGCGTCATGATTGCAACCGGAGCTACTGAATTCGTAGCCTCCGAATCAGATATTCTCGATGGAATCGCTTGGGGCTTAATGGCTCCGCCAGTGATTGCTCCAGAAGTTATTGAGGAAGAAATTGCCGAGATTGTCGAAGATATTGATGATGGCGCGGACGATGTCTTGGATGAAATGACCCAAGAGCTAGATGAAGAGTAAGAGCCTCAAGCAATTAGATCGCACAATCACTAACTGCACGTTATGTCCGAGGTTAGTGGAATGGCGAGAAGAAGTGGCGATTACCAAACGCAAGGCCTATGAAGACGAGAAGTATTGGGGTAAACCCGTACCGGGCTTTGGACCGGACGATGCAGAGTTATTAATTCTTGGCCTAGCCCCAGGCGCTCACGGCGCCAATAGAACTGGACGGGTATTTACCGGGGATAGTTCGGGGGATTGGCTCTATCGCGCGCTCCATAAGGCAGGGCTCGCAAAATTACCTACCAGCGAAAATAAGAACGATGGACAGGAACTATATAAGACTCGAATTCTTTGCGCTGTTCGTTGCGCGCCTCCAGATAACAAACCCAGCAACGAAGAACGCGATAACTGCGCGCCGTATTTCCGAAATGAATTAGAACTATTAGAACCAACCGCACAATCTATTTTGGTACTTGGCAATTTTGCGTGGACCGCACTCTTTGCCCAGCTAGGTCAGATGGGTTACCCCATTCCATCGCCACGTCCTAAGTTCGGACATGGAGTAGTTGTGAAATTGAAGAGTTCAACGGGGAAAGTCCTCATCATTGTCGGCAGTTACCACCCCAGCCAACAGAACACATTCACCGGCAAACTCACCGAAAAGATGCTCGATGCCGTGATCAAAAAAGCACTTAAGATTTAGCTGTGGAATTTCACGTCACTAATCCAGTTATTGAATGGCGCGGACCCGCACCGTTTTACTTTGTAGCCATAGATGAAGGCGATAGTGCGATTATTAAGAGCGTTGCCAAAGAATATTCATATGGCTGGGGCGTTATCTATGTGACTGTCACTATCGATGAGACCACGTGGACGACAGCTGTGATCCCCAAAGATGGTCGCTATTTAATTCCCATGAAGGATGCAATCAGAAAAGTGGTTGGCGTTGAATTGGGTGATCAGGTTGTGATGCGGGTGAAGTTAGGAAAAGCTTCATAAGGTTTTCCTCCCACCGGATTAGACCTGTATTCTACAGTCGTGGAAGAGGACTATTACTGGGATGACCCAGCCGATGAAGAAGTCGGTGGCGGGGTCTTTAAGGGAAAAATCCCTACCGCGATCCTCGTCATTCTCGCCTTAATTGGTACAACATTTTTTATTCGCACAACCTTGGCTTCAAACATCGCTATCTCTTCAACGGCTGTTGAGTTTGGCCAGGGCGCTGCCGCGACAACAGCATGCTCGGGAAGTTCTAGCTTAGTTATTACCCCAACTTCGGCAGTTTCAGGAAATAATTTCTACCTTTCCACTCTTAAAATCGAAAATATTCCAGCTAATTGCTATTCCACATATTTCAATCTTGCAACTTATGCATCTGGTCAGAACAGCCCGAATAATCTTTTTGGATCTGTCGCCACCTTAGCTCTCTATAACAACTCGGGTACTTTTAAAACTAGCATCGCAAATTCCACCTCAGTAAACGTCACATCTGCTTCAACAACATGTGCCGTTGGTGGGTCTTGCAATTCAGCCCTTTTAACCTTTGTGACGCCGTCACTCTTGAGTACATCTGTTAAAACAATTACAATTCAAAGCGGCTCTAATCTCGCAACTTTTGCCTGCACTTTTATCAATACTCAGTGCTCATTTGCATTATCTTCGCCAGTCTTTAACTGGTGGGCCGTGACATCATCACCTGATGGTTCAAAATTAGCAGCTGTGGTAAATCAAAACTTGATTTACACATCAAGCGACTCGGGCCTGACTTGGACAAATAGAACTAACGCACCAGGTGGTCAGTGGTACGCAATCGATATGAGCGATGATGGCACAAAGCTAATTGCAGCTGT
>CANBVO010000008.1 GCA_947372915.1 Actinomycetota bacterium | reverse complement strand
AGTTGTGGCAAGAGGTGTGGGAATTGTGGCCAGTAAGTTCCGAGTCCGCCCGCGACTAATCCAACCTTGACGGTCTTCTTAGGGCGACGAGCTGGAACGATTCTTTGGGTAGAAACGTTTAGCGTCATCGTTTAACTCCGTGTGTTATTGAGCTTGGCTCGGATTGAGTCGAATGAAACAGCAACTATAAGCATCAATCCCTGCGCGATACGCTGCCAAAATGTAGGCACGTCCATGAGAATCAAACCATTATTTAAAACGCCAACAATTAGGAGACCGAGAACTGTTCCGAGGATAGTTCCGCGACCACCAGCAAGACTTGCTCCGCCAAGAACGATTGCAGTAACCACTTGGAGTTCAAGACCTAAACCAGAGTTTGGATCGCCAGATGAAAGTTGTGATGCCAATACCGCTCCAGCTAGCGCTGCAGCAACGGAAGAGAGTATAAAAGTCATAAACATCACTCGGTTGGAGCGAATACCGACAACGCGCGCCGCATTTGGGTTCGAACCAATTGCATAAATCGAACGTCCAAACTTTGTAAAACGAAGAGTGATGGAACCAATTATTGCAAGTACAGTAAAAATCAGAATTGGAAGTGGGATATCAATAGGTTGTGCTGTTCCTAACCAGTCAAAGTTCTTCATACCAAGTGTTTGGCCGTTGCCAATGAGAAGTGCCACTCCGTATAGGAATCCAAGACCACCAAGAGTAGTGATTAGGGCATTTACACCAATTACTGTGACGATGAATCCATTGAAACAACCTAGGATCAATCCGAAAATAAGAACAGATAGCAAGCCCAGCACGACACCGTGATGATTGACAACCTGTGCAAGCAACATTCCTGAGACTGCAGCGGCAGAACCAACCGATAGGTCAATTTGGCCCGAGATGATAAGAAATGTAGAAGGAATACAGACAATTCCAGTTACAGCAGCATTAGCTAGAACGTTCTTAAAGTTATCAATCTGGAAGAAGTACTCACTTGTGATAGAAAAAAGTACCATCATGAAAAGCAGGACGCCCACTAGCGGCGCGCTATCTGGAATCTTGCGGCGCTTCTTTGCACCGTCTTCGCCGCCTTGCGCCGTTGATCCAGACTTAAGTTTTACCATTTTTGTCCTGCTCCTAACTGGATGCTGCTATGAGTTTGTTTGCTTGAACTAAATCATCGGTGAATTCTGCTGAGATTGCACCACGAGAAACAACAAGTGCGCGATCTGCGAGAAGTACTACTTCTTCATAATCCGAGGTCGCAACAAGCACTGCCATGTTGCTCTCTTTTGCTTGTTTACGAATAATTTCGTAGATATCGCGACGGGCTCCAACGTCGACACCTCGAGTCGGCTCGACGAGCAAGAGCACATTTACGCGAGCTTCAAACCAGCGACCGAGTAGTACTTTCTGCTGGTTTCCGCCGGAGAGAGTTGCAATTTCTTGGCTTGGACCACGGCGAGCACTGATGCTGAGCGCATCGGCCCACGTGCCATATGCCGCTTCTTCATCCATCTTGCGCACGAATCCTGCTTTAGCCATGCGGGCCCAGGAAGCTACAGAGAGATTTTCAGCAACAGAGCGGATCGCAAATGAACCTAAACGCTGACGATCTGCTGGCAAGTAACCAATCTTCTTTGACACTGAATCTTGTGGTGACTTAGGGGTAAAGCGCTCACTATAAATATCAATCTCGCCAGAAGTAATTGTGCGAAGTCCAAAGATACTTTCGAGAATTTCCGATGTACCAGAACCAATTTTTCCAAAGAGACAGACAACTTCGCCTTCATGGACATTAAAGGAAATATCGTTAAAGACCGAACCATCTGAAAGCCCTTTAACTTCAAGAGCGACGGTATGTCCCTTAGATACTTCAGGGCGAGCGTTCTTTACTGCTGCGTGACCTAGCATCGCAGTTACGAGAGCATCACGGCTGACATCTTTAGCAAATTCATTGAGAACAGGGTTTCCATCGCGCAAAACTTGCACGCGATCTGCAACACGGGTTACTTCATCAAGTCTGTGGGTGATGTAAACCATGCCTACGCCTTGCGCTTTGAGTTGATCCATTACTTTAAATAGACGCTCGACCTCAACATTGGAGAGAGCAGCCGTGGGTTCATCGAGAACCAAAATCTTTGCATTTTGAATGAGCGCTCGGGCAATTTCTATAAGTTGACGCTCGCCTACGCGAAGGGACCCGGCTATTGCGTCTAAGGGGATATCCACTTCGAGGCGATCTAATACTTCCTGCGCTTTCCTCTTCAACTCTTTCCATGCAATACGTCCGCCTGAAGTTGGCCATTGTCCTAGGAAAATATTTTCGGCGACAGTCAGAGTTGGTGCATCGTTAAGTTCTTGGAAAATCATTCTGATACCAAGCTGGCGAGCCTGATAAACATCAAGGCCAGCCAGCTCAGAATTATCAATCTTGATAACACCTTCTGTTGGGAAAATATCTCCCGCAAGAATTTTTACGAGAGTGGACTTACCTGCTCCGTTTTCCCCGAGAAGCGCAATGACCTCTCCGGCGTTCACAGTTAAATCCACTCCGTGTAAAACTTCCACACTGTTATAGGACTTCTTTATGCCTTCCAAACGAATTAATTCCGTTGTGTTCGACATTAGTTAAATCCTTTCATTCATGTGGTTTACCGGTGCTACTTTAAGCTATTTAGTTATGCGCACTTTGCCTTTGCAGCTGGGAACACTGTGAAGAGGTTCGAAGCGTTGATTGCTACGTGCTTGATCTTTAGCTGGAATGGAACCTTCTTGCCCTTAATCAGATCAAGGAGGTAAGGGACTCCAATTTCGCCATAACGCTCTGGGAAGTATGCAGTATCAGCAATCCAGTTTGGTGTGTTCTTGATATCGCACCATGCTGAAGCTGAAGCACCCTGACCAGCTGCGTAGATATCTGCAGCGCGACCAACAGCCTTAGCTGCTGAGAATGCACCTTGGATACCTTCGTCGTTAATTGCAACAACTACAACTTTGTGAGCATCTGGAAGAGTTGTCAAAGCATCCTTCATCTTTGCAAGCGCAGGCTCTAGACGACCAGCATCAATCTTGATGAGCTTGTCTCCGATTGAACCAGCACCACAAATGCTTTCGAAGCCTGAACGGTATCCGCCCATACGTGCTTCGTTGACAAGACCGACGCCATAATCTTCAAGTGAGATAAATGCATCGAACTTGCAATCAAACTTTGACTTGAAGTACTTTCCAAGAGCGATACCTGATACTTGTCCTGCATAGCTGTTGTCAGCACCCATGAATGCTGTTTGGCATGGATCTTGTTCGATATCGATTGAGATAACAGGAACTTGAGGTCCAGCCTTACATACTGCAGCAGCAGCTGTTGAGACAGGTTGGAAGTTCAAGTATCCCTGAACTTTCTTGAGCTTGAATGTCTTTGCGCAGTTAAGTGCCGTAGCAGCATTTAGCTTTGAATCGCAAAATACGAGCTTTGCTCCCGCAGCCTTGGCTTCGCGAGCGATTGAATCGTGAACGTCCTTACCAAAACCGATTGCATCATCGAGACCGATGAGACCGATTGTGATTCCCTTGCCGCTACCTGGAACAGCCTTGCGGAAGTCGAATTGACCAGCGTTTGCTGGAAGCACTGATGTTGCAGCTAATGCAGCAATTGCTACAGCAGCGATCGCACCGGCGCGAAATTTAGAAGCAGCTTTCATACTTCACCGTGACCTTTCATTCTTTATAGGCAAGGTGAGAGAGGCCGTTTCCCCGGACACCTTTGTTGCCGTGGCTGGAATCCTTTCCTGCCCAGTGGAGAGTGTCAATAGAAATGGAGGGCTGGGGGTGAGATAAATAAATCGTTATAAATTGAACGCTTTTGAAAGGCCATAATGCTCGGTATGAAAACTTCGCTTACTGGCTCACCGATTGAGATTGCTGGCGCCCTGGAAGTCGAGGTAAATCAGGCTGGTTGGACGACCATTTCCCGGCTGCCCGCATGGACCAAGACCCAATACGCCAAAGGGGATATCGGACGATGGGCGAACATGCCTTCTGGAGTGCGACTTCGCTTCGCTACCTCCTCCGAAAAGATTGAATTGTCGGTTCATGTTTACCGGTTAACCATCAAGGACCTAGCTGAAGAGCCAGGGCTCGCTGGATTCGATCTGCTCATAGATGGCAAAGAGTTTTCTACTGTGCAAACCCTGCAGGGCGGAGTAGTCAGACTCTCCATGGATGGCCCGGCTGTAACTAATGAAGAATATATAAAAGGTGAAAACGAAATAATTACTTTTGAAGGATTGGGTAATCATCGAAAAGAAGTAGAAATCTGGTTGCCCTCTTCTGGAGTCGTTGAAATAGAATCAATTGCAGCCAATCAAGAGATTTTCGCACCCGTTCCGGACTCTAGAAAGAAGTGGGTGCACTACGGAAGTTCTATAAGTCATTGTGTCGAGGCACAAAGACCAATGAATATTTGGAATGTACATGCGTCAAGACTTTTAGATCTTAATATTCGAAATATGGGATTTGCAGGCGAATGCCATGTCGATGGATTCGTGGCACGAAGTATCGCAAATGTTGATGCAGATTTTATTTCTTTAAAAATGGGCATTAATGTCGTCAATGCAGATTCTATGCGCGAGCGAAGTTTTGTCCCTGCAGTTCATAATTTTCTTGACACCATTAGAGAGAAAAAGCCAACCACTCCAATTATGGTGATTTCTCCAATCTGCTGTCCTTTTCATGAAGAGAATCCAGGACCAACTTTGATTGGAAGCGCTGGGTTGTACTCAGAACCTCGTTCTCACGACTTAAGCCATGGTGCGCTTAATCTGCCTCGAATCAGAACTTTGCTTGAAACAGCAGTCTCTAAGCGTGAAGATTCAAATCTCTACTACCTCAATGGGTTAGATCTATTTGGACCAGACGATGTCCATATGATGCCTGATCAATTGCACCCAAACCCCGATGGATACAGGCTCATGGGCGAGCGGTTTGCAACAAGCCAAGGTGAACTACTAAAGAAAATTATTAAGTAATTTACTTCAGTTCTGAAACGCGCTCTGCGATGCGGTACTTCTTGATGTAGTCGCGATCGAGTTCCCAGCCAAGACCGGGGGTGTCATGCAATTGCATATGACCGTCTTTGAGTTCTGGACGGTTTGCAATCATGTTGTGCCAGATGGGGTCGCGCTTTGGATGGAAGAACTCTAGATAAGTACCGTGTGGAATCGAGGCAAGAAGGTGTGAAGCAACCTGCGGCTCTTCGTGGTGCGCCATCTTTACATCGTAAACAGTTGCGATTGCTGCTGCACGGCGCCATTCGGTCGGTCCACCGGACCATGAAGAATCAAAGTTGCAGTAATCAATAGATCCAGTCTCCATCAAGTCGCGGCAACCGGCAGCTGAAAATTCTGTCTGACCCGCGGTAACAGCAACGTTGCCGACATAGCGAACATCGCGCATTGCTTTCTTATCGTTCTGCCAGATACATGGCTCTTCGAACCACAAGAGATTGTCATCAGCGACGAGGTGTGAGAATTTGATTGCTTGTGGAACGGTATAACCCTGGTTTGCATCTACTGCGATGCGGAAGTTATCGCCACCAACGCGACGTGCTTCCTTAAAGCGCTTTGCATCCTCTTCTGGCTCGAGGCCACCGATCTTAAATTTCATGCCTGCAAATTGTTCTTTAAGAAGGTATTCGACTTCTTGTTGAATTGTTAAATCGCTGCCGTAGTAACCGCCGATAGTGATAACCGGAACCTTGGAGCGATAACCGCCCCACAACTTCCAGAGTGGTGCGTTATAGGCCTTGCCGAGCAAATCCCAGAGGGTGACATCGATGGATGCTGTTGCGACAAGTCCTAATCGACGATCGCGAAGAATGTCCCAAGTAGCAGGACGGCAGAGCTCCCAGAGCTTCTCGATTTCAAATGCATCCTTACCCAAAATCAATGGGGCGAGTTCTTCATGAATGATGTTGTCGATCTCGAGCAATCCCGCATCCTCATCGCCAGCGTATGCCTCTCCGACGAGGCCAGACTTGGTGAAGATGCGAGTGATTGTGGTCGAGCGGTGAGTCATCTTGTAGTGACTTCCCTTGTAAACCGTCTCCAATGGAACGCGGACTGACTCTGTTTCGACACGAGTGATGGTTAAGTCCACGATCTGCCTCCCGGGCTGGTAATTACTGGAAACGATTCCTAAGTCTAAGCGGGAAAAGCCCCGTGTCAATATCCCCCTTGGAAATTATTTCTGGAAAAAATTTCCAGTTTCTATTCTTATTAGTGGGCGGCGGGACTAACCTCGCTGACCATGGGAAAGAATCGCATCACGATTCACGATGTTGCAGCTAAAGCTGGCGTCGCGATTTCCAGCGTCTCGCGAGTTCTCTCGGGCCACTTGGATGTTTCGGAGAAGATGCGCGCCAAAGTCGAAGCCGCAGTTGCCGAACTTGGTTACGAACCCGATCACTTAGCCCAATCACTTCGCAAAGGTGCAACCAACACCATCGGATTCATGATTCGAGATATCACTAATCCGCTCTTCTCGATTGTCGCGCAGAGCGCTGAACATGAATTGCGTAAAGCTGGCTACTCCATGATTTTAATTAATTCCCATGGCGATCTCGATGCCGAGAAAGAAAATTTTGCGCTCTTCAAGCGTCGTCGCATCGATGGGGTGATTGCTTCTTTAGTTTCAGAAGATTCGCCATATGTTCGAAATACCATTAACGAACTTGGCGCGCCAGTAGTACTTCTCGATCGTGAAGTCACCGGTCTTAATGCCAGCGCCGTTATCTGTGATCATGCCCAAGGCGTAAAGCAAGCGACAGCGGATTTAATTAAGAATGGTAATAAGAAGATTGCTTTTGTTTCGGGGCGGAAAGATGTATTTATTTCTCGAAACCGCATTAAGGGATTTGAAGAGGCCATGAGCGATGCCAAAATTAAGGTCGATGAAAATTTCATGCGCCTTGGAAAATTTGGTGAAGAGTTTGCTTACGAGCAAACCAAAGATTTATTTAGTGGCAAGAATCAACCTACTGCCTTAATCACTGGCGGAATTGGTGCATCCACTGGCGCGCTTCGAGCGCTCAAAGAACTTAAGTTGAAGCCAGGGAAAGATATTGCATTTGTTGCTTTAGATGAATGGCCAATGTTTGATGTGCTTACCGCGGATTTATCTTCTGTTTATCGTGACCCAGAAGAGATGGGCCGTCAGTCGGCAAGGTTGATACTTGATTTGATTGCTGATGAGGCTCCTTCTCAAGCAGTCGTTCCAACGACCTATCGACCTCGCTCAAGTAGTAAGGCAGTTGTTCATGCATGATCCAGAGCTCGGAAATTTAATACTCAATGCCTTGACCGACGATGCAATTGAATTTAAAAAGGATCGCCTAGATATTCTCTTTCAAGACTTTGTTGCCTGTGCCGTGCTTGGCGAAAAGCACTATGGCCTAAGCCAGCCGCCACTGGGCACCGGAATTACCGAGCGGGCAGTAACTCTAGGGCTTTATGCGAGTGCACTTGATATGGATGATGTTGATTGGCAGGTATTGACTCATCCCGGTTCGATTATCTGGCCAATTGCTGCTTCGATTGGAGTTGAAAAGAAACTTTCACTTGAAGAGGTTTATGAAGCGGCTTCATATGGCTACCGTGCTGGTGCAACCATTGCTAATTTCTTTGGAACTCCACATCGTTCCAAGTGGCATGTCACCTCAACAAGTGGCGCCTTTGCTGCGACTTCAACGGCCGCAATTGCACTTGGACTTACCAAACAACAACACATAAATGCACTTCACATCTGCGCGATGAATATTGGCGGATCCCCGCAAGCTGGCTTTGAACGTAAAGGTGCTCCGCAAACAAATCGCGCAGCAGCTATTTCTTTAGGTGTCGCCAGCGCGCATGCCGTATTAATTGGCGCGCCACATGTTGAAGATATTTGGAACGGGCCGCGTGGACTCTACGAGATGTTCTCTATTGAAGGTTCAACAACTCAAATATTAAATGGCGTCGATACCGCAGAGCTTCGCCTTATTGATACAAATGGTTTTGCACATTCAGCTGTTACGGCTGCCTCAAAGTTGTACTTAGCACTGAAGGAAAAAGTGGATTCAATCACCGTTGTACTTCCTTCTTCTGTGCAAGGAATTCTCGATGCATCTCGAGGCGGGGCTTGGTGGAACTCTGCATATGCCGTTGCTGCTCTGTGGGAATCGGGAGATCCCACTAATTTGCAGAGCGCATCGCATTTCTTATCTCTAACTAAATTAGAGTTTGAAGATATGCCAATTGGCGCCGGAAAAGTACGGGTAGAAACTTCTACGGGTACGCACGAAGAATATGTAGTGCGAGCGCCAGAAGAAATTTCCTGGCGCGAAATTAAATGGGGTAAAGCAGGAATAACTAGTGCTGCAGATTCCTATCGACGATGCTCCAGCTTTCCGCTAGCGGCGCTTCGATAAGCAATATCCAAAGCTTCTACAGAGCGAGCGCCAAGTTCACCTGGTGAGTAATTCTTAAACTTCTGACCTTTGCCAGCTGCGACAAGTGCATCGATTGGACCTTGGCAGTTGTAATAACCAGCGTCATCATCGAGCTCAAGCTTGATGTTCTCGCCCTTGTGATAGAGCCACACTGCTGCGCGCTCTAGATCCAAAAGTAATTGACCATCAGAACCAATCGCACGTAGTTCATGTGCGTGATAAGCCTTGTGGGCCGCTGCGTGAGCGGAGCCTCCGGAGACAGCGCCAATTGCACCATTGTCGAAGCGATAGGCAATTGCATCGTGCATTTCAACTGGCGCGCTCATGGGCGCACTCATCAGTGCAAAACCTGATTCAGCGCGAGCGCCGGTCAGCCACAATCCCATGCCGAGAGCGTGAGTTAATTGTGCTTGGCCATATCCGCCACCCGAAAGCTTGGGATCAGTCCAGGTCTTCTGCTCTGGCAAAGATTCTGGCGTGGCATCTGGATAGGCACCGGTATTAGAGAGAAGTTCGCGAGTAGCAGATGACATATGAAGAGTGAGATGTTCTAGCTCACCGATTCCATACTTCTCCATTAATTCTTTAGCCTCTTGCATCATTGGTAAGTAGTTCCAACCGAAAGCGATAATTAACTCTTTGCCCACGCGCTTTGCAGTGGCATCGATATCCCAAGCATCCGCTGGATCAATTGTGACTGGCTTTTCGCACATGACATGTGCGCCTGCTTCGAGTGCAGCCTTGGCATGTTCGTGATGCAATCCGGTTGGACTTCCGATGACACAGATATCAACACCTGCTTCAAGGACATCTCGGTAATCTTCAGAGGCAACTTGGAATCCGTAGCGATCTGCAATCTTCTTAAGAATTTCTGGCCCTTTGCGAGAGATGCCAACAAACTCAAGGTCGTCATGCTTTGCAAGATTGGGAAGGTGCGAGGCCAGCGCCCAGCTACCAGCGCCAATAACTCCGACTCGGACTTTTGCCATATTTATTCTTCCTTTTCACTTGGACTGCGGATAAGTATCCAATATTCTTGTTAAAGGTCAAGAGCGCCTAAAGGTGCCATCTCGAGAAGTGCAATAGAAAGGTCTAAATAAATGGAGAGAGTCTGTTTTACCTTCGAAATCTACGAGGGCAAAGTCGCTGAATACGAGAAGCGCCATAACGAGATCTGGCCTGAACTTGTCGAGGCACTTAAAGAATGTGGCTTTACTAATTACACCATCTTCCGTCGCGGCCTCACTGCCGTTGGCTACCTTGAAGCAGTTCCCAACAAAGCAACTGCATTTGAAAAACTTGGAAAATATGAAGTCAATGCAAAGTGGTCCAAATGGTTTGAAGACATCATTGTTAACTTGGCAGATAATCAAGGAAATCTCATTGAGATGAAGGAAATTTGGCATCTCCAAGAATAGTTTCCTGCCCTCCACTATCCTTTAGCGCATGAGTGAACAGAAAAAGGACGGCTCACGAGGCCATGACACAGCGGTAGCAGATCAGCTCAACAAATTTATGTCCACTGGTTGGGCAGAGACTCCTCTTCAAGGTTTAACGCCTGCTGCCGGTACCTTGGTTGCAGCCGAACGCAGAAAGAAACTCTCTGAGATGTACCCGGGTCAAGCATTAAAGATCGAAGCAGGATCGCTCAAGGTAAGAAGTAATGACACTGATTATCGATTCCGTCCTCACTCTGCTTTTGCGTGGCTACTTGGTCTAGAAGCCGGAGATGCGACACCAGACGCGGTTCTTGTAATGCAACCGATAACGG
Source organism: Actinomycetota bacterium (assembly GCA_947372915.1). Taxonomy (GTDB): domain Bacteria; phylum Actinomycetota; class Actinomycetes; order Nanopelagicales; family Nanopelagicaceae; genus AAA044-D11. The sequence goes on along the minus strand of CANBVO010000008.1, from coordinate 17,406 downwards.
GTGGACACGAGGCGACACTCTTTATTCGCCCACGATCAACTCGCGACAGCGAGGCTTTTTACCGTGACTCTCGCTATGGTGAATTTTGGGTAGGAAGACGATTAACTGTTGAAGAGACTCAAACTCGATATTCGATAAAAGCTGCTCATATTGAAACTCTTGAATCAGAACTTTCTGGTAAAGCTCTACTCACGCTCGCCGATACTAGTTTCGAAACAGCTCTATCTGAGATGCGATTGATTAAGGATTCTTATGAAGTAAATGAAATGCAGAAAGCAATTGATGCGACTGCTCGTGGATTTGCCGACATGGTCCGTGTGCTTCCTGCGGCATCTAGTCGCACCCGTGGTGAGCGAATTATTGAAGGCGCCTTCTTTGGCCGTGCCCGTTTGGAAGGCAATGATTTGGGTTACGAAACTATTGCTGCAGCCGGCTCACACGCGTGCATCCTCCACTGGATTCGTAACGATGGCGATGTCCGCACCGGAGACCTCATACTCATTGATGCCGGAATTGAAGTGGATTCTTATTACACCGCCGATATCACTCGCACCCTTCCGGTCAACGGAAAATTTACGGACGCCCAACGCAAGATTTACATGTTGGTCTATGAAGCCCAGCGAGCAGCAATGGCTGCCGTTAAACCTGGAGCGCGCTTTAAGGATATTAACCTTGCCGGACAAGAAGTTTTAGCAATGGGTTTAGAAGCCATGGGCGTCTTGCCCGTAACCGCGGAAGAATCCATGAAACCAGAAATAGGACTACATCGTCGTTGGAGTGTCCACGGTGTGAGCCACATGCTCGGTATGGACGTGCACGATTGCGCACAAGCGCGTAAAGAACAATATGCCGAAGGTATCTTGGCGGCCGGAATGATTCTGACCGTTGAACCAGGCCTCTACATTCATCCTGATGATGAGCTATTCCCAGCGGAATACCGTGGCATTGGTGTGCGTATTGAAGACGATGTCTTGGTTACTGAAACTGGGTTCCGCAATCTCTCAGCTGAGCTTCCCGCACATCCCGACGAAGTCGAAGTCTGGATGGCTAACTTACTTCGTTAAATAAACTCCAAACGCAGCAGCGCTAATACCAAGTATCAAAGTAAGCACGAGATAGATCAATGCGCTTAACTTTCTTCCAGATTTAATTAATTGGTGTTGCTCAAATGCGAGTGTTGACCAAGTAGTAAAAGATCCTGCAAAGCCGGTACCAATGAGTAAGACCAGATTGCCGTTGCTATTAATAACCAATCCCAAAATAAATGATCCGAGTATGTTGATTCCAAGTGTTTCAACGGGAATCGAAAGTTTGTGAAGCCTCTTGATGTAGTAATCGACTATGTATCGAGTGGGAGCACCCACTCCAGCACCAAGGGCAACAAATAGTGGCTTCACAATTTAAGCCTCTTGGAGATTAGGAGCATGACTAGATATGTTCCAATGAGTGAAACTGCAACATACATAAGCGCTGGACCGAACTGGCTCTTCGCTAGATAATCCTGAACCTGAACTGCAAATGTTGAATAAGTTGTGAAGCCGCCACAGAATCCGGTGGCTATTGCGGGCCGCCACCACCAGCGAGGGTTTGGGTGGGCTTGAAAATAGTTAAGCGAGATGAGCAGTATTCCTGCACCGGCGAAATTAACGAAGAGAGTTCCGCCCGGAAAACCATTTTCGTGAGAAGTGAGCGAAATGAGCCAACGAAGAAGTGAGCCAATAATTCCGCCGAGTGAGACGACGAAGATATTTCTTAGAGCCAACGTGCTCGCACAAAGAAGCGATTGAGAATGGAAGAAACAACGCTAATAATGAGTGAGCCAAGTAGAGCGTAACCAAAGTTCTTTACATCTAGCGCGCTGCTCCATCTAGAAGTAAGCATCAGCATTGCGGCGTTGATAATAAAACTAAAGAGTCCAAAGGTGATGAGGACTGCGGGAAGAGTAAGAAGCTTGAGTAGCGATCCAATAAATGTATTAATAAGGCCGAAGAGAAGTGCCACCCAGAGGTACTTCCAGAAACCACCGTTGACAGTGATTCCTGAAAGAAAACCTGTGGCTACCCAGAACGCTAGTGCCAATATTGCCCAGCGAGCGAGGAGTTTCATGTCTTAAAGAATACCTTCGCGCTTTCTGATTTTGGAGCCTAACCAGCGCACTGGGTCATATTTCTGATCAACTACACGCTCCTTCATCGGAATGATGGCGTTATCGGTGATGCGAATATGTTCTGGGCAGACTTCAGTACAGCACTTGGTGATGTTGCACAATCCAAGTCCGTGCTCTTCTTGTGCGGTCTTCTTACGGTTGCGCAAGATATCCAATGGGTGCATGTCGAGTTCGGCGATACGAATGAAGAAACGTGGGCCCGCAAAGGACTTCTTATTCTCTTCGTGATCGCGAATAACGTGGCAGGTGTTCTGACACAAGAAACATTCGATGCACTTACGGAATTCTTGACTGCGCTCGACATCGATCTGTTCCATCCGTGGCTCGCCTGGCTTCATGCCAACTGGTGGCTCGAATGCAGGAATCTCCATCGCCTTCTTGTAGTTGAAGGAGACATCAGTAACCAAATCTTTGATGACTGGGAATGCACGAAGTGGAGTGATGGTGATGGTTTCATCCTCATCGAATGATGCACATTGAGTCATACATGCAAGGCGTGGCTTGCCATTGATCTCCATAGAACATGAACCGCACTTACCCGCTTTACAGTTCCAGCGAACAGCAAGGTCGCCCATCTGCTCTGCTTGAACGCGGTGAATCACATCGAGGACTACTTCGCCCTCGTTGACATCAACGGTTACATCTTTTAATCCACCAGAAGTCGAATCACCGCGCCAAATGCGCAACTTAAGTTTGCGTGCCATTAGTTGGAACCGCCTTTCGACATTTCTTCCGGTGTCATGTACTTCTCGAGTTCGTGTGGATCAAAGAGATCAAAGAGCTCTTTAGGTAGGGCTGGCAATGGCTTCTTGGCGACATTCACTTGAGTTCCATCGAATGATGAAATGTGATTGACCTGGCGCCAGGTTGAATTCATGCCTGGGAAGTCATCGCGAGTATGTCCACCACGAGATTCTTCGCGCAAGACCGCTGACTTCGCTGTTGATTCTGCAACCAAAAGCATATTGTCGAGGTCGAATGCCAAGTGGAATCCTGGGTTGAACTTGCGATCTCCTTGAACAGTAACGCTGGCACTGCGACGACGAATATCAGCAATTTTTACGATTGCATCATCGAGTTCGCTCTTCGTGCGGATAATTCCGACCAAGTTGTGTGTGACTTCTTGAAGCTCTTGATGAAGTGCATATGGGTTCTCGCCGCCGGTGCGCTTGAACGGCGCTTCGATGCGAGCTGCAGCTGTATCAATCGTGCTCTGCGAAACTGGGTTTGCGCTGTTGTTCTTTACATATTCGGCAGCGCCCATTCCTGCGCGACGACCGAAGACCAAGAGATCTGAAAGCGAGTTTCCGCCAAGACGGTTTGAACCGTGCATTCCACCAGCAACTTCGCCAGCGGCAAAGAGTCCAGGAACGCCAATTGCTGCTGCGTTATCTGGTTCTACATCGACGCCACCCATTACGTAGTGACAGGTAGGACCAACTTCCATAGCTTCCTTGGTGATATCTACGCCAGCGAGTTCATAGAACTGGTGCCACATAGATGGCAGACGCTTCTTGATTACATCTGCCGGAATTCGCTTCGAGACATCGAGGAATACGCCACCGTGTTCTGTTCCACGGCCTGCTTTAACTTCAGAGTTAATCGCACGCGCAACTTCGTCACGAGGAAGAAGCTCAGGTGGGCGGCGGTTATTGTCTTGATCGGTGTACCAACGATCTGCTTCTTCTTCATTATCTGCGTACTTATCCTTGAAAACATCTGGAATGTACTTGAACATGAAGCGTTCGCCGAGTGAGTTTGTCAGAATTCCACCTTCACCGCGAACAGATTCAGTAACCAAAATTCCGCGTACTGATGGCGGCCAGACCATTCCTGTTGGGTGGAATTGCAAGAACTCCATATCCTTCAAGTTTGCTCCTGCTTTCAAAGCAAGTGCATGGCCATCGCCAGTTCCTTCCCATGAGTTGGAAGTAATTTTGAAAGTCTTTCCGACGCCACCGGTTGCAATTACAACTGCAGGTGCTTCGAAGAGAACATCGGCGCCAGTCTCGCGGTAGTAACCGTAAGCACCAGCAACTTTGCCATTCTCTTTAAGAATGTCAGTGATGGTGAGTTCGGCAAATACTTTAATGAAAGATTCAGCATCGCCATGATCGCGGGCATCTTTTTGTTGCAAGGCAACGATGCGTTGTTGCATGGTACGAATAAGTTCAAGACCGGTGCGGTCTCCGACGTGGGCCAGACGAGGGTATTCGTGACCACCGAAGTTGCGCTGTGAAATCTTTCCTTCTTTGGTGCGGTCAAAGAGCGCGCCCCACATTTCGAGCTCCCAGATGCGATCTGGTGACTCTTTCGCATGAAGTTCTGCCATGCGGTAGTGGTTTAAGAATTTACCGCCACGCATTGTGTCGCGGAAGTGAACCTGCCAGTTGTCATTGGAGTTGGCATTACCCATAGAAGCAGCAGCGCCGCCTTCAGCCATAACGGTGTGGGCCTTACCAAACAATGACTTACAGATAATGGCAACTTTAAGTCCTGCTTCACGTGCTTCTACCGCAGCGCGAAGTCCAGCACCACCTGCACCAATAACTAATACGTCGTACTTATGACGTTCTAAAGAAGAGCTCATGAATATCCTTTAAAAGAAGTAGAAGTTAGTGAAAGCGCCGGTTGCAACTTGACGTACATAGAAATCAGCGAAGGCCACACCAAAGAGTGAGATCCACGCAAAGTTCTGGTGCTTGTGGTTCAAGACTGAGACAAGTGTCCAAGCCTTGTAACGAAGTGGATGCTTCGAGAAGTTACGGAGACGACCACCAACGGTGTGACGGCAGGTGTGGCAAGAAAGTGAGTAGAGCCAGAGGAATGTGGCGTTTGCAAGTAGAACAAGTGTGCCTACTGAAAGGTGGCCCCATTGCTTCTCTGGATTTCGGAAAGCGAGAATTGCATCAACAGTAAGAAGTACGTTGAAAACAAGTCCAGCATAGAAGAACCAGCGATGTGCGTTCTGGAAGAGAAGTGGGAAACGAGTTTCGCCGGTGTACTTCTCTTTAGGTTCTGCCACTGCACATGCTGGTGGTGAGAACCAGAATGCACGGTAGTAAGCCTTGCGGTAGTAGTAGCAAGTCATACGGAATCCCAATGGGAAAATCAAAATAATAAGTGCTGGTGAGAGCGTCATTCCAAAGATATGAATGATGCCAAATGGAGTACCGAGAAGTGATGCACCTTGAACGCACTCAGTCGATAGACATGGTGAATAGAAAGGTGAGATCAGCGGTTCTACAAAGTAATTTCCATTTTCGAATGCGCGGAAAGTTGCATAGATAATGAAGGAGACAAGTACAGAGAAGGTGATGAGAGGTTGTAGCCACCACTTATCGGTACGAAGTGTCTTCTCCGAAATCTGTGCTCGGGATGAAGAAAATACGCCATTAGCCATAAGGAGAAGTTTCCTACTACTGCCCGTAGAAGGCTAGGCACATTGCTCTTTCAGCTGGTGAAATCCCACACAACTTATGCGTACTTTATGCGTACTGAAAAATATGGCGGAGGGCGTGGGATTTGAACCCACGAAGGTTTCCCTTGCCGGTTTTCAAGACCGGTGCACTCGGCCGCTATGCGAGCCCTCCGTGGGCAAACTTACCCTGTTACCTAGTGAGGCTCAAAACTGAGGTAGCGCCTATTCGGGAAGTGCGAGTAATTGCTCAATGATCATTGCAACGCCATCCTGGTGATGCGGGTCTGCAACAAACTTTGAATTCTTAGGGCCATCGGGGTGACCATCCGACAATGCCCATGAGCGAGCCGCCCAACGGAGCATCGAAAAATCGTTGGGGTTATCGCCAAAGGAGACAACATCTTCGGCAGCAATATTTAAACGTCCAGCAATCTTTGCCAGAGTTTCACCTTTGCTGACGCCAAGTGCTGCAATTTCCAGAAGTGAATCTGTGGGATTGGAGTGAGTGACGCTGGCAATTCCATCGAGCGCCTTAGTTGCAATCTCTAACATCTCATCTGAAGAAAATTCGCCATGTGAACAACGTGCCAAAATTTTGAGGGCAGGTGCGGTCATTGCATCCTCGGCAACATCAACACCGGTGTTATCCAATCCAGCATCCCAGCGAGGTATATAAATCTTTTCGCGATGGAAGGTGCCATTAATTTCTACTGCGAAAGAGACTGGCGGAATTGCCTCACGAAGTGCCTTGGTGATTGCAAATTGCGATTCTATCGAGATCAACCATTGTTCAAGAATTGCTTGATTCTTTAAGTCGTACAACATCGCGCCATTTGCGCAGATTGCATTTCCGAAACCGAATGCTTCGTAAATTTCTGACATCCAGCGAGGTGGGCGACCTGTTACATAATAAATTTCAACGCCAGCATTGTGTGCAGCCGTAAAGGCAGCAACTGTGCGTTCAGTAATTGTGTTGTCGTGACGGACAATCGTGCCATCAAGATCTGTAGCAATGAGCTTTGGTCGGCGACCCGGAATGGTGCCTAGGCTGGAATTAATGTGTCTACTCCAAGGAACGGGCGAAGGGCAACGGGTACATTTACTGAACCATCTGCGTTCTGATGATTTTCAAGAATTGCCACAATCATGCGTGGGACTGCAACGAGAGTTCCGTTGAGAGTTGCTACTGGCTTGGTGCCGTTCTCATCGCGGTAGCGAATATTTAACCGGCGAGCCTGAAATTCTGTGCAATTAGATGTGGAAGTGACTTCGCGATAAGCATTTTGTGTGGGGATCCAGGCTTCGCAATCAAACTTACGAATCGCAGATGCGCCGAGATCTCCCGAAGCTACATCGATAACGCGGAATGGAATTTCCATTGCTTTAAGGAAATCTTTCTCCCACTCGAGCAAACGCTTGTGCTCCGCCGCTGCATCTTCAGGTTTGATAAATGAGAACATTTCAACTTTATCGAATTGGTGTACACGGATAATTCCACGAGTATCTTTGCCGTAGGTACCTGCTTCGCGGCGGAAGCACGATGAATAACCGGCATAACGGATGGGAAGTTCATCCAAAATTTCATCCATGTGGAATGCAGCAAGTGGAACTTCAGATGTGCCGACTAAATACACATCATCTTCTTCCAGGTGATAAACATTCTCAGCCGCTTGACCTAAGAAGCCAGTGCCTTCCATTGCTGCTGGTCGAACCAATACTGGTGGAATAACTGGGATAAATCCAGCTTTAACTGCAGAGGCGATTGCATATTGCACGAGTGCAAACTCGAGAAGTGCGCCTGGTCCAGTCAGGTAATACGAGCGAGAGCCAGCAACTTTTGCGCCGCGTTCGGTATCGATTGCTTTCAAAATCTTGCCTAGATCAACGTGATCCTTCGGTTCGAAACCCTCTTTAGTGAAATCACGTGGGGTGCCGACATGTTCGAGAACTACGAAATCTTCTTCGCCGCCGATTGGAGCGGCAGGATCAATGAGATTTTGAATTTGCAGGAGTAGTTGGTGGGCCTTCTCTTCTGCATCTGCGCGCTTGGCGTCTGCAGCCTTTACCTGTGCGGCTAATTCTTTTGCATTCTCAAGAAGTGCGGTCTTCTCATCACCTTTAGCTGCGCCAACAGACTTTGAGAGAGCGTTTTGTTCTGCGCGGATAGTTTCAAATTCAGTGACAGCGGCTCGGCGAATTTCATCGGCTGCAATTAATTGATCTACAACGGCTGGATCTCCACCGCGGACTTTTTGCGATTGGCGAACCAGCTCTGGGTTCTCGCGCAGTACTTTGAGATCAATCATGAGCTAAGCCTATATGAACCCAAGAATCGAATATCTTCGCAAATCCCGCGAACCGCCTCGATTGCTTCGTGAACATTGGGATCTTCGATATGTCCTTCGACATCAATGATGAAGTGATAATCGCCAAGACCGCGGCCGGTGGGGCGAGAATGAATAAATGAGAGGTTGACATTGCGGTTTGCAAATTCGGTCAAAATTTCTAGAAGTGCACCAGCATGGTCGCGGCCGATAAAGGCAACTAGGGATGTGCGATCTTTTCCAGATGGGTGCGATGGTGAGCCAGGCTTTTGTACAACAACAAAGCGAGTGACTGCACCTTGGTTATCGCCAATATCGCGGGCAATAACTTTTAAATTTAATTTTTCGGCATTAATTTCGGCGGCAATCGCTGCATCCCAGTTGCCCGAGGCTAAACCCTGCGCCGCTGCTGCCGTCGATGGTGTTTCAATCATTTCTGCGCCAGGAATCTCGCGAGCTACATAAGTTCTGCATTGCGCTTCAGCATGTGGATGAGTAGCAATCGTGCGGATTGGCTTGCCTTCATTTTCTGGCAGAACTATCAGTGCAAAGGAAACTAGAAGAGTTGTTTCAGCAACGATGACCAGTGGGTCACCAGTAGCTAATTCATCGAGGGTTCGAGCAACAACGCCTTCCACCGAATTTTCAATGGGGACTAACGCTTTATCAGCAGTGCCTTTTCGAACGGCATCAAGTGCGGCAGTGACATTTGCACAAGGAATTAATTCATCTGAAGCTGTGGTGATCTGCTTGAGTGCAGCTTCGGTAAATGTTCCCGAAGGCCCCAGATATGCATATCTACTCACTTGCTTATTCTAACCGAGCAAGCTCCTTGCTCGAGCCGGGTTATCGGTCGCGATGCTATCCACCCCTAAGCGTAAACAGAGTTGAATATCTTCATCGGAATTAACGGTCCAGAGAAAGACTGACTTTCCTTCACGATGTGCCTGCGCGACCAACTCGGGATGCTTGCGAATTAAATCAATACTCGGTCCGATGACTGGAGTCATTGCGAGTGAGGCAAGGAATTTTCTTGTGAAGAGAAATCCAGTGCTAATTGCTGTCTCTTTACATCGCTGCATCGCTCGCCAGGAAAATGAAATTAAAAGAACTTCAATTCCGCTCTTCTCGATTTCGTCTTCATAAGAAAAGAGAAGTTCAAGTACTTTCTTCTCAACTAAGCCACCGGTGGTGACTGGATGTTTGGTCTCAATTGCAAGATTTTTCTTGTGGTCAATCGCAAGGCGCAAGAGTTCTTCGAGCTTCATCGGATCTGCAAACTTCAAATCTTCAAATCGAGTACTTCCGATGACTGCTTTTCGACCGGTTATTCGCAGGGTATCTGCATCGTGCCAACAGATAAGTTCTAAGTCGGCAGTTAAGCGAACATCGCATTCAAAACCGTCAGCACCTTGCTCAATCGCAGCGCGATACGCCTGCGAACTCATCTCGGTCAGCCCGATATGGGCGCCCCTATGTGCATAGATTTTCATGTGGGATTAGGCTATCGGCATACCGGTTAAGTTAAAGCTTGAATTGAAGTGGGAAGGGAACGAGCCATGTCATTGGTATTTCGCTCGGTCTCGCTCTCCGATATTGGTCTAGTCCGAAACGGTAACGAAGACTCCGGTCTCGTTTCGCCGATGTTGATTGCGGTCGCCGACGGAATGGGCGGACATGCAGCGGGTGAAATCGCCTCCAAGATTGCTGTCACCACTCTCAAAAAATTGGCACCTATTCTGGAGGATTCAGAGATTGATCAGGACTCCCGCCAAGATATTTTATTAAGCGTCTCACATGAAATAGATGATGCAATTTTGCACGAAGGAAATCAGACTCCCGAATACGCAGGAATGGGAACCACACTTACCGCCCTTCACATCAACGACAAATCGGTAGAACTCTTACATATTGGCGATTCTCGCTGTTATCACTTTGCTGATGGCGAACTCAAGCAATTGAGTTATGACCATACGGTGATGCAAGAACTTCTTGACCAGGGTCGCTTAACTCCGGAAGAAGTGCGAAGCCATCCCCAACGTTCGATTCTTACTCAAGTGTTGATGGGCGATTCCGGAATTGATCCAGTTCTCATGGTTTACCCAGTTAAAAAGGGGGATTTTTTCCTTCTCTGTAGCGATGGTTTGAGTAGCGTCCTCTCGGACGAGGAGATTGAAAAAATTATTAAAACTAACCAAGGCTCCGCTTTAGTCGATGCCCTTCTATCGGCAACGAAAGCTGCTGGTGCACCAGACAATGTCACCATCATCTGGGCAGAAGTTGTTGAAGGCACTGAAGATTCAGTCTCCTATCTATTAGGAGCAGCTAATGAATAAAGTTTTCGGGGGTCGCTACGAAATAGCGCAGATGATTGGTACCGGTGGAATGGCCGATGTCTATCTCGGTCGTGACACACGTCTTGCCCGTGATGTCGCGGTAAAGGTGCTTCGTAGTGATTTAGCGAGAGATCCATCATTTGTTGCTCGTTTTCGTAAAGAGGCATTTGCTGCTGCTGGACTCAACCACCCAGGCATTGTCTCGGTTTACGACTCTGGTGAAGAAGATGGCAACTCTTATATTGTGATGGAGCTAGTCACGGGTAAGACGCTTCGCGAATTACTCAATAGCGATAACCCACCTGGCATTGATCGATCGTTAGAAATTGTTGCAGGAATTCTTGATGCGCTGAACTACTCGCATGCCAATGGCATCGTGCATCGCGATATCAAGCCCGGAAACATTATGGTGACTGATACCGGTGATGTGAAGGTGATGGACTTTGGCATCGCGCGCGCGATGGACGATATCGGCGCCACCATGACAAATACCTGGAATGTGGTTGGCACCGCTCAATATCTATCGCCAGAACAAGCAACTGGCGAAGTTGCTGATGCGCGTAGCGATATTTATTCAGTCGGCTGCTTGATGTACGAACTTTTGACAGGCCGACCACCATTTACTGGAGATACTCCGGTTTCGATTGCCTACCAACATGTATCCGCATCATTTGCAGCGCCTTCCGAAATTAATCCGGATTTAGATCTGAGTCTCGACACCATCCTTGCCGTCGCTCTCGCGAAGGATCCATCGCATCGTTATCAAGATGCTGGTCTGATGTTGGCTGATATCTTGCGAGCGCTCAAAGGTGAGAGCGTCACCACAAAGATTCGTCGCGTTGTTCCTCGCCGTAAATTTATTGTTTTAGGTGCAGGTACAACTGCACTAGTTCTATTACTTATTGCTGCTCTCTTCTTCGGCGGTCGTGGCAGCACCAAAAATTCCGCGCTCTACGAATTGCCCAACGTTGTTGGATTAACTCAAGCCCAAGCGACTGGATTATTAACCGGTTTCACAATCAATATCGCGCACGCGCCCGACTCTCGAATTCCGAAAGATCGAGTCGCTAGCCAGTTGCCGCTTGCTTCATCCAAAGTGCAAAAGGGAAGCAGCGTCACACTCACGCTCTCCGATGGCCCCGGGGATACTGCGGTTCCTTCTGATCTCACCGGTAAAACTTTGGCCGCTGCTCGAGATGAACTCGCGTCGGTTGGTTTAGTCATTACCCAAACCCTTCCGATTGATTCGAATCAAGCGCCAGGTGTTGTGCTCAGCGTTTCACCACTTCCTGGCACGACCATTCCAGCCGGGAGTGGAGTTGTTCTCCAAATTTCATCTGGAAATATTGAAGTTCCAGAGCTTGTGGGAATTAGCGAAATCCAAGCGCGGACCATTCTGATTCAAGCTGGCTTCCTCCCCAATGTTATTTATGCAAGCGATTCCACCCAGCAACCGGGCACAGTTTTGGCCCAAGCTCCGGCTGCTGGATCGACTCAAATCATTGGTTCCTCGGTTACGGTCACCGTTAATAAGTTGAATTAGTTTCCGTTCGAGGTGGTGTAACCTTTTCTCATGCCTAAATCACGCTTGCGCAAGAAGGATAAGCAATACATTCCTGATTCAGTCGCTCAAGGTTCCTCCGTTCCAACCGAGAGCCCAAAGTGGTTAGCCCCAGTCATGGTTGGTGCCTTTATCGCCGGCCTTATCTGGATCGTCATCTTCTATGTCACTGCCACCAAGTATCCAATTCCTAATATCGGCGCTTGGAATATGGTCCTCGGCTTTGGATTTATCGCCCTGGGCTTCAGTCTCGCCACGCAATGGCGTTAAAGCAGGAATGGCGTTAAATAACACCTATGTAATTCTCCACATGGTGGATAAAGCCTGTGGATAAAGCCCCTTTAGATTAAAAGTCCCCTCTCTGCTTGTTCTCAGGAACTTCCCAGCCAGTGGGAGAATTCTTCACATCAGTTAAGCAATCGCCCAGATTGCAGCTAGATGGAAGGTTCAAGATATGAACGCAGTTAAAGAAAAGTCAGATACTTCAGTTAATGGCGCAACACTTACCCAGCGCATCTTGGTTGTTGATGATGAACCCAATATCTCCGAACTTATTGCCACCAGCCTTCGCTTTGTCGGCTTTGAAGTGCGCACCGCTGCCAATGGATCAGAAGCGCTCGTCGTTGCCGAAGAATTTCGCCCACATGCAATCGTTCTCGATGTCATGATGCCGGGACAAGATGGCTTTGAAGTCTGCCGACAACTTCGTCAAGATGGACATAGCGTCGGAGTTCTTTTCCTTACTGCAAAAGATACGACCGAAGACAAGATTGAAGGTTTGAGCAATCGAGTCGGTGGCGATGATTATTTAACCAAGCCTTTTAGTTTAGAAGAACTCGTTGCTCGTATTCGCGCACTACTTCGCCGTATCGGTGTTACCCAAATTGAAGAAGATGAAGAGAAGATTCGCTTTGCAGATCTCGAACTTGATGAAGCAACTCACGAAGTACGTCGCGGCGGAAAGCTGATCGAGTTCTCCCCTACCGAATTTACCTTGCTCCGTTATTTGATGATCAATGCCAATCGCGTGGTCAGCAAATCTCAAATACTTGATCATGTTTGGCAATATGACTTCGGTGGCGATGCTGGCATCGTGGAAACCTATATCTCTTACCTTCGCAAGAAATTGCATGCAGAGGGTCCAGAACTCATTCACACTGTTCGTGGGGTTGGATACCGCCTTCGCCTTCCAGCTACTAAGTAGTTGTTGGGTAGAAGTAGACTAATTAAATGAATAAGCAGCGCAGCACCTTGAGCCGGCTCTCGGCCGGCAATTGGTCACTGCGCAATCGACTTATTCTCGTCTCGCTCTCACTTTCAGCAGTTGCCATTCTCGCATCAGATTTTGCGTCAAATACTTTGATGCGCTCCTTCCTTGTGCGCCAAGTTGATTCCCAACTCACTTCTATTGCGGGCGGATCAATCTTGCGTTTGGATCGCGCCGGAATTGATCCCAACTTTGTTGAGAGCGATGATTCAACAAATTCCTTCAAGCCAGTACGCCCGCTCGGTGGAGTCCCCACAGCCACCTCAGTGACGGTTTTAGATGTGTCGGGCAAAGTTCTGGCTCGCTTTGGTGGCGAACTAGAAGGCACTTCCGCAACTAGCCCATTCGCTGGCTTTGATCCGGTTGATGTTATTAATAAGAATGACAAACCTTTTACCGTAGAACAAAAGGGAAACCTGCCGGAAATTCGCGCATTAGCGCGATTGCTTCCATCCGGTGAGGGCACCGTCATTGTTTCGGTCGCGTTAGATAGCGTGGACAAAACACTGGGCGAGCTTCGTTGGCTCTACCTCTTAATTAGTTTGATTGTATTAGCCTTGATTGCGCTCATCGCTTGGCTCATGATTCGTTTGAGCTTACGGCCATTAAGCAATATCGAAAAGACTGCGGCTGCCATTGCAGATGGCGATCTCTCCGCTCGTTTAGATGAGAAGAATCCTCGGACCGAGGTCGGCCACTTAACCGCCTCACTCAACACGATGCTTTCAAAGATTGAGAGCGCTTTTGCTGCGCGCACTGAATCTGAAAGTAAATTGCGTCGCTTTGTTGCCGATGCCAGCCACGAACTTCGCACTCCACTTACAGCGATACGAGGATTTGCCGAGCTACATCGCCAGGGTGCAATTGCGGAAGGTGAAAAGACGCGCGAACTTATTGGTCGAATTGAGAAAGAGTCGATTCGCATGGGTTCTTTGGTTGAAGATTTACTTCTTCTAGCTCGCCTCGATCAGCAACGTGAGGTTGAACGTGAGCCGGTCGATATCTCGTTACTAGTGCAAGAAGCTGTTGCTTCTGCGCGAGCCGCTGGTCCTTCCCACCCCATCACTATTGATGCACCTGATGAAGAGATATATGTCCTCGGTGATTCGATGAGAATCCACCAATCCATTGCAAACTTGCTTGCCAATGCCCGCTCACATACACCTGCGGGAACTCAGATCACTGTTTCGATTTCTCAAAACCAAGATGAAACTTTCGTTTCCGTCAGCGACTTCGGTCCTGGTCTCGCTCCCGAACAACAAACGAAGATTTTTGAACGCTTCTATCGTGCGGACGCTTCACGTACTCGCGCTAGCGGTGAAGGAAGTGGTCTTGGTCTATCCATTGTGGAAGCCGTAATGAAAGCCAATGGCGGCAGCGTGAGTGTGAGCTCAGAGGTAGGAAAGGGTTCTACCTTTACCTTGCACTTCCCTATTGCAGAAGGCTAAGCAGGGTTATTTTCCATCGCACGAAGAGTTGCAATTCTTTCAGCGATGGGTGGATGTGTAGAAAATAATTTAGAAACCGATGTGGCATCGAGTGGTGACTCAATCCAGATGTGCGCCACGGCGGTAGAGCGTTGATGCACAACGGTTGTATCTCGCTCGAGAACCTCTAGGGCCGCACGTAAACCTGCTGGGTTGCGAGTAAAGGCAACGGCAGTTGCATCAGCTAACGATTCACGCTTGCGAGAGATGGCAGAACGCAGAAGCATCGCTGCTAACGGCGCCAAAATTAATACGAGTAATGAGGCAACTAGCGCCAATGGGTTTGAATTATTGTCGCGATCATCGCGACGTCCGCCAAACCACATCATTCGCATAATGAAGTCACTGAGTAGCGCGATCGCACCTGCCGTGGTTGCAGCTATTGCCGATACCAAAGTGTCGCGATTTGCTACGTGTGCCATCTCGTGGGCAATAACTCCTTGAAGCTCATTGCGGTCCATTACTTCTAGAATCCCGGTCGTAAATGCAATTAGCGCGTGCTTCTCATCGCGGCCAGTTGCAAAGGCATTAGGTGCGGTATCGGTGACGATTGCAACCTTGGGCATCGGCAGCCCGCTGGCAATACAGACCTCTTGAACTAAATCAAAGAGTTTGGGGTTATCTTCATATGAAATTTGCTGAGCACCAGTCATGGTTAACACAATCTTGTCGGACGAGTAATACGAACCCCAGACGGAGATGAGTGAGATACCAACGGCAACTGGAACTATGCCGACTCCGCCTTTGCCGAAATAGGTTAAAGCCGCGTAGACAACGACCATAACCAGAAGTGCCATTCCAGCGAGCAACCCAAATGTTTTGCGCTGGTTTGAGGCTTGAAGTGCGCGAAAGTTAAGTGCGGACATTAGAACTTAACGTTTGGTGCCTGACGATTTTGTGGATCATCAACGACATAAAATTCGCGAACCGATACCTTTGCCAGCGAAACAAAGAGTGAAGAAGGAAAGGTCTTCACGGCTTGATTGAGCGAGCGCACATTATCGTTATAGAACTGGCGCGCAAAGGAGACTTTATTTTCGGTTGTAGATAGTTCTTCTTGAAGTGCAAGGAAGTTAGCTGATGCTTTGAGATCAGGATATGCCTCAGTCACCGCGAGAAGTCCACGAAGCGCTTGCGTAACAGCTCCATCAGCAGCAGCGACATCGCTAAATGTGGTCGCGGTGGTTGCCTTAGCGCGCGCAGCTACAACGCTATCGAGCGCACTTTTTTCGTGAGTCGCATAGCCCTTTACTGTCTCAACGAGATTAGGGATTAAATCTGAGCGTCGCTTGAGTTGAACTTCAATCTGCGAAAATGCTTCATCGACAGAGATATTCAAACGAATGAGTCGGTTGTAGCCCGAAATTGCATAGAGAGCAAAGAGGGCGAGAATTGCGATGACAATAATCAGGGTAGTAGACATGAGAAAAAGTCTACTTAACTTTTATGATTATTGGATTTTGGATTTGTGGAAGTTAAGCCACGACTTGCTCGCAGTAGGGCCACGCTGGCCTTGGTAGCGAGATCCGTAGAGCGCAGAGCCATATGGATGCTCAGCAGGTGATGAGAGTTTGATGAGACAGAGCTGACCAATCTTCATTCCAGGAAAAAGTTTGACAGGAAGGTTTGCTACGTTCGAAAGTTCGAGAGTGATATGCCCCGAGAAGCCTGGATCAATAAATCCCGCAGTGGAGTGAGTGAGAAGGCCGAGGCGTCCGAGTGAAGACTTTCCTTCTAGGCGACCAGCAATATCGTCAGGCAAAGTAATAACTTCGTAGGTACTCGCTAATACGAATTCGCCAGGGTGCAGAATGAATTCCTCATCGGGTTCAACGGCAATCTCGCGAGTGAGTTCACTCTGCTCGATGGACGGGTCGATGACGGAGTACTTATGGTTTTCAAAGACTCGGAAGAACCGGTCGAGGCGGACATCCACGCTGGATGGCTGGACCATGGCTGCGTCGAAGGGTTCGACCTTGACCCGGCCAGAGTTAATTTCTGCATGAATATCGCGATCACTGAGTAGCACGGCGAAACCCTATCGCGCAGCCGCCCAGAACCGGCGCATCCTGCGGAAGGTCAGTCTTGATTAAGTTACTCACCAGTAGCATTATTAAGCCATGGGACATTACATATCTAATCTGCGCGATATCGAATTCTGCCTTTATGACCTCTTGGGTCAAGAGAAGATTCTAGGAACCTCGATTTACGCAGATCTCGACCGCGATACCGCAATGGGCATGCTCGAAGAAGTAAAGCGCATGGCTGAAAATGATTTAGCTGCATCCTTTATTGAAGGCGACCGAGTCGGCACGCAATTTAATAAAGAGACTGGCGATGTAAAACTCCCTGCAAGTTTTATTAAGTCTTATCGCACATACATGGATAACGAATGGTGGCGAATTGATGCTCCCGTCGAATTAGGTGGAACGTCGATTCCATCATCACTTCGTTGGGCAATTGCCGAAATGATTTTGGGTTCTAACCCATCCATTCATATTTATGCATCTGGAACCGCCTTTGCACATGTGGCACATATGTTTGGAACTCCCGAGCAACTCAAGATTGCAAAGTTGATGGTTGATCGCGATTGGGGCGCAACCATGCAGCTCACCGAACCTGATGCTGGTTCAGATGTTGGTGCGGGTCGCAGCAAGGCGGTGCAACAACCAGATGGCACGTGGCACATCACCGGAACAAAGCGCTTCATTACATCCGGCGATTCCGATCTCAATGAAAATATTATTCACTTTGTTCTTGCTCGCCCAGAAGGTGCTGGTCCCGGTACAAAGGGATTGAGCCTCTTCTTGGTTCCTAAATTTATGTTTGATTTCGACACCGGC